>NCDS01000108.1:0-11499 GCA_002280315.1 Rhodobacterales bacterium 32-66-7 | reverse complement strand
ATCGTGGCATAGACCGCGTCGGCCACCTTGTGCGCCATCCGCCGCCAACCCTGCGTGGTGCCGGTAAACTGCAACGCCGCGCCCTCCAGCACCTGGCCGTTGAACACATCATAGGCGCGGAACTTCACCGTGATCCGGTCGCCCGAAACCGAAACCGCCCCGGTGACCAGCACCTGCGCGTTGATCGCCTTCCAATCCTCGAACGCGATACCGCCTTCGAAGCTGGTCACTCGGCTGATATAGGCTTCGGGTCCGATGTTGCGGAAGAACCCGGTGCCTTCCAGATCGGCGGTCACCACCCGGCTGATCTCGCTCGCAAACTCCCCCGCGCCGCCTTCGTCGACGAAGGTCGGCACGGCGATGGGCATCGGTTCGATGACCGGCTGGCCGATGATGATGCGCGGCGGCTCTTGTGCCAGCACTGGGGTAGTCGCCAGCGCCAGCGCGGCAAGCGTCAACAGGGTTCGACAGATGCTGCCAAGGCGGGTCTGCAGGGACATCATCGGGCCTCGCACTCTCTTTTGCTGGAGTTTTTCCACTGCTGCTGCAGAGGGAACAGTGAATTCGCAAGCTTCGTTCCGGTCATCGCAGCGCCATCCCGTTTGCATCGAAAACGAGGTCAAGGACGCGCCATGTGTCGTATTTCTCGGGGGGAAGCGCCAGGCCACCATCGGCATGGGCGCGGCTGATCGCACTTCGGGCGGTGCGGTAGATGTTGTCGATGGCGGTCTGCGTCGGGCCGTCCGCCTCGATCAGCTCAAAGTTGATCGGCTTGCCGTCGGGGGCAAAGGTGACCCGGACCACGACCTTGGTCCGCATGGCATCGGTGGAGGACGCTCCAAGGTTCCACTTCCGCGCGATGGAGCTTGAGATATTGCTCATCTCGCTGCCCGACAGCGGCGGACCTTGCGGCAAGGTCTGACCGCCGGTCGCGACCGGGTCTTCGACCGGCGGGGTGTCGACGGGCGGGGTATCGACGGCTTCGTCCAGCAGGTCGGCCAGCGGGTCCTCCACCGGCGGGGTGTCGGCGGCAACCTCGGTCGGGGCCTCGGGCTGCGGTTCGGGTTCGGGTTCCGGCTCGGCCACCAGATCGGGGCGCGGGCGCGGGCGGGGTGAGGTGGTCATCCCCGTCGCCTCGGTCTGGTCGATGGTGTCTTCGGTCAGGGTAATGTCGCCGGTGTCTTCGGGCACGGTTTCCTCGGTCGGAGTGTCCTTTACCACCTCTGCGTCAGTCGGCTCGTCGCTGATCGCCGGGGTGGGCGTGTCCGAGGTCGGCGCGTCGGTCTCCACCTCCACCGGGCTTGGCGCGATGATGTCGGCGGCTTCCGGCGTCGGGTTGTCTTCGGTCGAGACGGAGGGCAGGACCTGCTCCTCCTCTGCCGGGGGCGCGATGGGCTCCGGTTCGGGTTCGGGAAGGGGTTCCGGCTCGGGTTCCGGCTCGGGCTGGGGAACCGGTTCCGGCTGCGGCTTCGGTTCAGGGTCGGGAAGCGGCTCCGGTTGCGGTTCGGGGTCCGGTTCCACCGGAGCCTCGGTCTCCGCCGGTGTTGCTGTCGCCGAAGCCTGCAGCGCGTCGAATTCGGCGCTGGTCATCATCGAAACCGACGTGACGATAACCTCATCCACCGGTCTTGCCGGGAACAGCAAATCCCCGATCAGCACCCACAGGATCAGCCCTGCGTGCCCGACCCCGGAAAAGATCGTTCCCGTCTGCATCCCTGCCTCACCCGTCCGTCGCAGGGTCAGACGTGTCCGAACCGCCAAAGCTTGGCCCCTCGGCGTCCGTCACAAGGCCGATTTCGTTGAACCCGCCCGCGTTCAGGGCCCCCATCACCTGCGCCACCCGCTCGTACGGCACCGCCCCATCGGCGCGCAGGAACACCTTGCGCGAGGTGCGCTCGGCGGCAATCGCGGTCAGCTTCGGGATCATCTCGGCGTCCGTGACATCGGTGTTCTGGATCGAGATGCTGCCCTCGGCGGTGATGGTGATGGTCAGGGGTTCCTCCTGCTCGCTTGGCAGGGCCCCGGCGGCGGTGTTGGGGAGTTCGACCGGCACACCCACGGTCAGCATCGGGGCGGCCACCATGAAGATGATCAAAAGGACCAGCATCACGTCGACCATCGGCGTGATGTTGATCTCGCTCATCGCGGCGGCTTTGCCCTTGCGCCGCCCGCGCCGCCCGCCACCGCCCGCCGCCTTGATGACCCCGCCTGCCATGCCTCAGGCGTCCAGCTGGCGCGACAGGATGGTCGCGAATTCATCGGCAAAGCTTTCGTAGCCGCCAAGGATCCGCTCACTGTCGGAGTTGAGCTTGTTGTAGAACACAACCGCCGGGATGGCCGCGATCAGACCGACGCCGGTCGCCAGCAGCGCCTCGGCAATGCCGGGGGCGACGACCGCAAGGTTGGTGTTCTGGCTGATGGCGATCTGCTCGAAGGAGTGTTTGATCCCCCAGACCGTGCCGAAAAGGCCGATGAAGGGCGCGGTCGAGCCGGTGGTCGCAAGGAAACTGAGGCCGCGGTTCAACACCTCACTCTCCCGGTTGATCGCCACATCCATCGCCCGGTCGATCCGCGCCTGCGCACCCGCGATGAGGCCCCCGTCCTGCTTGTGGCTTCGCCGCCATTCCAGCATCCCGGCGGCAAAGATCTTTTCCGACTGGCCCTGCGGGTCGGGGCCGATCTTCTCGAAAAGCTCATCCAGCGGTTCCCCCGACCAGAAGGCACGGTCGAAAATCGACGCCTCCCCCCGGGCGCGGCGGAACATCAGGTGCTTCTGGATGATGATCGCCCAGGACCAGAACGACATGATCAGAAGCATCAGCATCACGATTTTGACGGTCAAAGTCGCGCGTGCAAAAAGGGCGAGCATAGAGAAATCAATCTCCTGCGCCATCGCAAGGGTGTCGGTATCCATACGCCTGCTCTTGTTGATCGGGCCGTTAATCGGCTCCGTTAAACCGGATTCTATCAAGTTTACAGGCGAATTGCCAACACAACTGTGCGAGTGGCGAAGGTTCGCCGCGCGGTGACGGGACTTGTCATCGAGGCCGCCTCGTTCGACTGCGTCTCCCGGTCAAAGCGAGGAGTGACGCAGTCATCGACGAGCGTCGCCCGCCAGCAGTCCCGCAAGTCGCGCCCGCACGTCCGCAGGCAGGCGGGCGGCATGACCGGCATCGGTCAGGCAGACCAGCGTGACGGTCGCCGCAAACAGCCGCTCGGCATCGCGGATGACGGCCTGCTCCAGCACCAGCCTTGCGCCGCCGATGGACAACAGCCTTGTCTCCACCACCAGATCATCGCCGAACCGCGCCGGGCGCAGGAAATCCGCCTCGACCCGGCGCACGGCGAACACGATGCCCGCTGTCGCCCGCAGCGCCATCTGGTCGATCCCCAGCCCTGCCACCCATTCGGTGCGGCCGCGTTCGATGAACTTGAGGTAGTTGGCGTAATAGACGATCCCCGCGAGATCGGTATCCTCATAATAGACCCGAAGGGTAAAGCGGTGCGGGGTCATGGGTCTTCTCGGGGGTCCTCTCTGGTGGCAGCGGCACGATAGGCCAGAGGCTCCCCTTGCAGCAAGCCCTGCCGCCCTGCCGGATCAGGTGCAGGGCGTAATGCGTGCCGAAAGCCGCAGCGCATGGCTGGCATCGCGGGCGACGACCGGCAGGACCGGATCATAGGCCGCGCGGATCAGCGCGCCAATTTCGGGCCGCAGGACCACCTGCCCGTCCACCCGCACCAGGGGGGAGCTTCCGTCGAACGCCCGGTCGGACCACAGAAGCACGGTCTGCACCGCCTGGGCGAGCGCAAGCGTTTCGGCCGGCATCTCGGTCAGCGCGGCATCCATCCGCAGAAACACGAAGCAGGCCCGGATCGCGCCGTCC
Source organism: Rhodobacterales bacterium 32-66-7 (assembly GCA_002280315.1). Classification (GTDB taxonomy): domain Bacteria; phylum Pseudomonadota; class Alphaproteobacteria; order Rhodobacterales; family Rhodobacteraceae; genus Tabrizicola. Next base: position 7,615 of record NCDS01000108.1, on the reverse strand, counting down.
GCCTCGAACCGGAAGATCCGGTACTGGTTCGCCCCGGCCGCCTGCAGCCGCGCCAACAGAAGCGCCAGTTCCGGCACCAGACGGTCAAGACCAGGGACCTCCCGCAGGTCCGACCAGTCGTGCACGAAGAACAGCATCAGGTTTGCACCAAGTTCGGGGTCGGTCTCGGCCATCCGGTGTCCGGCCAGCAGGACCACCGCCTCGAACGCGCCCTTGATCACCGGCAGGCTGGAGTCTTCGACGCCAAAGACCACCGGCACGATCGGGCGCTGCCAGCGCGCGAAAAGGTAGCGCCCGTCCGACCGGATGAAGAGCGGGGCCACCGCCTCGGGGGTCATTGCAGCGCGCCCATCAGCACGCCCTGCAGCTCACGTTCCAGCTTTCTGGTCATCGTGCGGGCAAAGTCGGTGTAACCCTCCGCCTGCTCGACAAAGGCATCCGGGCCGTGGAGCAGTTTTTCGCCCTTGGCGCCGTCGGTGGCGAGATCGATCACCTGCCGGTCACAGGCCGGGGCCCGGTCCAAAAGCACGCGCGCAAACAGCAGCGCCGAGCCGGTGGCCGTGCGGCGCCTGCCATCCATCGGACGCGGGAAGGCGGCCAGCTGCGCGGCCAACACCTCCAGGCTCGCCTGGGTCTGGATCACCACCCAATCGGCGACCAGCGCGTGCTCGTCCTGCCCGCTCCAGGTGAACGCGGCGAGCGCGACCGGATTGCCGTCCAGGATGGCCTGACTGACCTTCGGGGACAAAAGGGCTGCGGCGGTGCCTTCGGCTTGCAGGCGGTACTCTTCGTCATCGACCGAAGCCGATACATCAAGCGCCAGCACCAGCGCGATCCGGCATGCCGCAGGGGCCGCCCCGGCGGTCAGGCCCCACACCAGAACCAGACGGAACGCGCACAACATAGGCCCCCCCCTTCAGGCGTCGAACAGGTCGGTCTGCCCCGATCTTGTCGGGTCCTTCGGCGGCTCAAGCCCCAGATGCCGCCAGGCCTTGGCCCCCAGCATCCGCCCGCGCGGCGTGCGCAGGATCAATCCCTGTTGCAGCAAGAACGGCTCGATCACCTCTTCGATCGCATCCCTTGCTTCAGATAGCGCGGCGGCGATGGTTTCCACCCCGACCGGCCCGCCGCCATAATTCTGTGCCAAAAGTGTCAGATAGCGCCGGTCCGCCCCATCGAGGCCAAGGTGGTCGACCCCAAGCCGGGTCAGGGCGCGATCGGCAATCTCCTTGGTCAGGCGACCATCGCCCTCGACCGTCACGAAATCGACCACCCGGCGCAACAGCCGACCCGCCACGCGCGGCGTCCCGCGTGCCCGCCGGGCAATCTCGCGCGTTCCAAGCGGGTCGGAGGTGACACCAAGCAGCCGCGCCGCGCGGGTCACGATCAGGTCAAGTTCAGCCTCGGTATAGAACTCCAGCCGGGTCGGAATGCCAAAACGGTCACGCAGGGGCGTGGTCAACAGGCCCAGCCGGGTCGTGGCCCCGACCAGGGTGAACGGCTGCAGATCGATCCTGACCGTCCGCGCAGCCGGCCCCTCACCAATCACAAGGTCGAGCGCGAAATCCTCCAGCGCAGGGTAAAGCACCTCTTCCACCACGGGGGACAGACGGTGAATCTCGTCGATGAAGAGCACATCCCGGGGTTCGAGATTGGTCAGGATCGCCGCCAGATCGCCGGGTTTGGCCAGCACGGGGCCGGAGGTCATGCGGAACCCAACCCCCAACTCGCGCGCCATGATCTGGGCAAGGGTGGTCTTGCCCAAGCCGGGGGGGCCGTGAAAAAGGGTGTGATCCATCGCCTCACCCCGCATCCGGGCGCTTTCGATGAAGACGGCAAGGTTCGCCCGTGCCTCGGCCTGCCCGACGAATTCCGCCAGCATCTGCGGGCGAAGCGCACGGTCAAGATCCTCGGGCATGGGTTCGGGGCGGAGGGTGGGGTCAGGCTCCATCCCTTATCTCGGTGCCAGCAGTTTCAGCGCCGCGCGGATCAGCGTGGTGGCCTCGGCCTCGGGCTGATCCCCCGCGACCGTGGCAACCGCCTGCGCGGCATCGCCTTGCCCGTAGCCAAGGTTGATCAGCGCCGAAAGGGCATCCGCCGCGGCCCCGGCGCGCTGTCGGGCCGCCGCATCAGCCCTTGCGGGCGTCTTCGTTGCGGTCAAAGGCTCGATCACCGCATCATCAGGCTCGGCCGTGGCGGAAAGACCAACCCCGGCAGCCATCAGGCCCGGAGCCTTTGCCTTCAGCTCAAGAATGATCCGCTGCGCCAGTTTCGGCCCGACGCCGGGCGCTGCTTGCACCGCACGGGCATCGCCAAGCGTGATCGCCCGCGCCGCGCCTTCCGCCCCCAGGGTGCCAAGGATCGCCATCGCGGCCTTCGCGCCCACGCCCTGCACGGTGGTCAGAAGCTTGTGCCATTCCTTCTCCAGCATGGTCGGAAAGCCGAACAGCTGCAAAAGGTCCTCGCGCACCAGAAGCTCGGTATAAAGGCTGACCGCCTCGCCCAGAACCGGCAAGGCGGCGAGGGTCCGGTCGTTCACATGCACGATATAGCCGACCCCGCGCACGTCGATCAGCACATGATCCGGCCCCCGCCAATCGAGCCGCCCGGTGACGCGCCCGATCACGAAAGCACCCTCATCCCGCCGCCCTCATCGCGGCTTGCAGCCGTCCGGCCGATTGCAGGTGATGCGCATGGCAAATAGCAATCGCGAGGGCATCGGCCGCATCCGCCCCCGCAATCACCACACCCGGCAGTTGCAGGCGCACCATGTGGTCAACCTGCACCTTCGCCGCATGCCCGACCCCGACCACCGTCTTCTTCACCGCGTTCGGGGCATATTCCCCGACCGCCAACCCAAACTCTGCCGGGACCAGAAGCGCAATGCCGCGCGCCTGCCCCAGCTTCAGCGTGGCGACCGCGTCCTTGTTGACAAAGGTATGCTCCACCGCCGCCGCATCGGGCGCATGGTCGCGAAAGACGGCGGTCAGCTGGCGGTGCAGGGTCAGAAGCCGCAGGGCAAGGTCGCCGTCGCCCGCATCAGAATGGCAGATGCCGTTCGCGACATGCGACAGGCGTGAGCCTGCAACGTCGATCACCCCCCAACCAAGGTTTCGCAGCCCCGGATCGATGCCGATGACGCGCATCCCGCCCCCGTTTCTTGCTCTTGCAGCGGGGTTAGCACGAAAAGCGAACATCCGCCAATGGGTTTCGCCACCCAAGGCCATCGGATTGCGCCGTTTTCGCGCTTGCAGAAAGCGACGGGCAATGGCAGAAAGCCGACACGCCCGCGCCCATCCCGGCGAACGGTGCTGAAAAACATCAAGAAATTATGACCAAAGGCATGCAGCCGCTGCAAGGCAGACATGCCATTTGAACGGCTTGCTTTGCACATGCAGCACGACTATCTGGCTGGCATCAAGGTAACACGCCTTGAATTTGAGCAGTTTGAAAACAGGATGAACACCATGGCAGCTGTCGAGACGACCCGCCCGGCGCCCTTCGGCGCCATCACCACCTACCGTGCCATCAACGGCGTGACCAGTGTCTTCGCGGCACTGTCGGCCTGGAACGACGCACGCATGACCCGCAATGCGCTGAACCGCCTGACCGACCGTGAGCTTGACGATATCGGTCTCTGCCGTGGCGATATCGACCTGATCGGTCGCTGATCCACCAGGCTGGCGCAAGCAAACGACAAAACCGCATCCTTCGATGCGGTTTTTTGCATTTTGATTGGTGGTCCGTCGAACCCTAGCGCGGCAGCAGCGTCTGCAGTTGCGAAGAGACGTAAAGCGACGCCGGATCTGCCTGCATCAGCCAGGCCCCCACCGGATCGAACCCGGTTCCGGCAGCCAGCGCACTGACCCGGCTTTCATAAGTCTGCGGCCCGACGTAGTAGTGGATCGTCCCTTTCAGCCCGACGCCCAGCACCAAGGCCAGGATCACCGGCTTGACCAGCTTGATCGCGCGCGACCCGCTTTTGGACGGAGCCTTGCGGCCCAGCGTCCCCGTCGCCTCAAACCCGTAGCCCTTGGCATGAGACTTTTCGATCCGCGAAACGCGGCTGTAGAAATCGTTAAGGTTAGGGTCTACCCACATGGTCCCTCACAGAGTGGCAGCTCCGACATGACACCTTCCAACAGATTTATGGCAAAAATACGGCGCTTCGCCACAATTCGCCGCAATCCCCGGTTTTCATTCCAGATTTGTTGGCAAGCCTAGCGCAACACCAGCACCAGGCAAGTCCATTCGCCAAGATCGAGGCGGCTTTCAAGCGTCAATCCGGCCTCAAGGTAAGCCGCCGTCACCGCCTCGGCCTGCACGACCAGAAGGCCGGACAGAATCGCCCTGCCGCCGGGGGCAAGCTGCCCGGCGATGGCAGGGGCGAGGTCGATCAGCGGACCTTTCAGGATATTGGCAAAGATCAGATCGAAGCGGGTATCCAGAAGCTCCCCATGATCCAGACCTGCCGCTTCAAGGCATCGGACCCGCCCTTCAAGCCCGTTGATCGCGACATTCGCAACGGCCACCTCCACGGCGACCGCGTCGATGTCGCTCGCGATCACGCGGGCCTCGGGCAGGGTCGCCGCCGCTGCCATCGCCAGCACCGCCGTGCCGCAGCCGATGTCGGCAACCGTGGCCGGACGCATCCCGGCGGTCAGAAGCCGGTCGAATGCCAGCAGGCAACCCAGCGTCGTGCCGTGGTGGCCGGTCCCGAAAGCCACCGTCGCCTCGATCTGCAAGGGCACCCGGTCCGGATCCTGCGGCACCTTGTCGGCATCGTGGCTGCCATAGACAAAGAACCGGCCAGCCTCCACCGGCGCAAGCTCACGCCGGACTTTGGCGACCCAGTCGATGTCGGGCAGTTCCGACAGGGCGAACGGCTTGGCCCCGAAAGCGGTCGCCAGCACCTCAAGGATGATGTCATCCGGCGGCTCCAGGAAGTAGCCACCAACCTCCCACAGACCGGAGCCGTCCTCGATCTCGAAGACGCCGACGCCGGTCGGTTCGGGGGCCATCCGCTCCATCGCCGAGGCGAGGCTTTGCGCGGCCGCTTCACCGGGCAGGGTCGTCAGGGCAGAATAGGTCGGCATCAACACTCTCCAGGGTCGGGGGCCGGATAGCCCCCGGCCCCGCCCTGGTCAATGGCCCGCGTCAGGCGGTGACGCCGGTTCCGATCGGGCAGGTCACGCCGGTGCCGCCGATCCCGCAATAGCCGTTCGGGTTCTTGGCAAGGTACTGCTGGTGATAATCCTCGGCGAAATAGAACACCGGGGCGGGCAGGATTTCGGTGGTGATCAGCCCCCGTCCCGCCGCGTTGAGTGCCGTCTGGTAAACCGAAAGCGAGGCTTTCGCCGCCTCGGCCTGCTTTGGCGAATAGGTATAGATGCCCGAGCGATAGGTGGACCCGACATCGTTGCCCTGCCGCATGCCCTGGGTCGGGTCGTGCCCTTCCCAGAACAGCTTCAGAAGCGCCTCATAGCTGACCACGGCGGGGTCGAAGATCACCCGCACCACCTCGTTATGGCCGGTCAATTGGGTGCAGGTCTCCTTGTAGGTCGGGTTCGGCGTGATCCCGGCCGCATAGCCGACCATGGTCAGCCAGACGCCCGGCACCTGCCAGAATTTCCGCTCTACCCCCCAGAAGCAGCCCATGCCGAACATCGCCTCTTCCATCCCGGCAGGCACCGGGGACTTGAGCGGGATGCCGGTCAGAAAATGCGTCTCGGCGGTCGGCAACGGCTCCGCCCGGCCGGGCAGGGCCTTGTCGGCGGTGACCATCTCCATTTTCGAACGATTGGCGAAGAACATCTGAACCCTCCATGTCTGGAGCCTGATATAGGCCAACCGGCGCAAAACCCAAACCGGGTTACACACCCCTCACCGCAGGTTTACTCCGCCGGTTGCGACAGCACGCGGGAGAAGATCGTTTCATGCCCCGGTGCGGGGTGGCGCGGGATCAGGCAGATCAGCAGGAAGGCAAAGAGCGCCATGCCCGCGCCAAGGATGAAGACGTAATCGGGAGAGGTGGCCCAAAGATAGCCCAGCGCCGCCGGCAGAAATACCGCCGCGATATGGTTGATGGTAAAGGCCGCCGCTGCAGTTGGCGCAATATCGCGTGGATCGGCGATCTTCTGGAAATAGGTCTTCAGGCTGAACGACAGCGCAAAGAACAACTGGTCGAGGATGTAAAGCCCGCTTGCGATGACCAACCCCCAGCCGAACCAGTAAAGCCCGCCATAGGCCAGAAATACCAGTGTCAGGCCGATGTATTCAAAGCCCATCACGTTCCGCTCGCCATACCGGCCAAGCGCGCGGCCCATTGCGGGGGCGACAGCCATGTTGATCAGGTAGTTGATCAGCAAAAGGAGGGTCATCTCCGAGACCTTCATCCCGAAGCGCTCCACCATCATGAACCCGGCAAAGACGACAAAGATCTGCCGCCGCGCCCCGGCCATGAGTTGCAGCGCATAATAAAGCCAATAGCGCCGCCGCAGGACCATATGGCGGTGCTGCCGATGCGGGCTTTCAAATTGCGGATAGGCGAAGGCCGCGAAAAGGACGATGGCAATCGTAAGGCCACCCGACGCGAGATAAACCTTGTTGTAATCCAGCCCCAGCACATCCCACAGCGCCACGATCGCCCCATAAGCCGCCAGCGACGCCCCCGCCCCCACCGCCACGATCCGCCCGAGCACAATCGGCGCGCGGGCCTTGTCGATCCACTGGAGTTGCAAGGACTGGTTCACCGTCTCGAAATAATGAAACCCGATGGAGGAAAGGAGCGTCATCACCAGAATACCCTGGAACGAGGTGAACCACCCGGTGAACATCGTCGCCGCCCCGAGAAGCGCAAGCATCAGCAGCGCCAACACCTGCTCACGCACCGCCAGAAGGATCGCGATGACCACCACGGCGAGGAGCCCCGGAATCTCCCGCACCGTATGCAGCCAGCCGATCTCCCGCCCCGTGAACGCCGCCACCTCGATGACGAAGTTGTTGAGCAGAGCCGACCAGGTCGCAAAGCTGAGCGGCATCGCCGCCGCCATGAGGTAAAGGAGCGCCTCCGGCCGCCGCCAGCGCGGCAGACGGGTGGTGTCGGACAGGGGCATGGGGGAGGACATATGTGGGGTTTAGCGAAGCTGGGGGGGAAGGCAAAGGGGGAAGGTTGTGCCCCGCACAATCGTCGGTACACGAAACCCCGTCCCGGGCTCGACCCGGGACCTCCGCCCGCCCCGAGCGCTTACGCTTGCAAAGCCTGCCCCTCGCCCCGCCCGAGGCCCGCCCAAGGCCCCGGGTCACGCCCGGGTGGAAAATCTTTGGACAGACGGTCCACCGTTCCGGCCCGGAATCAAGGCGCGTCTTCGCGCCGCGGGGCAGCGCTCGCACACCCGGCGATCAGGCGCTGCCCTGTGGTGGTGCCGGCTGGGTGCATTTGCCAATCACTTCAATATCGTAGGGTGCGGTACAGCGCACACTACGATAACAACTCTTGGTAGAATCTCCTAACGGATGTACGTCCAGGAACCACCGACCCACTTCAAGCTGACCTCTTCCGACGCCTCGCCGAAAGTTGTGTCGACTCTGTATATGCAATCCACAACGTCCACGT
>NCDS01000107.1 GCA_002280315.1 Rhodobacterales bacterium 32-66-7 | reverse complement strand
GTCGCATCGGATCGCTGGCGGGCAGATCGACCGGACCAGGACACTCCGCTTCACCTTCGACGGGCTTCCGTATCACGGGCATCCGGGGGATACGCTCGCCTCGGCCTTGCTGGCCAACGGGGTGCGGCTGATGGGCCGCAGCTTCAAGTATCATCGCCCGCGCGGCGTGCTTTCCGCCGGGTCAGAAGAGCCGAACGCGCTGGTGGAGCTGCGGAGCGGCGGGCGGCAAGAGCCGAACACCCGGGCAACGGTGGCGGAACTCTTCGACGGGCTGGAGGCGATGAGCCAGAACCGCTGGCCCAGCCTGCGCTTCGATGCCATGGCGATCAACGACCGGCTGAACGCCTTCTTCGCGGCGGGGTTCTACTACAAGACCTTCATGTGGCCCAAGTCCTTCTGGGAGAAGGTTTATGAGCCCATCATCCGTCGTGCCGCAGGCCTTGGGTCGGTCAGCCGCGAGGAGGACCCGGATGCGTATGACAAGGGCTTCCTCCATTGTGACCTTCTGGTCATCGGGGCCGGTCCTGCCGGGCTGATGGCCGCCTTGACCGCGGGGCGCGCGGGCAAACGGGTCATCCTTGCGGATGAAGATTTCCGCATGGGCGGGCGGTTGAATGCCGAGACCTATGCCGTCGGGCAATCGTCAGGGGCCGTTTGGGCTGAGGCGGCGGTGGCAGAGTTGGCGTCGATGCCAACCGTGCGCCTGATGGTTCGGACGACCGTGCTGGGGGCGTTCGACCACGGGATATACTCGGCGGTAGAGCGGGTTTCGGATCACCTTCCACAACCCTTGCCCGGCAAGCCGCGTCAGGTGCTGTGGCGCATCTACTCGGCACGCGCGATCCTGTGCGGCGGCGCGACGGAGCGGCCGATTGCGTTTGAAAACAATGACCGACCGGGGGTCATGCTGGCGGGCTCGCTGCGGGCCTATGCCAACCGCTGGGGCGTCACGGCCGGTGAGCGGGTGGCGGTTTTCACCAACAACGATGACGGGCTGCGGACCGCGAGCGACCTGACCGCCAAGGGGGTGGAGGTCGCGGTGATCGACAGTCGCAACGGGAATGAGGTGATCGATACCTCGGGTCGGTTGGGCCTGACTTCGATCATCTTGCGGGATCGGGAGGGCCGGACCCGCAGGATTTCCGTCGATGCGCTTGGTGTGTCCGGCGGGTGGAATCCGAACGTGAACATCCACTCACATCACCGGGCGCGGCCGGTCTGGGACGGCTCGATCGCGGCGTTCGTACCGGGGGCGGACGGGCCTCCGGGCCTGCTGGTTGCCGGGGCGGCGGCGGGGGTGCTTTCGACCCATGGCGCGCTGCGGACCGGGCGGGACGCGGCGATGGCGGCGCTGGGGCTGACGGGCGCTCCGGACCTGCCGGAGGCGGAGGATGCGCCGGTGCGGATCACGCCCCTGTGGCACGTTGCCCACGGCAAGGGGCGCGCCTGGATCGACCAGCAGAACGATGTGACCGCGAAGGACATCAAGCTGGCCGAGCAGGAGAATTTCACCAGCGTGGAGCATGTGAAACGCTACACCACGCTGGGAATGGCGACGGATCAAGGCAAGACCGGCAACGTGATCGGCCTTGCGATCATGGCGGAACTGACCGGCCGCACGATCCCGGAGACGGGGACGACGATCTACCGTCCGCCCTATACTCCCGTCGCTTTGGGCGCGCTGGCGGGGCGGTCGCGGGGGCGGGAGTTCAAGCCCTACCGGCTGACGCCCTCGCACCACTGGGCGGCAGAGCAGGGGGCGACCTTTGTCGAGGTCGGCAACTGGCTTCGGACCCAGTGGGTGCCGCAGGCCGGCGAGACGGAGTGGCGGCAATCGGTGGACCGCGAGGTGCTGGCGACGCGTCGGTCGGTTGGGATTTGTGACGTGACCACGCTGGGCAAGATCGACATCCAGGGCACCGATGCGGGCGCGTTTCTGGACAAGGTCTATGCCAACACCTTCTCCACCCTGCCGGTCGGCAAATGCCGCTACGGGTTGATGCTGCGCGAGGATGGGATCGTCTTTGATGACGGCACCACCGCGCGGATGGGTGAACATGAGTTCGTGATGACCACCACCACAGCGAACGCGGTCACGGTCTTCCGGCATCTGGAGTTCTGCCGCCAGTGTCTGTGGCCGGATATGGATGTGCAAATGATCTCGACCACCGAGGCCTGGGCGCAGTTTTCCGTCGCGGGGCCCAATGCGCGGAAGCTGTTGCAGAAGGTGGTGGATCAGGACATCAGCGATGCCGCTTTTCCCTACATGGGGGCGGGAAACATCACCGTCTGCGGCGGGCTGCGGGCGCGGCTGTTCCGGATCAGCTTCTCAGGTGAACTGGCGTTCGAAATCGCGGTCCCGACCCGCTATGGCGACGCGCTCCTCCGCGAGCTTCTGGCGCAGGGGGCGGAGTTTGATGCGATTGTCTACGGCACCGAGGCGCTGGGTGTGATGCGGATCGAGAAGGGCCATGTCGCAGGGGGGGAACTGAACGGGCAGTCGACCGCGCTTCACATGGGGCTGGGCAAGATGGTGTCGCAGAAGAAGGATTCCATCGGCATGGTCCTGTCCCAACGTGAGGGGCTGACCGACCCCGACGGGTATCGGCTGGTCGGCGTGAGACCGGTCGATCCGCAGGGCAAGCTGGTGGCGGGCAGCCATTTCCTTGCCATTGGTGCTGAGCCGTTGGCGGCGAACGACGGGGGGTGGTTGTCGTCCAAGGTCTATTCGCCCCACGTTGGCAGCGATATCGCGCTGGGGTATCTGAAGGGTGGCGACGCGAAGATCGGCACCCGGATGCGGGCGGTCAATCTGGTGGGCGGGACGGAAACGCTGGTCGACATCGTCAGCCCGCATTTCGTCGACCCGGACGGAGGGCGGTTGCGTGGCTAAGCTGCAGGCAATGACCGCGTTTGGCGCGCGGGACCCAAGGGTCGGCAGGGTTGGCGCGCTGACTGTGAACGAACGTTCTGATATCGCCCTCGCCTCGGTCGCCATCCGCCGGGGACGGGACCTGACGGCCTCGGCCGCGGCGGCGGGGGTTCCCTTGCCCGGACCGGCCCGCCATCTGTCGGGGACGCCCTGCTCTGCCTTCTGGGTCACGCCCGAGATGTGGTTCGTCGAGGCGCCCTTTGCCAGCCATGAGGATCTTGCCGCCCACCTTAAAGCCGCGATGGGTGACGCGGCCAGCATCACCGAACAGACCGACGCCTGGGTGATCCTTGACCTCGCAGCCCCCGATCTTGCCCCGCTGCTGGAGCGGCTCTCTAACGTCGATTTCCCCGCCGCGCCAAAGGGGTTTGCCACGCGCACGGTGATCGACCATCTGGGCTGCTACCTGATCAAACACGGACCGGGCAGCGTGCGGCTTTACGGGCCGCGATCCTCGGCCCAAAGCCTGTGGCATGCCATCGAAGTCGCGGCGGCATCGGTCTGGTAAGCTTTGCTTGATGTGGAACTTGTTTCCCGGTAGTGAAATTATGTAACGGTTACATGTTTCAAGGCCCAGACATGTCGAATGGTGAGGTGACCCCCCTGCTGCCGCGCGGCAAACCGGCGTTTGACCAGGACCCCCACCGCCTGCGCGAGTTGACCGAGCGCAATCTTGAAGCCGCCATCGGGCGTGAGGTGCGGAATTTCCGCCGCCAGCAGGGGATGACCGTGGCCGATCTTGCGGCGGTGACCGGCCTGAGTATCGGGATGCTGTCGAAGATCGAAAACGGCAACACCTCACCCAGCCTGACGACCCTGCAGGTCCTGAGCCACGCCTTCTCCGTCCCGGTGACGGCCTTCTTCAAAAGCCATGAGGAACGCCGCGAGGCGCAGCATGTGAAGGCCGGCGAACATATCGAGATCGAGCGGCGCGGCACCAGGGCGGGGCACCAATACAACCTTCTGGGCCATATCGGCTCCAACAACTCCGGCGTGGTGGTGGAGCCCTATATCATCACCCTTACGACCGAGAGCGACACCTTCCCCGCCTTCCAGCATGAGGGGCTGGAACTTTTGTACATGCTGGAGGGCGAGGTCGACTATCGCCATGGCGAGCAGGTCTATGCGCTGAAACCCGGCGACAGCCTGTTCTTCGACGCCGATGCCCCGCATGGGCCCGAGGTGCTGGTCAAGCTGCCCGCGCGCTATCTGTCGGTGATCTCCTATCCGCAAGGCTGAGGCGGGGGCACAAAAATTTTCGCCGAAAATTTTTGCGCGCGGACCGGGCGGCAGGTAGTTTCCTGCAAGGTGAAAAAAGTTTCTTGCCAGTTTAACGCCTTCTTCGATATTGCTGGTATCAGCCAGCTTGAAGAGGAGGCGAATCCATGTGCGGCATCGTTGGGTTGTTCCTGAAGGACCCGAAGCTGGAATCGCAGCTGGGGGCGATGCTCACGGACATGCTGATCACCATGACCGACCGGGGACCCGACAGTGCGGGCATCGCGATCTATGGCGGCGCGAAGGACGGTCTGGGCAAGCTGACGGTGCAATCTGCGAACCCGGGGCGTGACTTCCGCAACCTTGACGCCGATCTGCACGACGCGATTGGCCAGCCGGTCGCAATGCTGGTGAAATCGACCCATGCCGTGCTGGAACTGCCGCTTGCCCAGTTGGAGGCCGCGCGCGCAGCCCTTACCCAGCTGCGCCCCGAGGTGAAGGTGATGAGCGCGGGCGACAGTATCGAGATCTTCAAGGAGGTCGGCCTGCCCAAGGATGTCGCCGCCCGCTTCGATCTGGCGAAGATGAAGGGCACCCACGGCATTGGGCACACAAGGATGGCCACGGAATCCGCCGTGACGACGATGGGCGCGCATCCGTTCTCGACCGGGGCGGACCAGTGTCTGGTGCATAACGGCAGCCTTTCCAACCACAACGGTGTCCGGCGTGAGCTGAAGCGCCTCGGCATGACCTTCGAGACCGAGAACGACACCGAGGTGGGTGCGGCCTTCATCAGCCACAAGCTCCAATCCGGTGAAACCCTGGGCAATGCGCTCGAGGCGACGCTGACCGATCTTGACGGGTTCTTCACCTTTGTCGTCGGCACCAAGAACGGCTTCGGCGTGGTCCGCGACCCGATCGCCTGCAAGCCCGCCGTGATGGCCGAGACCGATCAATACGTCGCCTTCGGGTCGGAATACCGCGCGCTCGTCAACCTGCCGGGGATCGAGGATGCCCGGATCTGGGAACCCGAGCCCGCCACCGTCTACTTCTGGGAGCGTTGAATGCAGACCTTCGACCTTGGCGCCGAGGGGCTGCGCGCGCTCAATTCCTCGCTGCACGCCCTGAAGGGCCAGACCAACATGACCGCCTGGGAGGTGATCAACCCCAAGGGCGCGCATGCGATTGCGGCAGGGGTCGATGCGCCGGTAGAGATCACGGTGCGTGGCTCGACGGGCTATTACTGTGCCGGGATGAACAAGCAGGCGACGATCCGGATCAAGGGCTCCGCCGGGCCTGGGGTGGCCGAGAACATGATGTCGGGGACGGTGATCATCGACGGGGATGCCTCGCAATACGCGGGTGCGACCGGGCGGGGTGGGCTTCTGGTGATCAAGGGCAACGCCTCCAGCCGCTGCGGTATTTCGATGAAGGGCATCGAGATCGTGGTGCATGGCAACATCGGCCACATGTCCTGCTTCATGGCGCAATCGGGGACTGTGCTGGTGCTGGGCAATGCGGGTGAGGCTTTGGGTGACAGCCTCTATGAGGCGCGGATTTTCGTGCGCGGGTCGGTGAAATCGCTGGGCGCGGATTGCATCGAGAAAGAGATGCGGGACGAGCATTTCCAGATCGTCGAAGACCTGCTTCGCCGCGGTGAGGCGGACGGGAAAGCCAGGCCGGAAGAGTTCCGCCGCTATGGCTCGGCCCGGAAGCTTTACACCTTCAACATCGACAACGCGGCGGCCTACTGATGCGCCGCCGGTTCCGCGCGCGCCAAATCTTTTCGAAAAGATTTGCAAAAGTTTTCGAAAACTTTTGTCCTGAACCAGCCGTCCGAGAAGGTGACGAATGACCGATTTCCCCCGCACCCCGCCGCGCTATTCGGCGACCTTCACCCCCGCCGTCAACGCCGAGATCCGCCGGGCTGCAGCGACCGGCATCTATGACATTCGCGGCGGTGGCACGAAACGGCATCTGCCGCATTTTGACGACCTTCTGTTCCTTGGCGCCTCGATCAGCCGCTATCCGCTGGAAGGCTACCGCGAGAAATGCGCGACCGATGTCTGGCTTGGCACCCGGCATGCGTCGAAACCCATTCATCTGGATATCCCGATCACCATCGCCGGGATGAGCTTCGGCGCGCTTTCCGGCCCGGCGAAGGAGGCGTTGGGGCGTGGGGCGACGGCGGCGGGAACCTCGACCACCACCGGCGACGGGGGGATGACCGAGGAAGAGCGGGGCCATTCGAAGACCCTGGTCTATCAATACCTTCCCAGCCGCTACGGCATGAATCCCGACGATCTTCGCCGCTGTGACGCAATCGAGATTGTTGTGGGCCAAGGGGCCAAGCCCGGCGGCGGCGGGATGCTTCTGGGGCAGAAGATCTCCGACCGCGTGGCCAACATGCGCAACCTGCCGAAGGGGATCGACCAACGCTCCGCCTGCCGACACCCGGACTGGACCGGGCCGGATGATCTTGAGATCAAGATCATGGAACTGCGCGAGATCACCGATTGGGAAAAGCCGATCTACGTCAAGGTCGGCGGCGCGCGGCCTTACTATGACACCGCTCTGGCGGTGAAGGCCGGGGCGGATGTGGTCGTGGTTGATGGCATGCAGGGCGGCACCGCGGCGACGCAGGATGTGTTCATCGAACATGTCGGCATGCCGATCCTCGCCTGCATCCCGCAGGCGGTGAAGGCGTTGCAGGATCTGGGGATGCACCGGAAGGTGCAACTGATCGTTTCGGGCGGCATCCGCTCCGGCGCGGATGTGGCGAAGGCGATGGCCCTGGGCGCGGATGCCGTCAGCATCGGGACGGCGGCGCTGATTGCGCTTGGCGACAACGACCCAAAATGGGAGGCGGAGTATCAGGCGCTGGGCACCACGGCGGACGCCTATGACGACTGGCACGAAGGCCGCGACCCCGCCGGGATCACCACGCAGGACCCGGAACTTTCCAGGCGCTTCGATCCGGTGCTGGGGGGGCGGCGGTTGAAGAACTACCTCAAGGTCATGA
>NCDS01000106.1:14228-18676 GCA_002280315.1 Rhodobacterales bacterium 32-66-7 | reverse complement strand
ATGCGGTGCTGCGGCGAGACGTGAAGATCGGCGTCCGGCAGCGCCGGTCCGAAGGCATTGGCGCGGATCGTGATGGGCTGCAGGCTTTCATCGCCCAAAAGCGCCGCAAGGCTGATGCGGCTTTGCCCGACCCAGTGGATCATCTGCGCCTCACCCTTGTCGTTCAGGATCATCTCGCCGCAGACCAGCGTTTCGACCGCGCGCGGACCCGAGGGCGTCGCAATCATCGTGCCCGCGCAGAAACAGGGGTAGAACGGCGGCGGGTTGATAACGACGGTACTGGGCGTCAGCGGGATCGCCCCAGTGCCGATCGCATTCATCTGGTTGAAGGTCGCAGAGCCGTCGGTGACAAAGAACAATTCACGCGTCTGGCCGCCGATCACCACGGTGATCAGGGCGATCTGCTTGTTCACCAAAACCGAAGCGTCGCCGCGCAGCTGCGAGCTGGAGGCCGGGAAACCGCCGGTCAGCTGGACGGTGAAATTGTAGGTCGTCCCGCCGATGATCACCTGGGTGTCGGGGTCGGGAAGCCCGTTGTTCGAGTCAAGCAGAAGGTCACCGGCCCCGTTGTTATTGGTGAAGGTGATCTGGGTCGTCGGAAAGCCGTTGTTGCCGGTGCCGATCGGGTTCAGCGTCGCGTTGTTGGCCGTGATCGAATCCGCGCGGGCGAAGAAGCTTATGGTGGCCATCGCGAGTTCCTTGTCTTGCAGGTGCCGGTTGCGGATGATTGCCCGGTCCGGAGTGCTTCTGTCACCAATCCTTCATAGTGGAATGATCTAAATATGTGCGAATGATGTCATTTTAGCGCAGTTCCAGATCTCCCACTGCCCTAGTGGCATGGAATCCGTAAACAAACTCTGCAAGCCGTCCGGATTTGATCGCGTTTCGCAGCCCCTCCATCAGGACCTGATAATAATGCAGGTTGTGCCAGGTCAGCAGCATCGAGCCGATGATCTCGTCCGCCTTCACCACATGGTGGAGGTACGCGCGGGAGTAGCTGCGGCAGGCGGGGCACCCGCACCCCTCTTCCAGCGGCCTCGGGTCGTCCTTGTGGCGGGCGTTCCTGAGGTTCACCTGTCCCCGCGCGGTCCAGGCTTGCCCGGTGCGGCCGGAACGGGAGGGAAGGACGCAGTCCATCATGTCGATCCCACGCGAGACCGCGCCGACGATGTCGTCGGGTTTGCCCACGCCCATCAGGTAACGCGGCTTGTCCTCGGGCAGCATCCCCGGCGCGTAGTCGAGGACGCCGAACATCGCCTCCTGCCCCTCGCCCACCGCGAGGCCGCCGACGGCATAGCCGTCAAAGCCGATGTCGATCAGGGCCTTGGCCGATTGCTCACGCAGGTCGCGGGTGACGCCGCCTTGGCAGATGCCGAACAGGGCATGGCCCGGCCGGTCGCCGAAGGCATCGCGCGACCGCTGCGCCCACCGCATCGACAGCTGCATGGACTTCGCGACCTCCGCCTCGGTCGCGGGAAGGGCCGGGCATTCGTCGAAGCACATCGCGATATCGCTGCCAAGAAGCGCCTGGATCTCCATGCTCCGCTCCGGCGTCAGCATGTGTTTCGACCCGTCGAGGTGCGAGGCGAAGCGCACGCCTTCCTCGGTCAGCTTGCGCAAGGGGCCAAGCGACATGACCTGAAACCCGCCCGAGTCGGTCAGGATCGGCCTGTCCCAGTTCATGAAGCGGTGGAGGCCGCCCAAAGCCGCCACGCGTTCGGCCCCCGGGCGCAGCATCAGATGGTAGGTGTTGCCCAGAAGGATATCCGCCCCGGTCGCGCGCACGCTTTCGGGCAGCATCGCCTTCACTGTCGCTGCGGTGCCAACCGGCATGAAGGCGGGGGTCCGGATCTCGCCCCTTGGTGTGTGGATCACGCCGGTCCGCGCCGCACCGTCGCGGGCGGAAAGAGTGAACTGAATGCCCGTGGCCATCGTAAACAGGTCCAGATTGCAGCGGTTGATGCTTTTGTGACCGCCGCTTTGGGCCAGCTTGTCACAAAAGCCAAGGGGAGATGCGTTTAGATGGGGCGTCGCGGTGATTTCGCTTGACCTTTCCAATGAACTCGCTAGTTCAGTAAATGAACGTTCATTCCCACCCGCTGCCCGTCCATTGCCCATCCATTGCCCATCCATTGAATGCCGCCATGACCCTGTCCGTCGCCCTTTCCCACGCCGAAGAGCGGAGCCACGAGATCCTGTTCTCGCTCCGGCAGGTGTTTGCCGAAAAGGGCTTTGACGGGGCCTCGATGCAGGACCTTGCCCGCGCCGCCGGGATGAGCGTCGGGAATTTCTACCGCTACTTCCCCTCCAAGGCTGCGATTGTCGAGGCGATGTGCAGCCTTGATCTGGCCGAGATCGAACAGGATTTCGCCAAGATCAGCGAGTCGGGCGATCCGATGGGTGCCCTGCGCGCCAAGATCCTGTCGCGGCTGGGCGAAGAATGCCGGGAAGATGGGCAGCTTTGGGCCGAGATTACCGCCGCCGCGATCCGCAAGCCCGAGATTGCAGTTGCCTCGCTGAACCTTGAGGCGACGATTGTCCGCCACATGCTCGCGATCTTTGCTCGGGCGACGGGCCGCAGCCCCGCCGATGCCGAGGCGCGCTATGCCGGGCATGCCCAGATGCTGGTGCTTCTGGTGAAGGCGGTGGCGATGCGGTCCACCCAATGCGGCCCGGCCAGCCCAGCGCTTGCCGCGATGGTGGTCCGCGCCATCGACCAGATTTTGACCGATGTTTCCAACGATCCTGCAAAAGGCTGAACACCGATGCGCCCGATGACGATATTGATGCTGACTGCGGCGATCACGCTGTCCCCGCCCGCGCTTTACGCGCAAGAGGCGGAGGATGCAGCCCCGGCGGCGCAGATCCTGCCCGCGATCACCGTGGCCGAAGTCACGGCGCGCGCGCTGACCGACCGGGTCTTCGCCTCGGGGCTGGTGGCTGCGGTCGAAGAGGTGCAGGTCGCCCCCCTGATCGAGGGTCAGCCGCTCGAGGCGCTCTTGGCCGATGTCGGCGATGTGGTGACCGAGGGGCAGGTGCTTGCCGTCCTGTCCCGCTCGGCGCTGGAACTGCAGCGGAGCGAGGCGCTCGCCTCTCTTGCCGCGTCCGAAGCCGCGATTGCCCAGGCCGAGGCGCAACTGGTCGAGGCCGAAGCCGCCGCCGCCGAGGCCAAGCGCGTCGATGACCGGACCCAACAGCTCAGCGAGCAGGGCACGGCTCCGAAGTCGCAGGCCGATACCGCACGGGCGAATGCCATTGCCGCCGCAGCGCAAGTGCAGGTGGCGCTTCAATCGCTGGAATCGATGCGCGCACAGCTGGCCCTGTCCGAGGCGCGGCTGGAAAACGTCGATCTGCAACTCAGCCGGACCGAGGTGAAGGCCCCGGTCGCCGGCAAGATCACCGCGCGGAATGCCCGGCTTGGGGCCATTGCCACCGCGGCGGGGCTGCCGATGTTCGTCATGATCCGCGACGGGGCGCTGGAGCTGCGCGCCGATGTGGCCGAGGGCGACGTGCTGCGGCTTTCTTCCGGGCAGACGGCGCTTCTGCGCGGGGCGGGCATACCGGTGCCGCTGCCCGGCACGGTTCATCTGGTCGAACCGACGATCGACGCCACCACCCGGCTTGGCCGCGCAAGGATCACGGTTGCCGATCCCGAGGCGTTGCGGTCGGGCATGTTCGTCGAAGCCGAGATCATCGTGGCCGAGCGGGAGAGCCTCTCCGTGCCGCTGACCGCCCTCGAATCCGCCGATGACGGTGCGTTCGTCATGCGGGTCAGGGACGGGATCGTCGAACGCGCCAAGGTCACCACCGGCATCCGCGACGGCGCGTTTGTCGAGGTGATCGACGGGCTGGCTGCCGGTGACCTTGTGGTCAGCAAGGCTGGTACTTTCGTGCGGGATGGGGATGCGATCAACCCCGTCCTTGCCACCGATGCATTGAACTGAAGGGGAACGCGATGAACTTTTCCGCTTGGTCGATCCGCAACCCCGTAGCGCCGCTGCTTGCGTTCTTTCTGTTCCTGCTTCTGGGCTACCAGAGCTTCAACGCCCTGCCGATCACCCGGTTTCCCAACATCGACGTGCCCCTCGTCTCGGTCACGGTGGCGCAGTCGGGGGCCGCCCCGGTCGAGATGGAAACCCAGATCACCAAGGAGATCGAGGATGCCGTCGCAGGCATCACCGGGGTGAAGAACGTCACCTCGAGCGTGACCGACGGGCTGTCGACCACCGCGGTCGAGTTCCAGATGGAGGTGCCGACCGAACAGGCGGTGCAGGACGTCAAGGACGCGGTCGACCAGATCCGGGGCGACCTGCCGGGCGACATCGAAGCGCCGATCGTGACGCGCATCGATGTCGAGGGCGGCGCGATCCTGACCTATGCCGTGCAGGCCCCGAACCTTACCATGGAAGAGATCAGCTGGTTCGTCGACGATACCGTCACCCGGTCGC
>NCDS01000106.1:11513-14194 GCA_002280315.1 Rhodobacterales bacterium 32-66-7 | reverse complement strand
GGGCGTCCCGGCATCGGTCGCGTGACCCGCATCGGCGGCGCGGACCGTGAGATCCGGGTAGAGCTTGATCCGGTCAAGCTCGACAGCTACGGCGTCACCGCCCAGCAGGTCAGCGAGCAGATTGCCGCCACCAACACCAACCTTGGGGCGGGCAAGATCAGCCTTGGCACCGGCGAGCAGGCGATCCGCACCCTGGGCGACAGCGGCACGGTCGAGGATCTTGCCGCGATGCCGCTTGCCCTGCCCTCGGGCCGGTTCGTGCGGCTGTCGGACCTGGGCAAGGTGGTCGACGGCTATGAGGAGTTGCGCAGCTTTGCCCGTGTCGATGGCAACTCCACCGTCAGTTTCCTCGTGTTCCGCGCCAAGGGTGCGTCCGAGGTCAGCGTCGCCGAATTGACACGCGAGGTGATCGAGGGGCTGCGCGAGGAGCATCCCGATGTCTCGATCACGCTGGTCGATGACGCGGTGTTCTACACCGAAGGCAATTATGAGGCGGCGATCGATACCCTGCTGGAAGGTGCCTTGCTGGCGGTGATCGTGGTCATGCTGTTCCTGCGCAACTGGCGGGCCACGCTGATCACGGCGGTCGCCCTGCCCCTGTCCGCCGTTCCCACATTCTGGCTGATGGACATGCTGGGCTTTTCGCTCAACCTCGTCAGCTTCCTGGCGCTGACCCTCGCGACGGGCATCCTGGTCGATGATGCCATTGTCGAGATCGAGAATATCCAGCGCCACATAAGGATGGGCAAGACCCCCTACCGCGCCGCGATCGATGCGGCTGACGAGATCGGGCTTGCGGTCATCGCGACCACCTTCACCATCGTCGCGGTCTTCGTCCCGGTGTCGTTCATGCCCGGGATCCCGGGGCAGTATTTCATGCAGTTCGGCCTGACCGTGGCGATATCGGTGCTGTTCTCGCTGATGGTCGCACGCCTGATCACCCCGATGATGGCGGCCTATTTCCTGCGGACGAAGGACGCGGGCGGGCATGAGCATGGGGCCGACGGTGTTGTGATGCGCTGGTACCTCTGGTTTGTTGCGCTCAGCACAAGCAAGGCAATTGGCTATCGCCCACGTCGGCGTCGGGGATCGCAATCGCTGAATGGCGAGGTTTCGTCGTTCTCTTGGCGTCGCGCAGCCGCCCCTTTTGGCAGTGTTGTTGCCGCTGCTATTGGTGTTGCTTGGGGCATAGGTATTTTCGGCGCATTCTTTTCCGTACCGATAGATTTGCTATTCGTGCAGTTGGGGTTCGATCCTGTATCACAATACCTAGTCAACCCCCTATCGCAGTACGTTGATCTCAAATGGCAGGTGGGTCTGTTCCTTGTCGGCGTAATCCTGTCTCCCATTGGGCAGGTTTCGCCACATTACTACATTACGGTCTCGGTCGCAGCCTATGCGGTGTTTATTTCGGTGATCCTGCTATTTGGCGTCCCCGGCAGCCTGTTCCCGCCGGAAGATGAAAGCCGGATCACCGCCTCGGTCGAATTGCCGCCGGGCAGCACGCTGGAAGACACCGACCGCACGACCGAGGCGATGCGGCTGGCCGTCAAGGATATCGACGGCGTGAAGTCGGTGCTGGTCGTCGGCGGCTCCACCCCCCTGGGTGAGCGGGACATCCGCCGGGCAACCTTTACCATCATCCTCGACCGGAACGACAACGGGCTGGGCCGCAAATTCTCGGACCTGATGCAGAAGATTCCGCTGATCGGACCCTTCCTGCCCGAGGCCCCGATCAAGGGCCGCATCCGCCCGCAGCCCGAGATCGAGGAGGAAGTGTTTGCCACCTTGCGGGCCGTGCCGGATGTGCGGTCGTTCAAGGTGGGTGGTCCGGGTGGCGGGTCGCGTCCGTTCAGCTTTGACGTGTTCTCGGCCAGTCAGGAGGACCTTGATCTGGCGCTGGAAAAGATCGAAGCGGCGCTGCTGGAGAATGAGACGCTCTTGAACCCGGCAAGCGAAGCCTCGCTCCCACGGCCGGAAATTCAGATCACCCCCCGCGCGGAAGAGGCGGCAAGACTGGGCGTGACGGTGCAGCAGATCGCCTCGGTCGTCCGGGTGGCCACCATCGGCGATGTGTCGGCTGCGCTGGGCAAGCTGTCCATCGACAACCGTCTGGTGCCGATCCGGGTGCAACTCGATGAGGCGTCACGCGACAACCTCGCACGGATTGCGGCCTTGAAGGTGCAGACCCCGGTCGGGCCGGTGCCCTTGTCCACGGTCGCGACGATTGCGGTCGATGACGGGCCATCGGTGGTGGAGCGGCTGAACCGTGAGCGTGTGGCGACGATCGGTGCCGATATCGCGGCCGGCTATGTGCTTGACCAGGCAACGGAAAGCTTCCTTGCGGTCCTGCCAGGCCTGAACCTGCCAGCATCGGTTACCGTCAAACCCTCCGGCGATGCCGAGGTGCAGGCCGAACTGCTGGGCAGTTTCGTCAACGCGATGGTGCTGGGCGTCATCCTGATGATGTTCGTGCTGATCCTTCTGTTCCGGTCGGTGTTCCAGCCGATGACGATCATCTTCTCGCTGCTTCTGTCGGTCGGCGGGGTGGCGGCGGCGCTGATCATCACGCAGAACCCGCTGTCGATGCCGGTCCTGATCGGGATCCTGATGCTGATGGGGATCGTGGCCAAGAACGCGATCCTCCTCATCGACTTCGCCATCGAGATGCGGGCGCGGGG
>NCDS01000106.1:0-11499 GCA_002280315.1 Rhodobacterales bacterium 32-66-7 | reverse complement strand
GTCGATGCCGGTCCTGATCGGGATCCTGATGCTGATGGGGATCGTGGCCAAGAACGCGATCCTCCTCATCGACTTCGCCATCGAGATGCGGGCGCGGGGGTTGGAACGCCTGGCCGCTGTGGTCGAGGCCGGGCACAAGCGGGCGCAGCCGATCGTGATGACATCCATCGCGATGTCGGCGGGGATGCTCCCCTCGGCGCTTGGGGTTGGTGAGGGCGGGGCGTTCCGCGCGCCGATGGCGATTGCGGTGATGGGCGGCATCATCGTGTCGACCGTCCTGAGCCTTGTGGTCGTGCCGTCGCTTTACCTCGTGATGGACGATATCTCACGCGTCTTTGGCTGGATCTTCGGCCGGGTGATCGGCCAGAAGGAACCGGAGCCGGAAAGCCCCGAAGCCCATGTGCTGGCCGAACGGATCGCCAAGGGGCGTGAGGATCTGTCCTTGATGCAGGGCCGTCTGATCGCGCTCGAGGCGGCGTTGCAGCAAAAGGGTCGGCCCCACGCGGCGGAATGACTAGTCGGGCGCGCCCAGCCGGTCGGCATGGCGCGCCCGGAACCCTGCCACCTCGGCCATCGTCGGGGACTGACCGCAGAACACCAGCACATAGGCCGGGATCCGGCCCATCCGCACCTGAAAGCTTTCATCTGATTTGAGCGCGATATACCCGATCTGGGTCAGGTACAGGGTGCGGGCGCGGGTGTCCGCCTCGGTCGGGTCATAGCCGAAGCGCAGGAACAACGCGGTCAAGGCCTCGATCCGCTGGCTGTCGGCCTTGGCCAGCGCATCGGCCACCGCAGGGTCGGATTGCGCCCAGGTCCGCATCGCAAACTCCAGCCGGCTGTCGAACAGGCGCGGCTCGACCCAGCAGTCGATCAGGTTCAGCATCGCCTCGGCAATCGTGTCCGCCGGGGCATGGCAACGGGCGAGGAGGGAGCCAGTGTTCTGCGCCTGCCAGCGGTCGATCAGCCGGGCCAAAAGCGCCTCACGATCCTGGAAATGCCAGTAGAACGAGGTGCGTGACACCCCGAGGCGCGCGGCAAGGGGCAGGATCTTCACCGCCTCGACCCCGCCCTCGACCAAAAGCGCATAGGCCGCATCAAGCCAAAGGTCCGGCGTGCCGCGCCAGCCGCGTTCGGTTTGCATCTGCCGCATCTGACCACCCTTTCCCGTCCTGCCTTACCTTGCCGCAAAACTCGACATATGTGTCGATTTTTCTTGAGGCAAGCGCAACAGCAAGGCTAACCTGTTTCGCGGTGCAACTTTACCCAAGGGTCCGGTGATGTCGAACGATCCCCTGCTGCAGCCCTACCAGCTGAAACACCTTACCCTGCGCAACCGGATCATGACCACCAGCCACGAACCGGCCTATGGCGACGACGGGATGCCCAAGGACCGCTACCGGCTTTACCATCTGGAGCGGGCCCGCGCCGGCGTCGCCATGGTGATGACCGCCGGGTCGGCATCGGTCAGCCGCGACAGCCCGCCAGTGTTTTCCAACCTTCTGGTCTGGAAGGATGAGGTAGTGCCCTGGATGAAGCGTCTGACCGACGATTGCCACGAGGCCGGGGCGGCGGTGATGATCCAGCTTTCCCACCTTGGCCGCCGCACCCGCTGGGACAAGGGCGACTGGCTGCCGGTGGTGGGTGCCGGTCCCAGTCGGGAACCATCGCACCGGGCGTTTCCGAAGATCATCGAAGACTGGGACATCGCCCGGATCACCCGCGACTACGCCGACGCGGCAGAGCGGATGCAGGCCGCCGGGGTCGATGGGGTAGAGTTCGAATGCTACGGCCATCTGATGGACCAGTTCATCAGCCCCTTGACCAACGGCATGCCGCCCGGTCCTTACGATGGCTCTACCCTGGAAAACCGCCTCCGCTTCACGATGGAGGTGTTGCAGGCCTGTCGGGACCGGGTTGGTCCGGGGTTCCTCTTGGGCCTGCGGTTTGTCGGCGATGAGATGGAGCCGGGGGGCTTGCCGCCCGATGACGGGCTGGAGATGGCGCGGCGGTTTGCAGCCTCGGGTCTGGTCGATTTCCTGAACGTGATCCGGGGGCGGATTCACAGCGATGCGGCGCTGACCGGGGTGATCCCGCTGCAGGGCATGCCCTCGGCCCCGCATCTGGATTACGCCGGGCAGGTAAGGGCGACGTCGGGCCTGCCCACCTTCCACGCCGCCCGCATCCCGGATGTGGCGACCGCCCGCCATGCAGTGGCGACGGGGCGGCTGGACATGGTGGGCATGACCCGGGCGCATATGGCCGACCCGCATATTGTCCGCAAGATCATCGAGGGGCGGGAGGAGACGATCCGCCCTTGCGTCGGCGCGACCTATTGCCTGGACCGGATCTATCAGGGTGGCATGGCGCTTTGCATCCACAACCCCTCAACCGGGCGCGAAGAAACCCAGCCGCATGCCATCGCTGCGGCTGGGGTGAAGCGGCGGGTGGTGATCGTCGGCGCAGGTCCGGGGGGCTTGGAGGCCGCACGCGTTGCCGCCGAACGCGGCCATAGGGTCACGGTGTTCGAGGCGGCGGCGGAGGCGGGGGGGCAGGTCCTGTTGACCGCCCGCTCCCCCCGGAAGCGGGAGATGCGGGGGATCGTCGACTGGCGGCTGGCGGAATGTCTGCGGCAGGGGGTGGAGTTCCGGTTCAACACCTATGCCGAGGCCGCTGATGTGCTGGCCGAGCGCCCCGATGCGGTGATCATCGCGACCGGTGGCCTGCCGACCCGCGATATCCTGACCGCGGGCAATGATCTGGTGGTGACGGCGTGGGACATCCTGTCGGGCGATGTGAAACCGGGGAGCAATGTCCTGTTGTACGACGACGCAGGCGATCACGTCGCCATGCAGGCCGCCGAGATGCTGGCCGAGGCAGGGGCCACGGTCGAGGTGATGACCCCCGACCGCAGCTTCGCGCCCGAGGTGATGGGGATGAACCTGGTGCCTTATGTCCGGGCCATGCAGGCGCGGGGCACGACCTTCACCGTGACCTGGCGGCTTTTGACGGTGGCGCGGGCGGGCAACCTTCTGCGGACCGTGGCCGGCAGCGACTACGGCACGGCGCGGCGGACGGGGGAGTTCGATCAGGTCGTGGTCAACCACGGGACCCAGCCCCTGGCCGGGATTTACTTTGACCTCAAACCCCTGTCGGCCAATCTTGGCGCGGTCGATCATGCCGCGCTGATCGACGGGCTTCCCCAGCCGGTGGCTGGCCCCGGGTTCCAGCTTTTCCGGATCGGCGATGCGGTGGAGGCGCGGAACACCCATGCCGCAATTTATGATGCGCTGCGGCTGGTGCGGACGCTTTAGGCCGCTTTCCCGGTTGCTTCCCGGGCAGGCTGCGATATCTCCCCCCAGACGCTGCCTGATCCGGGCAGGTGCTGGTAAGGACAGCGGATGATCGAGAATGACAGTCGTGCCGGGCGCGCCTTGCGCGATGCCTTCGGCCAGTTTGCGACCGGGGTTACCCTGATCACCACGATGACGGATGAAGGTCCGCTGGGCTTTGTCGCCAACAGCTTTTCGTCGGTCTCGCTGGAGCCGCCCTTGGTCCTGTGGTCCCCTGCCCGCGCCTCCCGCCGGTTCGCGGCCTTTGCCGAAGCGCGGTCTTACGCGATCCATGTGCTTGGGGCGGATCAGGCCGGGCTGATCACCCGCTTTTCGCGCGGTGGTGCCGGGTTCGACGGGTTGGAGCATGGGTTGAACGCCGCCGGTCAACC
Source organism: Rhodobacterales bacterium 32-66-7 (assembly GCA_002280315.1). Classification (GTDB taxonomy): domain Bacteria; phylum Pseudomonadota; class Alphaproteobacteria; order Rhodobacterales; family Rhodobacteraceae; genus Tabrizicola. The sequence continues at coordinate 7,775 of NCDS01000106.1, read as the reverse complement.
CACCCTGCCCGCCCTCGCCCGGTTCGACTGCGCCGCCCATGCCGCCCATGACGGCGGTGACCATGCGATCCTGGTCGGTCTGGTGGAGGGGTTCGTCATCGGTGAGGGTGCGCCGCTGGTGTTCTTCCAGGGTGGCTACGGCGGGTTTGCGGGCTAAGGCTTCTTCCGGCAGTAAAGCTCCCGCCGGTGGTGGATGATGTCGAACCCCATCTCGGTGGCAATCTCACGTTGCAGCTGTTCGATCTTGTCGGACCGGAACTCGATGATCTGGCCCGAGTCGATGTCGGCGAAGTGGTCGTGATGCGGGCTGTCGGCCACCTGACGGGCGGGATCTGGCTTCATGGAGCGATGCCGGCGGCTGGCGGCGGCGGGGTCAAACCGTGGTGGTTTTCGGCGGGCCATGCCCCCCCACCCCAACCCTCCCCCACGCGGGGGGAGGGAGGCCCTTTCATTCGAGGGCTTGGGAGTGCGGAGGGAGCCGGAGGGTTTCACACCCTCCGGACCTCCCGTGGGATATTTTGTGCAGAAAGGAAGGGGTGGGGTGGTTTCGACAAGCAAACGGGCGGGGAGCAGACCCCGCCCGCGAGGGGCGAGAACGCTTCTTGGGCGCTGTGCCACATACACGCCGGAAAGCCCGGGTGTTCCGTTGGCGCGGAACACCCCAACCCAATCTCGGATCAACTACACCCCGTCGTCCCGCCGCAGCTGTTGCACTTCAGGCAAGACCCATTCCGGACCATCGTGTAGTTCCCACACTCGCCGCAGCTGTCCCCCGTGTAGCCTTGCAGTTTCGCCTTGGTGCGCGCGTCGCCGGTGCCGAGGGCGTAGGGCGACGTGGTCTCGCTGAAACCGGTGTGGCTTTCGGGGAACAGCATCGACAGGGCGGCGTTCGCGTCGGTGGCAAAGCCGGTCATGCCCTGCCCGCCTTGCAGGACGGTGAATTCCTGCGGCACGCGTTTCCTCATATAGCCGGTGGAGGCGACCTGGCGCAGGACCTCCAGCGATTTGGAGGCGGCGGATTCCGACGGCTCGGCGAAGTTGCGTTTGCCTTCCTCATCGCCGCGACCAAGGTCATCGAAGGCGGCGCCTTTGGGGGCGACGTGCGCAAGGTCGGTGCGGTCGAGGTAGCTGACCGCCAGTTCGCGGAAGATGTAATCGAGGATGGAGGTTGCGTTCTTGATGCTGTCGTTGCCTTGCACCATCCCGGCGGGCTCAAACCGGGTGAAGGTGAAGGCCTCGACGAATTCGTCCAGCGGCACGCCGTATTGGAGGCCGACCGAGACCGCGATGGCGAAGTTGTTCATCATCGCGCGGAAGCCGGCCCCTTCCTTGTGCATGTCGATGAAGATCTCGCCCAGGCTGCCGTCCTGGTATTCCCCGGTGCGGAGGTAGACCTTGTGGCCACCGACGATGGCCTTCTGGGTGTAGCCCTTGCGGCGTTCGGGGAGTTTTTCGCGATTGCTGCGGACGATCTCCTTGATGATCACCTTTTCGATGATCTTCTCGGCGATGACGATGGCCTTTTCATGGGTCGAGCCGGTGGTCAGCGCCTCTTCGGCGTCTTCGTCATCCTCGATCAGCGCGCTTGCCAGGGGCTGGCTGAGCTTGGAGCCGTCGCGGTAAAGCGCATTGGCCTTGATGCCGAGGGAGTGGGACAGCTCATAGGCCTCCAGCGTTTCGGCGATGGTGGCCGCGTTCGGCATGTTGATGGTCTTCGAGATCGCGCCGGAGATGAACGACTGCGCGGCGGCCATCATGTGGATATGGCTGTTGACCGACAGGTAGCGCTTGCCGGTCTTGCCGCAGGGGTTGGCGCAGTCGAAGACGGAGTAGTGCTCGGGGCGAAGGTGCGGGGCATTCTCGAGCGTCATCGTGCCGCAGACATGGTCGTTGGCGGCGTCGATCTGCGCCTTGGTAAAGCCGAGGTGGCGGAGGAGGTCGAAGGTCGGGTCGTTAAGCTTGTCCTCGGGGATGCCGAGGGTGCCTTTGCAGAAATCCTCGCCCAGGGTCCACTGGTTGAAGACGAACTTGATGTCGAAGGCGGAAGGCAGGGCAGCCTCAAGCTTTTCGATCTCACGCACCCCGAAGCCGTGGCCGATGAGGGAGGCGTGGTTGATGCCGGGGGCCTGGCCGAGCGAGGCATGGCCGACGGCATGGGCGACGATTTCCGCCGATTGGGCGGTGGAGTAGCCGAGGGTTTCAAGGGCCGCAGGGACCGACTGGTTGATGATCTTGAAGTAGCCGCCTCCCGCCAGTTTCTTGAACTTGACGAGGGCGAAGTCGGGCTCGATCCCGGTGGTGTCGCAGTCCATCACGAGGCCGATGGTGCCGGTAGGGGCGATGACGGTGGTCTGGGCGTTGCGGTAACCGTGCTGTTGACCCAAGGCGAGGGCTTCGTCCCAAGCCGATTTCGCAAGGGCGACAAGGGTTTGGTCCGGGCAGTTCGCGTGGTCAAGGGCGACGGCGGGGACGTTCAGCCCCTCGTGGCTGCCGGTTGCATGGGCGGCGGCGCGGTGGTTGCGGATCACGCGGAGCATGTGCTCGCGGTTGCGCTGGTAGCCCGCGAAGGGGCCAAGCTCTTTCGCCATTTCGGCGCTGGTGGCGTAGGCGACGCCGGTCATGATCGCGGTCAGCGCCCCGCAAAGGGCGCGGCCCTCTTTGGAGTCATAGCCAAGGCCCATGTTCATCAGGAGGCCGCCGATGTTGGCATAGCCAAGGCCGAGGGTGCGGAAGTCGTAGGAGAGTTTCGCAATTTCTTGCGACGGGAACTGCGCCATCATCACCGAGATTTCCAAGGTGACGGTCCAGAGGCGCGAGGCGTGGACGTAAGCCTCGGCATCGAACTTGCCGCCCGCGAAGAAGGTCAGAAGGTTCATCGACGCCAGGTTGCAGGCGGTGTCGTCGAGGAACATGTACTCCGAACAGGGGTTGGAACCCCGGATCGCGCCGTCTTCCGGGCAGGTGTGCCAGGCGTTGACGGTGTCATGGAACTGGATGCCGGGGTCGGCGCAGGCCCAGGCGGCGTGGCCGATCTGGTCCCAAAGCTCACGCGCCGAGACGGTTTTCGCGACCTTGCCGTCGGTGCGGCGGATCAGCTCCCACGGTTGGTCGTCCTTGACGGCCTTCAGGAAGGCGTCGGTCACGCGGACCGAGTTGTTGGAGTTCTGGCCGGAGACGGAGATATAGGCCTCGGAATCCCAATCGGTGTCGTAGGTGGGGAATTCGATGCTGGTGAAGCCTTGCCGCGCGTATTGCAGGATGCGGTTGGTATAAGTGTGATCGCGGCTTTCAGGGCCGGGTTGGCGGCGGGGTCGGTCGCGCCCTCCATCGAGCCGTCGAAGGCCTTGATCGCGGCGAAGATGTCGTTCAGGCGGGCGGAGTGGACCTTGGAGCCAGCGACGAGGGAGGCGACCTTCTGCTCCTCGATCACCTTCCAGTTGATGAAGTCTTCAACGTCCGGGTGGTCCATGTCGATGATGACCATCTTGGCCGCGCGGCGGGTGGTGCCGCCGGACTTGATCGCGCCCGCAGCGCGGTCGCCGATCTTCAGGAACCCCATCAGGCCGGAGGATTTGCCGCCGCCGGAGAGTTTCTCGCCCTCACCACGCAAGCTGGAGAAGTTGGTGCCGGTACCGGAGCCGTATTTGAAGAGACGCGCCTCGCGCACCCAGAGGTCCATGATGCCGCCGTCGCCCACGAGGTCATCCTTGACCGACTGGATGAAGCAGGCATGCGGCTGGGGGTGTTCGTAAGCGCTGGTGGATTTGGTAAGCTGGCCGGTCTGGTGATCGATGTAGAAGTGACCCTGCGACGGGCCGTCGATCCCGTAAGCCCAATGCAGGCCGGTGTTGAACCACTGGGGCGAGTTCGGGGCGGCCATCTGTCGGGCCAGCATGAAGCGCATCTCGTCATAATAGGCAGAGGCATCGGCTTCGGTGGTGAAATAGCCCCCCTTCCAACCCCAATAGGCCCAGGCCCCGGCCAGGCGGTCGAAGACCTGCTTGGCCGAGGTTTCCCCCACGAAGCGCTCATCGGTGGGAAGCTTGGCCAGCGCCACCTCATCCGGGACCGAGCGCCACAGGAACTCCGGCACGGCCTTTTCCTTCACGCGCTTCAGCACCGCGGGCACCCCGGCCTTGCGGAAATACTTCTGGGCGAGGACGTCCGAGGCGACCTGGCTCCAGCCCTCCGGCACCTCCACCGCTTCATTGCGGAAGACCACGGTGCCATCCGGATTGCGAATCTCCGAGGTGGTGACGGCGAAAGGAATGGCCCCGTAGGCGCCAGTGGCTTCGGTGGTAAACGCGCGTTCGATCTTCATGCCCCAAGTCTCCTGTTCTTGCGGCCCAAAGCGGCCGATACGTTTTCAAAACCGGAAAGGGGGCGGATCCGTCTCAGCAACGAAAGGACAATAGCCCGCCGTCCTGCCCCGAGATCGGGGCAGAAGGTTTGCATCCTTGGGATGCTTATCGTTGTCGGGTCTGCTGTCCTGTCCGTTGCGACACTAGATTTTGTGGTGTCCCCTGCCGCTTTGTCAAAGTGTCGTAATTGCGGCGGCCTCGCAACGAGAATTTTTGCCCCTTCCGGAAATTTCGGGACTTGACGGACCGTTGCCTCCGGACTCCGCTTTCGGCAGCGGGCGACCGGACTTGGCCGCCCTGCCCGCCACCCGGCGCGGATTTTTGCAGCCGAAAGCGGCGCTTGCGGGCAGTTCATGCGGCGGCGACGCAAGGCGGACCGGGGTGCCTGTCACGAAACCGATTCTTTCGGCGGCGCTAACCGGCCGGTGGTGCCACTGCCGCCGGGCGGTTGATCAGAACGATTCCCCCTGCCACCAGCGCCGCCGCAAGCGCCAGGGACCAGGTCACCGCCTCGCCATAGATCGCCGCCCCAAGGCAGAGCGCGAGCACCGGGGTGAGGAACGAAAACGACGCCACGGTCGGCGCAGGATAGACCGACATCAGCCAAAGCCAGGCGATGAAGCCGCCCGCAACGACCACCGAGGCCTGGAAGACCAGGCCCGCGATGTGCCAGGGCTGCAGATCACGGATCAGGGGGCCGAAGAGCGGGGCTGCCAGAATCAGGATCGGCGCCGAGACGAGGACCATCCAGAACAGCTGCATCTCCGGCCCCTCGGCGCGCATCACCGGGCGGCGGGCGACAAAGGCGGTCAGCGCCCAGCCGAACGCCGCCCCAAGCGCGCAAAGATCGCCCGCAAGGCTTGCCTCGCCCGTCTCGGGTCGGGTCAGGATCGCCGTCGCACAGCCTGCGAAGGCCAGGCCAAGTCCGGCTGCCTTGAGCGGGGTGATCCGCTCTCCCAGGCCGAAATGCGCCAGGATCGCGAACCAGACCGGCATCGAATACATGATGACCGAGGCGCGCCCGACGCTGGTCAGGTCAAGGGCAAGGAACAGGAACGTGAACTCGGCGGCGAACAGTGCCCCGATCAGAAGGCCGGGCCCCAGCGAGGCGCGGGTCAACCGGGGCGGACGGCCGCGCCACCAAAGCCAGGCCCAGACGAACCCCACCGCAAGGGCCGAGCGGAGACCGGCAAAGAACACCGGCTGAAAGCCTTCGTTCACCGCCTTGATGACGATCTGGTTGAAGGCCAGAAGCAAAGTGACCCCCAGCAGGACCGAGCCACCGAACGCATCAAGCCGGTCCTTGCGTTGCATGTCCTGCCCCCAATTGCGCGCCCAGCAGTGCCTCTCGCCCACCGTGAATGCAAGCCGACGTTCGAGGAAGGGGCCAAAATTTTTCGCCGAAAAATTTTGGCGCGTCTGGTGCCGAAACATGCTTGGCAATTGACCGGCGATCGCGTCTTCAGTTCGGTGGCCATTGCCTGTACTGCGAAGGCTGACAAACTGCTCCGGAACACCCCCGATGACCCACCAGGACCGACGTGCCCAGAACCTGCGCGGCATCCTGATGATGGTGCTGGCGATGGCCGGTTTTGCCGTCGAGGACGCCTTGATCAAGGCGGCCAGCGTCTCGGTTCCGGTCGGGCAGGTGTCGCTGTTCATCGGGGTCGTCGGCATTGCCGTGTTCGGGATCTGGGCGCTGCGTCGGGGGCACCGGCTGGTGTCGCGCGCCTCGATGAGCGGGCCGGTGATTGGCCGCACCCTGGCCGAGATGGTCGGTTCGGGCGGCATCCTGATGGGGCTGGCGATGGCCCCCTTGTCGCTGGTCTCGGCAATCCTGCAGGCGGCACCGATCATGGTCGTTGCGGCGGCGGCGATCTTTCTGGGCGAAGTGGTCGGGTGGCGGCGCTGGGCAGCGATTCTGATCGGGTTCTGCGGCGTCCTTCTGATCATCAAGCCCTGGTCGGCGGCCTTTGATCCGAACGTGTTATGGGCGGTTCTTGGCATGTTCGGCATGTCGGCCCGCGACATCTTTGCCCGCCGGATGGACCCTGGTGTGCCGACCCCGGTCGTGGCGACGCTGGGCTATGGCGGGGTGATCGTGCTTTCCGTCGGGATGATGGCGGCAGCCGGTGGCGCAGTGATGCCCGGGCCCGTAGCCTGGGCGCAGATCGCCACTGCGGCGCTGATCGGGCTGGTTGCCTATTGGGCGATCATCGAGGCGACGCGGGCAGGCGATGTCTCGGTCATCACGCCATTTCGTTACACGCGCCTGATATTCGCGTTGGGACTGGGCTTCATGTTCTTTGCCGAACGGCCCGATGCGCAGACCCTCATCGGGGCAACCCTGGTGATCGGGTCGGGACTTTACACGCTTTACCGCGAGCGCCGTCGCAAGGTAGAAGACCAGCAAACTGCAATCGGCTGAACGTTCAGGAGCCCCCCCATGAGCACGATCATCGACATCCACGCCCGCGAGATTCTGGACAGCCGGGGCAACCCGACGGTCGAGGTTGATGTCTACCTTGAGGACGGCGCGATGGGCCGGGCGGCGGTGCCCTCGGGGGCCTCTACCGGCGCGCATGAAGCGAATGAGCGGCGCGATGGCGACAAGGCGCGCTACAAGGGCAAAGGTGTGCTTGAGGCTGTGGCGGCGGTCAATGGCGAGATCGCCGAAGAGATCGTCGGCTTTGACGCCACCGAACAGATCGGCATCGACCGCACCATGATCGAGATGGACGGCACGCCCAACAAGTCCCGCCTTGGGGCGAATGCGATCCTTGGGGTGTCCCTGGCGGTGGCCAAGGCTGCGGCGGAGTTTTCGGGGATGCCCTTGTTCCGCTACGTCGGCGGCACCTCGGCCCGCGTGCTGCCCGTGCCGATGATGAACATCATCAACGGCGGCGAACATGCCGACAACCCGATCGACATCCAGGAATTCATGATCATGCCCGTCGGCGCGGAGAATATCCGCGAGGCGGTTCGGATGGGGTCGGAGGTGTTCCACACCCTGAAAAAGGAACTCCACGACGCGGGCCACAACACCGGGATCGGCGATGAGGGCGGGTTCGCGCCCAACCTGAACTCTGCCCGCGACGCGCTTGATTTCATTCTGAAATCCATCGAGAAGGCCGGGTATCGCCCGGGTGAGGATATCTGCCTTGCGCTGGACTGCGCCGCGACGGAATACTTCAAGGGCGGCCGCTATGAGATGGTGGGCGAAGGAAAATCCCTGTCGATCGAGGAGAATGTCGACTTCCTTGCCGGTCTGGCCGCGGATTACCCGATCATCAGCATCGAAGATGGCTGTTCGGAAGACGACTGGGCGGGCTGGAAGCTTTTGACCGACAAGCTGGGCGCCAAGCTGCAACTGGTGGGCGACGACCTCTTCGTCACCAACCCCCGCCGTCTGGC
>NCDS01000105.1 GCA_002280315.1 Rhodobacterales bacterium 32-66-7 | reverse complement strand
GGGATCGTCTTCGAGAGTCTGAAACCTGAGCCGCGCCTCCTAGCCGATGCGCGACAGGCTGTCACCTCGGGCGGCGCGGACGCGCGCGGGGTGGAACCGCGACCGTTTGCGAGTATTGATCCCTCAGACCAATAGGGAGCCCCCGATGAACACCGCCGACATCTACGAAGCCGAGGGCCACGCCGACGGCAGCCAGACGGTCGCGGACGTTGGTGAATTCGGTCCGGATCATCCCGGCCTCTTCCTCGGTCATCGTGCCCTGGGCTACGGCGACATCAAGGCCACCGGCCACCCGGCGCACATCGGCCATCGTGAGGTCGCGCTTGGCGTTGTCGGCCACCAGTTCGGACGGAAGGGCTGCGGCGATCCGGTTCTCGATCACCATGGGCTGGACAAGGAGCCACAGCGTCAGCGCGGCCAGCGCCGGGATCAGGACCGAAAGGGCCCCGTACCAGCCGTAGTAGCGCGCGAGGGAATGGAGAAGCCGGGGGTTGCCACCGGCAGAGCTGAGCGCCCGGCGCTTGGCAAGCAGGAAGGCGGCGACGGACAGGACCGCAATCGCGGCAAGCAGCATCAGGACGGACATCACGCAGCCTCATTCAGCCAGAGGGGGCAGGGCGGCAACGGCCACCCCAAGGAAAAACAGGCGGGGCATGGGCCCCGCCTGTCGTCGTAGGATCTTATTCCAGCGGGCCCATCGGGGTTTCCGCAGCGACCATCGCCTGGGTCTCGGCCAGAGCCGGGTCAGACACGAGGCCGTAGGCAGCCAGCGGGCCATCCGGGCCAGCCATGTCGTTCGAGACGAAGAACTCGATGTACTCTTTCAGGCCGGGGATCACGCCGATGTGGGCCTTCTTGACGTAGAAGTACAGCGGACGCGACACCGGGTATTCACCCGAAGCAACGGTCTCGGCCGAAGGGGCCACGCCGCCCATGGTCGCGACCTGCAGCTTGTCGGTGTTGTTCTGGTAGAACGACAGGCCGAACACGCCGATCGCGTTCTTGTCGGCGTCAAGACGGGCAAGCGTCTCGGTGTAGTCGCCGTCGATGTCGACGTTGCGGCCATCGGTGCGCAGCTTCATGCAGGCTTCTTCGGCTGCATCTTCGTCCAGGCCAGCAGCCAGGTGGGCAGCCATGGCGCCGGTGTCTTCGCAGCCCTGGATGATCACCTTGGTGTCGTAGACTTCACGGGTGCCGTGCTTGGTGCCGGGCGACAGAACGAGGATGTCCTGGGCGGGCAGGTCGGCGTTCACTTCGGCCCACTGGGCGTACGGGTTGGCGACCAGAGCGCCGTCCTTGAGCACGGTTTCGGCCAGGGCGTTGAACATGTCCGACGGGGTCAGCGCGAAGGCCGGGCCGTTCACGTCCGAAGCGAAGACGATGCCGTCATAGCCGAAGCGGACTTCCATGATCTCGGTCACGCCGTTGGAGGCGCAAAGATCGATGTCCGACTGCGAGATGCGCGAGGACGAGTTCGCGATGTCGACGGTGTTTTCGCCAACGCCTTCACACATTTTCTTGCGGCCGGCACCCGAGCCGCCACCTTCCACGACCGGGGTCGGGAAGTCGAAGTTTTCGCCGAACGCTTCGGCAACGATGGTCGCGTAGGGCAGAACGGTCGAGGAACCGGTGACCTGAATCTGTTCGCGCGCGAAAGCGGGCATGGCAGCGGCGGCGGCGAACGCCAGCACCGATGCGGAGACGTGGAAGGATTTCATGGGAGCTCTCCTGGATAACGAGCGGCCTTACGTCGGCCTAGGGACGCTCTACGGTTCGTTCGTGACGGTTGGATATCGAGATTGTAAAAGATGGATGACGGTCCTGCGTCGATCCGGCCCGCGCGGTTTTTCGCCTTCCGGCGCGGGGCCACGCCCTTGTGGGGGCTTCAGCGGGTCGCGTCGGCCGGGTTTGCGGGCTTTGCTGCACCTCTGGTATTGTCGGCTGCTGCGCCCTATTTATGTCCCGTTGCGCTTGTGTCATGGTAGGCAAGGTCGCGCGGGATTTGAGGGCGTGCCGAGTGTCGCCCAGATGTCGCCCAGAAACCGCGATGCCGGGTGACATATACTTGTGATCCTGCCGTCTTACGTTGGTTGCAAAGTTCCGCTCTTCGCTTAGCCCCCTGTTGGAAAGCCCCGATGAACGACCTCGACCCTGAGCCGCTTGTTGCCGCAAACTCTGTTGCACCACCGAATTTCACCTATTCCCACGCCGGTCAGTCTCGGTTTCGCCGCAGCCTGATCCGCACTGTCGAACGGCTGAGCGGGCGTCCGAAGCTGCACCGCATGTATGTGGACTGGCAGATTCGCGGCCAACGCTCGGACGAGACGGTGTTTGCCGCCGCGCTGCGCCTTCTGAACGTGAAGCTGCAGATCGCGGGTGAGCAGCATCTGGCGCACCTGCCGGCCACGGGCGGTTTGCTGATCGTGGCGAACCATCCGTTCGGCATCCTTGATGGCCTGACCATCGGCCAGCTGGCGATGCGGCTGCGCGGCAATGTCCAGATCCTGACCAACAGCCAGCTGTGCCAGGTGCCGGAGATTGCACCGCATCTTTTGCCGGTCGACTTTTCCGGCACGCCCGAGGCGCGGCGGCTGACGAGTGCGACCCGGCGCAAGGCGGCGGAGCTTCTGGGGGCCGGCAAGGTGGTGGCGATCTTCCCGGCGGGTGGGGTGTCAACCTCGAACTCGCCGGTGAAGGGGCCGGCTTGCGATGCCGAATGGCATCCCTTCGTCGGGCGTCTGGCGACGATTCCAGGGGTCACGACCCTGCCGGTGCATTTTTCCGGCCAGAACTCACGCCTGTTCCAGATTGCGAGCCATCTGTCCTATCCCCTGCGCGTCGCGATGATCTTTCACGAGACCCGGCGCAGGATCGGGCGGACGCTGCGGCTGACGGTGGGGGCGCCGCTGTCGGTGGCCGATCTTGAGACGGTCGCACGCAACGACATCGCCCGCTATCTGCGGCGCAAGACGATGTCGCTGGCGACGGTCAAGAACTTCGATCCCGACGAGGTCTTCCTCTGGCCGCAACACGTGAAGTGGTAGGCCTGCCTCAGGCTTCGCTCAGCGACAGGGTGCGGTAAGCGACAGGGTGCGGCTTGCGGTCAGGCCGACTTCCTGACCCTCGGCGAAGATGACGGCCTCGGTCTCGAAGGCGGGGGAGAAGAACCAGGCGTCGCGGCGCTTTTCCCGGACGACATACTCGCCGTCGACCAGACGCGCGGCGGCAACGGCGGCAACGGTCTGGCCAAACAGGATCTGCGCCCGCCAGTCGCGGAGCAGAACCAGCTGATCAGGGCAAAGGAACAGGTCGCGCGACGGGACCGTCGGGGCTTGGGTCGCGGCCCGGATCCGGATCAGCGCCGCGCTGGCAAGCCGCCGGGAAGAGACCGAAACCAGGGGCAGAAGACCGCTGCGGGTCACCACCCGATCCCCCGGCGCGAGGTATTCCACCGGCATCGCACCCTCGGCGGTGAAGACCATGGTCCCAGCCAGAAATCCGCCGGTCACCCTGCCGAAGCCGGGACGGTCCTGAAGCTGTTGTCCGGCCTTCATCGATGGTCCCCCCCTGGCTGCGTCCCCAGTGATGTTGCATGGCTTTGTGACCAGTCTTCGCTGGGCTGACGGTGTTTTCGGGGCAGGTATGGCGGCATCTGGCTTTGGCTGTGGCCGGATCGTGGCAGGGGCGGGGGCGGACCACAGGGGCGGTCGGGTGGGGCGGTCGGGGGGGCGGTCGGGTGGGGCGGTCGTTTTAGACCTCGCCCCCCGGTGCGGGCTTTGCTAGAACCCCGGTTGCGCGGGTGTGGCGAAATTGGCAGACGCACCAGATTTAGGTTCTGGCGCCGCAAGGCGTGGGGGTTCAAGTCCCTCCACCCGCACCATGACGGGACCTTCGGGTTGGGGCGATTTACCCCTTACGTCCTTTGGAAAGCTTTGGTATGAGCGCGCGGATGGGCCGGGGGGCGAACCTTGCGGCGCTTTTACCGTTGCGCGCGACCGCGCGAATGATCGAGGAAGGACAGTCCCACATGCAGGTCACCGAGACCCTGAACGAAGGCCTCAAGCGCGGCTACATGATTACCGTGACGGCAGCGGAACTGGATGCGAAGGTCCAGGGCAAGCTTCTGGAAGCGCAGCCCGAGGTCGAGATCAAGGGGTTCCGCAAAGGGAAGGTGCCGCTGGCGATCCTGAAAAAACAGTTCGGCGCGCGGATGATCGGCGATGCGATGCAGGAAGCCATCGACACCGCGATGAAAGAGCATTTCGACAAGACCGGCGACCGCCCGGCTTTGCAACCCGATGTGAAGATGCAGGGCGGCGACACCTGGAAAGAGGGTCAGGATGTCGTGGTGGAGATGGTCTATGACCTTCTGCCGCCGATCCCGGAGATCGACGCGAGCAAGATCACCCTCGACCGGTTGATCGTGAAGGCCGACGACAAGGCCGTGGACGAGGCGCTGGCGAACCTTGCGGGGTCTGCCAAGGATTTTGCCGATCGCAAGAAGGGTGCCAAGGCCAAGGACGGCGATCAGGTGGTGATCGACTTCAAGGGCTCGGTCGATGGTGAGGCGTTCGAGGGTGGTGCTGCCGAGGATTACCCCCTCGTGTTGGGCTCAAACTCGTTCATCCCGGGGTTCGAGGCGCAGTTGGTCGGCGTGAAGGTCGGCGATGAAGTGTCGGTCAACGTAAGCTTCCCGGCGGAATACGGTGCCAAGCATCTGGCCGGAAAGGCCGCCGTTTTCGCCTGCACCGTGAAAGCGGTCAAGGAGCCGAAGCCCGCCGAGGTCAATGACGAATTGGCCAAGAAGTTCGGGGCCGAGGATCTGGCCGCGCTGAAGGCGCAGATCGCCGAACGGCTGGAGGCCGAATACAAGGGTGCTGCGCGGTCGGTGATGAAACGCTCGCTTCTCGACCAGCTGGACGGGATGGTGCAGTTCGATCTGCCGGCCAATCTGGTCGAGGCGGAAGCCGGGCAGATCGCGCACCAGCTTTACCATGAGGAACATCCCGACGATCACGGCCACAACCATGGCTCGATCGAGCCTACCGATGAGCACAAGGCGCTGGCTGTGCGCCGGGTGCGGCTGGGGCTGCTTTTGGCCGAGATCGGTCGCAAGGCCGAGGTGACGGTGACCGATGCCGAGATGACGCAAGCCGTTCTGGCAGCGGCGCGGCAGTATCCGGGGCAAGAGCGGCAGTTCTTCGAATTCGTGCAGAAGAACCAGCAGATGCAGCAGCAACTGCGCGCGCCGATCTTCGAGGACAAGGTGGTGGACCATATCGTCGCCATGGCCAAGGTGACCGACAAGGAAATCTCGAAGGAGACGCTGCAGACCGCGATCGAGGCGTTGGACGAGATGTGATCTGAGGCCATCGGCACTCCCGGGATCAGGCCGCACCTTCGGGTGCGGCCTTTTTCGTCGGATCAGAGGGCTGCGAGATGCGCTGCCGCCTCGGGCAGGCGCTGCAGCGTGGCGTCGATATGGGCGCGCCATTGCGGGCCACGGTCCAGCGCGTCGTGATATGCCTCGCGCAACTCGTCCGGGCGGTCTTCGGCCAAAGCCTCGATCAGAAGGGTGGCCTGCACCCGGTCCTTGCGCGCCTTCAACTGGTCCGGTCCCCTGCGCCGGTTGGCCACGATCAGCTTGTGGATGGCAAAAGCCTCCGGCCGGGGGATCTGCACCAGGACGCCCGAACGGTAAAGCGCGGCCGCCTTGATCGGCTCGGCAATAAGGTAGTTCAGGAAGTGGAGCGACTGCGCCGCAACCCCAAGCGCGGGCAGGTCGCGGATGTCTTCTTCGGGGCGGAACGAGGGGGTGAGGAATTCCACCATCATCGTCGAGCTCGTCTGCCGCCACTTCCAGACCGAAGTCGACCGCAGGCCGGGAACCGGATCGAAATCGAGTTCCTTGAAGGTTTCGGCCAGACTCTCTTCGACCTTGTCGCCAAGTGCTATGGACAGATGCTCGAACTGGGCGATATCGACATCGCCGGTTTGCGTCAGGTCGGTGGTGCAAAGCCGCAGGCCAAGCGCGCCTTCGTAAAGCCTGAAGGCCTGCGTGCCGACAATCGTGCCGCCAAGCCGGAAGACACCGGCGCGCTCCATCCCGGCGAGAAGACTGCCGGTGGTGCGGTCAAGGCTGGCAAGGCCTTCGGCCCGCAGCGTCCTGACGAGCCGCGTCCGTTCGTCGGCGCGGGCCTTCTTGTTGGCGGAAAGGTCGCGATGCCGGGCGACGCGGGCGGCCATCTCTGGGCTGTCCTCGCCAAGGTAGCGGTTCTTGACCGAGGTGCCGACCCGGTGCAGATCGTACCAGTAGCCGCGCCCGTTCCGCACCAGCAGTTGCGGCGTGCCGACGATCTCGGCAACGGCGTCATCCATCAGGAGACGGCAAAGATCGTGATAGGCAGCCTGGGCGCGGGGGGAATGGGGTTGCATGATTTGCTCTACAGTCGGCAGTTCTGTATAGCAAAGGCGTGCTCTACGGTAAATGATATTGTAGAGCAGGCAATCGACCCAAGGCCGATACGGAAAGAAAACCGCGCCCGGCGTGACCGGGCGCGGTTCGCAAAGAGATCAGCGCGTCAGGTCTTCGCCGTCCTGGGCGGCGCCCATTTCGTCGAAAAGCTCGGCAATCTCGAACTCTGCCTCGGCTTCGGCTTCGGCGGCAAGCTCGGCGATCGACTTGCCGGAGGCTTGCAGTTCAGCCTCTTCGACCGAGCGGGCGACGTTCAGCATCATCTTCACCGCAACTTCGGGGTGAAGCTGGACCGAGACGGTGTGAATCCCCAACTCCTTGATCGGCTTGTCGAGGACGACCTGACCGCGGTGGAGGGTGAAGCCAGCCTCGGTCGCGGCGTCGGCGGCATCGCGCGGGGTGACCGAGCCGTAGAGCGCACCGGCATCCGAAGCGGAGCGGATCACGATGAAGGTCTGGCCGTCGAGCTTTTCGCCGACCGCTGCCGCTTCCTTGCGGGTCTCCAAGTTGGTCGCCTCAAGCTGGGCCTTTTTCACCTCGAAGGACTTGATGTTGTTGTCGTTCGCGCGAAGAGCCTTGCCCTGCGGCAGGAGGTAGTTCCGGGCATAGCCGTCCTTGACGTTGACGACTTCGCCCATCTGGCCAAGCTTGGCCACGCGTTCCAGAAGGATCACTTGCATGTCATGTGCTCCTTATTTCACGGCATAGGGCAG
>NCDS01000104.1 GCA_002280315.1 Rhodobacterales bacterium 32-66-7 | reverse complement strand
GAATCCGCGCAGCACCGAAAAGCCCCCGTTGCAACTGCGCCCAGTCTAACCGCAGATTGGGGCAAGCTTCGGGCAGTCGGCTCGGCTTGGCGGACTTTCGGTCGGTCAGACCCGGCCGCGCACCGTGCCAAGCGCAAAGAGGATCGCCGCCACCACAATGATCGACGGGCCGGTCGGGGTGTCCTGCCACAGGGACAGGCCAAGCCCGCCAAGCCCGGCGGCCGCGCCAAGCCCGACCGCGCCAAGGGCCATCCCCTCGGGCGTGCGCGCCAACCCCCGCGCGGTCGCTGCCGGAATGATCAGCATCGCCGCGATCAGAAGCGCCCCCACCACCTTCAGCGCCACCGCCACGACGAGGGCGAGCGCAAGGACCAGCACCAGCCGCTCCCGATCCGGGTTGATGCCCGCCGCATGGGCCAGATCCTCGCTAAGCGTTGCGGTCAGCAGGGCCTGCCAGCGCCAGACCAGAAGTGCCGCCACGGCAAGCGAGCCCGCCCAGATCAGCGCAAGGTCGCTGCGGCTGACGGCCAGGATGTCGCCGAACAGGTAGGATGACAGGCTGGTACGCACCCCGGGGAAAAAGCTGATCGCAACGAGCCCGAAGGCGAGCGCGGAATGCGCCAGCACCCCCAGCGTGGTGTCCATCGCCCAACCCCGCGCGGCAAGACCCGCGACGGTTGCCGCCATCGCAAGCGCCACCCCCAGCGTGCCAAGCCCGATCGGAAGGTCGGTCGCCAGGGCAAGCGCCACCCCAAGCACGGCGGCATGCGCGGTGGCATCGCCGAAATAGGCCATCCGCCGCCAGACGACAAACGCCCCCAGCGGCCCGGTCGCAAGGCTGATCCCAACCGCCGCAAGCCCGGCGCGGACGAGGAAATCGTCAAGCATGGTCATGCTCGTGCGGTTGCGGATGCCCATGCCCATGATCATGCCCATGCCCGTGGTCATGATCATGCCGGTAAAGCGCCAGCGCCCCCTGGGTGCCAAGCCCGAACAGGGCGCGGTACTCCGGGGCGGTCGACACCACGCGCGGCGTGCCCTCGCAGCAGATATGCCCGTTGAGGCAGATCACCCGGTCCGAGGCTGCCATCACCACATGAAGATCATGGCTGACCATCAGGATCGCGGCCCCGGTCTCGGCCCGCACCGCCTCGATCAGGCGGTAGAAGGCGGCCTCGCCCGGCTGGTCCAGGCCTTGCGTCGGTTCGTCCAGCATCAGGACCTGCGGTTGGCCCAACAGGGCGCGCGCCAGAAGGACGCGCTGCAACTGCCCGCCAGAGAGTGCAGTCATCTGCTGCGTCTCCTGCCCAGCCATCCCGACCCGCTCCAGCGCGCGGGAAGCGGCCGTGTCGCTGGCTCGCGTGGGCAGGGACAGAAACCTGCGCACCGTGATCGGCATCGTCCGGTCAATCGCCAGCCGCTGCGGCACATAGCCGATGCGCAGCCCCGGCGCGCGGCGAATCTGGCCTCCGCTCAGCGGCAGGATGCCCAGAAGCGCGCGGAGCAGCGTCGACTTGCCGGACCCGTTCGGGCCCAGGATGGTCACGATCTCGGCCGGGGCAAGTTGCAGCGTCACGTCTTCCAGCACCTTCTGCCCGGCCAGGTGGACGGTAAGGCCTTCGGCACCGATCAGCGTCATGGCGCGACCTCGCGGCAGGCGGGACACAGGCCTAACGCCTCGATCGTGGTGCGCTCGATCAGGAACCCACGGGTGGCGGCACTTGCACCAAGCGCTTCACGCGCGCCTGCCGCCTCGGCCTCGGCCACGCCGGAGCAGTCGCGGCAGATCAGGAAGGCCGGCGCATGATCCGCCCCGGGATGGGTGCAGGCGGTAAAGGCGTTCAGGCGCTGGATGCGGTGGGCAAGCCCATGGTCGACCAGAAACTCCAGCGCGCGATAGGCAACCGGCGGCTGGTTGCCAAAGCCGTCGGCCGCCAGCCGGGCCAGCACATCATAGGCCCCAAGCGCGCGGTGCTGTTCCAGAAGGATCTCCAGCACCCGGCGGCGCACCGGAGTCAGCCGCGCGCCAGCGGCTTTCGTCACGACCTCGGCCCGCGAAAGCGCGTCCTCGGTGCAATGGCCGTGATCATGCGCGGCAAAAGCCGGGTCAGTGGCGGCGACGGATGGTGCCATGGTCAATCTATCCTGCTCTCGGTCTTGACGAGTGATAGTATTACATACATAGACCAGCCTGCCCGGAACGAACAGGCCTGTCATGCGCGCCCTCCTTGCCTTTCTCCTCATCCCCTCGGTCGCCCTGGCCGAGGTGCCGCGCGTGGTGACCGACATCCCGCCGGTGCATTCCATCGTGGCGATGGTGATGGGTGACCTTGGGACACCGACGCTCCTGCTGGACCAGGGCGCGGACGAGCATGACTTTCAACTGAAGCCGAGCCAGGTCGCTGCCCTGGCCAAGGCTGATCTGGTGGTCTGGATCGGACCCGAGCTGACGCCCTGGCTTGACAGCGCGCTGGACGCTCGCGGTGGCGAAAGTGCGGTGCTGACGCTGTTTGACGACGTGGGGACCTACAAGATCAACTACTTCGTCAGCGCGCTTGAGGCAGGCGAAACCCAGGCCGAGGCCGAGGTGCATGAAACTGCGGGCGGGTCCATCGACCCGCATGTCTGGCTTGACCCCTCGACCGCCCGGTGGTGGACCGGCCTGATCGCGGCGGACCTGTCGCGCCTCGACCCAAAGAACGCGGCGACCTACACCGCCAATGCCGAAGCCGCCAGCGCCAGGATAGCAGCCGCCGAGGCTGAGGCAGAGGCGCTGCTTCTGCCGGTCAGGGACCAACCGTTCGTCACCTTCCACGACGCTTTCGGCTACTTCATCTCCACCTTCGGCCTGACCCCCGCCGGGACCATCGCGCTGGGCGATGCCGCCCCCACGGGTGCAGCCCGGCTGTCCGAACTCCGCTCACGGCTGGAGGCGGGGGGGGTGGTCTGCATCTTCCCCGAAGCGCAGAACGACCCGGCGCTGGTCACGCAGCTGGCCGAGGGGACCAATGTGCGGATCGGCGGGACGCTCGACCCGGTCGGATCGTCGCTGGAACCGGGGCCGGATGCCTATGCTGCGCTTCTGATCGGCTTGGCGGCAACGCTCGCCGACTGCTTGGCGGACTGACCGGTAGGGTGGGCAATCTGCCCACGCCCGGAACTGCCCACGGGGTCAGATCAGGCCCGTTGGCCGCCTGCTCCAGCGCTGCCGAAAGGTCGGTCTGGTACAGCGAGGCCCATTCATGTTCGTTGCCGATCACATAGTCGAGGCTTTTGACCAGACGGCGAAAGTCGTCCCGGTGCCGGTCGACGCAAAACGGGTCGGAAAGCGCGATCCCGGCCTTGCCCCCGGCCTGGTGGCAAAGCTCGACCGCGCGTTCGAAGGCCTGTTTGCCCTTGGGCTTGTCGTAAAGATAGCCCTCCAGAAACAGGATCTCGGCGCTGCCGGCGACGGTGTCCGAGACATCCTCGGGACCAAGCTCGGACGAGATGCCAAGATAGGTGTTCATCGACCGCTCGCCATCCGGTGCAACGAAGATCATCGACCGCGAGGTCGGAAGCTCGCCCCCCGGAACCGGCGGGTTGACGAAATCGGTGCCATCCTTGGCCATGGTCTGGGCATAGAACCGACCCAGCGCGTCATCATGCACCCGGCCGATGAAACCGGTGGTCAGGCCAAGGTTGCCGAGGCCCGCAAGCGTGTTCGCCACCGACCCGCCGGGGGCCTGCTGGCGGTTGGTCATGGCGGCGTAAAGCATTTCGCCCCGCTCGCGCTCCACCAGCTGCATGATGCCTTTCTGGATGCCCATCAGGTCAAGAAACGAGTCATCGGCGGTGGAGAACACATCGACGATGGCATTGCCGATGCCGACGACCTGGTAGGATTTCATGCGGTCTTCTCCGGATATAGGCACCACTCCCGGATCGGGCAGATGCCGCATTTGGGTGTGCGCGCGACGCAGATATACCGGCCATGCAGGATAAGCCAGTGATGCGCACGGGCTTGATATTCGACCGGGACGTTATCCTCGATCGCGCGTTCGACCGTGATCTCGTCGCGGCCGGGGCAGATGCCGGTGCGGTTGCCGACGCGGAAGATATGGGTGTCGACCGCCTGTGCCGGGTGGTGAAACCACATCGACAGCACCACATTCGCGGTCTTCCGTCCTACCCCCGGCAGGGTGACGAGGGCGGCGCGGGAGCTGGGGACCTCACCGCCGAACGTGTCGATCAGAAGGCGGGAAAGCTTGATGACGTTCTTCGCCTTGTTGCGGAACAGACCGATGGTCTTGATATGCTCGATCAGCGCCGCTTCCCCCAGGTCGAGCATCTTCTGCGGCGTGTCGGCGATCTGGAACAGGGCGCGCGTGGCCTTGTTCACCCCCACATCCGTCGCCTGCGCCGACAGGGCCACGGCAACCAGCAGAGTGAAGGCATTCACATGCTCAAGCTCACCCTTCGGTTCGGGCTCGACCTCGGCGAAACGGGCGAAGATCTGGTGCAGGGCGGCATAGGGCAGCTGTGGGGTCATGCGCCCATGCAGCACGAAACGGCGCCTGCGACAAGCGCAGGAAACGGGTCGCGGTGCCGGGGCGCTTTCGCTACATCTTGCGGGACGCTCGTCGATGACTGCGTCACTCCTCGCTGGTGCCGAGGAGGAGACGAAGTCGAACGACGAGGGACGTAAGGAACCCCGATGACCGATCAATCCCCCGCCTACCACTATCAGGTGATCACCCGCGCCCTGGCCGTGATCGACCAAGGCGGGCCCGGCCTGACGCTCGACGATCTTGCGGCGAAGATGCAGATGAGCCCGGCGCATTTCCAGCGGCTCTTCAGCCAATGGGTCGGCGTCAGTCCCAAGCGCTATCAGCAATACCTCACGCTCGGCCACGCGCGGCAGCTTCTGTCGGACCGCCACACCATGCTGGCCGCGGCGCATGATCTTGGACTGTCGGGCAGTGGCCGCCTGCATGACCTGTTTCTTGCGTGGGAGGCGATGTCGCCCGGCGACTATGCCCGGGGCGGGGCGGGCCTGATGATCCGCTGGGGCTGGTTCGACAGTCCCTTCGGCCCCGCCCTCGTCATGGCGACGGAGCGCGGCATCTGCGGCA
This sequence comes from Rhodobacterales bacterium 32-66-7, assembly GCA_002280315.1. Lineage (GTDB taxonomy): Bacteria > Pseudomonadota > Alphaproteobacteria > Rhodobacterales > Rhodobacteraceae > Tabrizicola. The sequence goes on along the minus strand of NCDS01000104.1, from coordinate 7,889 downwards.
TGGGCTTTGCCGACGAGATCGGGGCCGAAGCCGCGCTGGAAGATCTGGTCAGCCGCTGGCCAAAGGCAACCTATGTCGAGGATCCGATGGCCTTGCAGCCGCTGGTCGATGCGGCTTTCGGCGGTCGGGCCACCAAGCTTCATCTGATCGGCGCACCGTTCCAGATCAAGGTCTGGGAGGCGCTGATGGCGATCCCCACGGGCCATGTCACGACCTATGGCGACATCGCCGGGGCCATTGGTCACCCTTCGGCGCATCGGGCGGTGGGGACGGCTGTGGGGCGCAATCCGATCAGTTTCCTGATCCCCTGTCACCGGGCGCTCAGGCGGGACGGCGGGCTGGGCGGCTATCACTGGGGCCTTACCCGAAAACGCGCGATGCTGGCCTGGGAAGCCGCCCGCAGCGAGGGTTAGGCCCGGCAAAGCCATGCGCGAAAGCCCGCCCATCGCAGGCGGACAGCTGGCTGGGCTGTCCCCCGGCCTGAGGAACTGGTATAGATTGCGCAGAGTCCGGTTTACGGACCTGATCTTTTCGAGGCGAGAGCAATGATGAAGAAATCCCCCCTGATCCTGGCAACCGTCAGCGCGCTGGCCCTGACGGCTTGTGTCGACCCGAACGCCTACCCCGACGATCCGAACGCCAATACCCGCCAGGGTGCGATCCTTGGTGGCCTTCTCGGCGCGGCGGCCGGGGCTGCGATCTCTGACGATGACAAGCTGAAAGGCGCGCTGATCGGCGGTGCGATCGGTGCCGGAAGCGGCGCCTTGATCGGGGCCGACCTTGACCGTCAGGCGGCCGAACTGCGCGGCTCGCTCAGCTCGGACATCTCGGTGACCAACGCCGGTGACTATCTGGTCGTCAACATGCCGCAGGACCTGCTGTTCGCCACCGACAGCGCCTCGCTTCGCCCGGACCTGACCTCGGATCTGCGCGTCGTCGCGAACAGCCTGTTGCGCTATCCCAACAGCCGGATCGAGGTGATCGGCCACACCGACAACACCGGCTCGGCCGCCTACAACCAGGACCTGTCGCAGCGCCGCGCGGTCACCGTGTCGGGCGTGCTCCGTGACGCTGGTGTGCCGGGCGGACGGATTTCGGCCTATGGCCGGGGTGAGGATGTGCCGGTCGCCTCGAACCTGACGCCGGACGGCCGGGCGCAGAACCGCCGGGTCGAGATCATCATCCGCCCGACGAATTGAGCGGACGGTCAGCAAAGGAAGGGGCCGGGTTTGACCCGGCCCCTTTTGCATGCCGCGATAGCCGGGTCGGACCAAATTCCTTCGAAGGAATTTGCAAATCTTTTCGAAAAGATTTGCGCCGCGCTGCGAGATGCAGGCCGTCCTCAGTTCAGCCGGGCGGCAACCTGGGTGATCGCCTCGTCGATCGAGGCGGTTGCGGCAGCGGCGGTCATCTGGCTCGCCAGAACCTCGCCCGCCACCCCGACGGCCACCGATACCGCCTGTTCCCGGACCTGACGGATCGCCGCAGCTTCGGCGGAAGCGATCTGGTCGGTCGCGGAGGCCAGCCTTCGCGCGATGGTCGCCTTGAGGTCGGCCTTCGCCTGTTCGGCTGCAGCGACAGCCTCATCCCTGGCGGCGCGGACGATGCGGTCGGCCTGCTCCTGCACTTCCTTCTGGCGGCGTTCGTAGCCGGCAAGGATCGACTTCGCCTCATCCCGGAGCGCGCGAGCCTCATCAAGGTCGGCCTTGATCTGGACCGCGCGGGCGTCAAGCATACCGGTCAGCCTGGCCGGGACCTTCATGTAGATCAGGACACCGACAAAGCCGATGAAGCCCAGCAGCACCACGAAATCGGTGTTCCCGAGCGAAAAGAACGGCCCGGTCGCCGCAAGCGCGGGGGTGGCGAAGAGGGCCAGAAGAATGGAAAGCCGCTGCATGATCCTTACCCCTTCAATCGTGCGCTGACGGCAGACGTCACCGCCTTGGCATCGACGCTACCGCCGAGTGCAGCGACGAGTGCCGCAGCCGTCTCCCGCGCGACTTCGGCCACGGCCGCTGCAGCGCCATCGCGGATGGTGGCAATCGCCGCCTCGGACTCGGCCACCTTCACCGAGATTTCGGCGTCGGCCTTGGCGGTTGCGGCGTCGAGATCCTTCTGGATCTCGGCCTTGGCGGCGGCGACGATCTTGGCGGCCTCGGTCCGCGCATTGGCCAGGGCGTCGTTATAGGCCTTTTCGGCGGCGACGGCCTTTTGCTTCAGTTCTTCGGCTGCGGCAAGGTCGTTGGTGATCGCCCCTTTGCGTTCGGCCAGGACCGCGCCGATACGCGGCAGGGCGACGCGTGACAGCACGAAATAGATCACGACAAGCGTGACCAGAAGCCAGAAGATCTGGTTCGGCCAGGTTGAGAAATCCAGCTGGGGCATGCCCACAGCGGCTTCGGCCTCGCCTGTTGCATCGATTGCCATGTCGTCTCTCCCAAGGCCTCTGGAACCGGGGCCAGCCCGTGGGACTGGCCCGTAACTCAGGTCCGAAGGATCAGACGGCGAACATCAACAGAAGCGCGATCAGGAACGAGAAGATCCCAAGCGCTTCGGCAAAGGCGATGCCGACGAAGAGGTTGGCCATCTGGCCCGGAGCCGCCGACGGGTTGCGTAGCGCACCCGCGAGGAAGTTGCCGGCAATGTGGCCCACGCCGATGCCAGCGCCGCCCAGACCCATCGTTGCAAGACCTGCACCGATGAACTTGCCCATTTCTGCGATATCGCCTTCCATTTGGTAGCTCCTTTTTGGAATTGGCTGAAAGTGAAAACCCTAGTGGTGTGCGTCGCCGACAGCGTCGCGCAGATACACACAGGTCAGGATGGTGAACACATAGGCCTGCACCGCCGCGACCAGAAGCTCAAGCCCGTAGATGGCGCTGATCGCCGCAATCGGCACGACCGAAGCGACACCCATCGCCCCGGCAAACCCGGCGAAGACCTTGATCACGGCATGGCCCGCCATCAGGTTGCCGCCAAGACGGATCGAATGGCTGAGCGGCCGCACGAAGTACGAGATCACCTCGATCAAGGCGAGGATCGGGCGCAGGATCAGGGGGGCGGAGGATACCCAGAACATCGACAGAAAGCCGATGCCCTTGCGGTAGAAGCCGACCAGCGTGACGGTCAGGAACACCATCAGCGCCAAGGCTGCCGTCACCGCGATGTGTGAGGTTGTGCTGAACGACGTCGGGATCAGCGCCAGCATGTTGGCAAGGAAGATGAACAGAAACAGCGTCATCACATAGGGGAAGAACTTCAGCCCCTCATGGCCCGCCACATCCTCGACCATCTTGTGGATGAAACCGTAGATCATCTCGGCGACCGACTGCGCCCGCGACGGCACTATGGCCCGGCGGCGGGTGGACAGGACCATCAGCGCCACCATGGCCAGCACGGCAATCGCCATCCAGAGGGTCACGTTCGTCGGCGTGTACCATTCGATCGGGCCGTTGCCGAACAGCGGCTTGACCACGAACTGTTCCATCGGATGAATCTGCAAGCCGCTGGCGGCGTACTCTTCTTCGGTCGTGGCCATGCGCTACTTCCCCTCATCCCCTGCGGCCTTGTCAGCCGCGTCTTTCGCCAGCTGCCTTGCCGAGCCAAGCATCGTCTTGACGCCCGCCGCAAAGCCCAGGAGCGAGAAGATGATCAGAAGGATCGGCAGCGTGCCAAAGAGCACATCCAGCCCGTAACCGATGCCGATCCCCAGGAGCATCCCGGTTATCAGCTCGATCACCATCCTCCAGGCCACCTCGCCCTGCGAGAAACCCTTGACCGTATTGGGGCGCGCCGGTTCCGCCGTTTCCCTGACCCTGGCAAGCCGCTCTTCAAGCGCGCGGAGCCGGTCTGGGTCTGGTTCGGACGCCATGGCAAGGCCCTTCTGCAGTCGGGCGGAACCTACGGATCGGGGGGGGAAGAGTCAAGCGCCGTCAGGAAGGCCTATCTTGCTGGAAACGTTGGTTTTTCACCTTTTCGGACTGTGTGATCAGGGTCGGTCGTGACCCCGCCCGCACCTGCGGCATGTTCAACCGGATGGTTGACGATCCGCGCGCCCAGGCGGATAATCGGCGAATGACCAACCCGCTTGACGCCGTCTTTGCCGCGCTTGCCGATCCGACCCGGCGGGCGATCCTTGCCATGCTCCTGGAGGATGACATGGCGGTCACCGATGTGGCGCAGCCCTTCCAGATGAGCCTTGCGGCAATCTCCAAGCACCTTGGCGTTCTGGCGGATGCCGGGCTGATCAGCCGGGAACGGCGGGGCCGGGTGATCTGGTGCAAGCTGGAACCCGACGCGCTCCGCGACGTTTCGGTCTGGATGCAGGCCTTCGGTCAGTTCGAGCCCCTGGACCTTGACGCGTTCGAGCGATTTCTTCGCTTTGAACAGGTGGTGATTGATGGGTAACATGGTCTTAACACAAAGCTGCCAGACTGGCCTTGCGCGGTTGCCACGACCGGGGTTCATAGCCAGGGTTGAGGGGGCGGAAACAGTCTGTTCCAGATACCAGTTCCGCTTGTCGGGCCTCTGCGCCGGCTTGCCACAGTGCTGCCGTTCTTTGCCGTGAATAGTCGGAAAAAAAAGATGGATGCTGCGACATGACGAACAAGACCAGCTTGTTGCAACGGATGGGTCTGACCAGACCCAAAACCGATGAGCAGGAAGAAACCACTCCGTTTGAAAAGCGGCTCAAGATGGTGAACCGCGCGCGGGTGGTGAACCAGGCCGGTCTTGGCGGACCGGTGTTCAAAATCCCGTCAGAGCCGGAAGCTTGAGGCCCGACATCAGGTCGCGCAACTCTTGCCGCGCGGCGATGTTCGACAGGCTGAGCTGATCCACCCCGGTATCGGCAAGGTCCAGCAGCGTCAGGCCACGGGGAAACAGTTCGCGGAAGATCACCCGCTCGGAAAACCCCGACAGCACGCGAAAGCCGATGCGGCGGGACAGATCCTCCAGCGCGCCGCCGACCTTCTTCTTGTTGTGCATCGCCTGCGCGCCCAGCCGGTTCCGGACCACGATCCAGTCGATCGGCGCCATCCCGGCCTCGGCCCGCCGCTGTCGGGCGCCCCAGACCATCTCGGCATAGATCGACGGGCCAAGGATCTGCCCACTCACCGGATCGACCCGCGCCAACAGGTCGAAATCGACAAAGCTGTCGTTCATCGGCGTGATCAGCGTGTCCGCCAGGGTATGGGCGACCGGAAGCTCTTGAAAATCGGGTGACGGCAGGGTCAGCCCCACCTTTGCCAGGTAAGCGCGGCGGTTCTCGGCATAACGGGCAAAGCTGCGTTGCCGGAGGTCAAGGTCAAGCGCGCCAACCCGCTGGCCCATCCGCGCCAAGGCGGTGGCCACATGCATGCAGGTCGTCGACTTGCCCGAGCCGCCCTTTTCGTTGCCGACGACAATGATCCGCGCCACATCCGCCCCTTCGGCAAAACCGCGCCGATGCGCCGGTGACGCGGTGATAGCCCGCAGGCCGGTCCTTGCGCAAGGCGGCAGCCGGGATTGGGGCCCGACTGCCGCGCCGGGTCACTTTAGCGGCAGGCGCTGGGTGACGGCGGGCAAGAGGGCCGTCGGCGTCTTGTCGGCGCTGCACATGTCGTTGTCGGCCGGGCGGACGCCAAAGCGCAGCCCGGTCGCGTCGAGGGCCAGAAGGTCATGATCCTCGCCACAATCGGCCACCGGCCGCCAGGCGGCACAGCCGGTGTCCGAGATGTCAGCCTCAAGGTTCACGGTCAGGTTGCACTCGGCCATCCCGAAGGCCTGCGCCAACGCGGGATCGGGGGTAAGCAGGGTCAGGTGCTTCCAGTCTTCCTGAAAGACCGTGCGCCAGGCCCCGTCAACCTTGGCCGAGGCTTCACCGACCGCATAGGTCCCGCCGGTGCGGAACTGGAAGGTGCGCAGCGTCATCTCCGGGTCAAGCGCATGGGTGAAGGTCAGGCTCCAGTTGCCGTCGGCAAAGACGAACTCGCGGTGGCCAAAGCCGCCGTACCAGGATTCGGCCCCGGTGCTTTCCCAGGTGCCGCGCAGGGTGGAAAGCGTCTCGGCCGTCGAGGTTTTGGCGGGCGCGGTCTCGGCCAGAAGCGGGGTGGCCAGCGTCAGGGCAAGGGCGGTCGAAAGGAACAGGTTCATCGCAGTCTCCATGTTTCAGGCCAGCCAAAGCGGTGGCAGAATGAAGACGCGCGCGGCTTGCGGCTTTCGACATCGGCGCGACAAAGAAAAACGCCGCCCCGAAAGGCGGCGTCTTCCTGGATCAGCCGAAGGCCCGGATCAGAACCCGAGGCCGGCGTATTTGTTCTTGAACTTCGACACGCGACCGCCGGTGTCCATCAGCTTGGCCTGCTGACCGGTCCAGGCCGGATGCGCCAGCGGGTCGATGTCGAGCGCCATCTGGTCGCCCGCCTTGCCCCAGGTGGAGCGGGTCTCGTAGGTGGAGCCATCGGTCATCTTGATGATGATGGTGTGATATTTGGGGTGAATCTCGGCTTTCATGGTCCCGCTCCTTATTCCGATTTGGCTTTGTAGGTGGCATCCTCGGCGATCCGGGCCGATTTGCCGCGACGCGTGCGGAGGTAGTACAGCTTCGCGCGACGGACGCGGCCACGGCGGACCACTTCGATGCTGTCGATGTTGGTCGAATAAAGCGGGAACACCCGCTCTACCCCTTCGCCGAAGGAAATCTTGCGGACCGTGAAGCTGGCGGCGATGGTGGCGCCCCCCTTGCGGCCGATGCAGACGCCTTCATAGGCCTGCACCCGGCTCCGGGTGCCTTCGGTCACTTTATAGCCGACGCGGAGGGTGTCACCGGCCTTGAAATCCGGGATGGTCTTGCCAAGGGAAGCAATCTGCTCCGCCTCGATCTGGGCGATCAGGTTCATGTCAAACTCCTATGCGCGCGGTTTCTTCCGCGACGTGATGCTGCCCTATTGCTCTTGGTCTTCATTCGGGTCCCTACCATGCGCCGCACAGTAAGCCCGCCAGAGATCAGGCCTGCGTTCCTTGGTCAGCCTTTCGGCCATGGCCTTCCGCCAGGTGGCGATGTTCGCATGATGACCCGATTGAAGCGTTTCGGGTACCCTGCGGCCTTGCCAGTCGGTCGGCCGAGTGTAGTGCGGAAATTCAAGCAGCCCTTCCGAAAAGGATTCCTCTTCGGTCGAGGCCTGATTCCCAAGCACGCGGGGTATAAGCCGCACGGTCGCATCAATCAAGGCGGTTGCGGCAATCTCTCCGCCAGTCAGGACAAAATCGCCAAGGCTGATTTCCTCGACCTCATGCTGGTCAAGGACGCGCTGGTCCACACCCTCGAACCGGCCGCAAAGGAGGGTCAGCCCATCGCCAGCCGCAAGACGCCGCGCGGTGGCCTGGTCAAAGGGCTTGCCGCGCGGGGACAGGTAGATCACCGGCCAACGCTCCCGCGGCAGGCCACTGTCGGCGGCCCTGAGGGCGGCATCGACCACATCGGGGCGCAGGACCATGCCCGCGCCGCCCCCGGCGGGCGTGTCGTCGACGGTGCGGTGCTTGCCGATGCCGAAGCTGCGCAGGTCGATCGCCTCCAGCCGCCAAAGGCCGGTATCCAGCGCTTTTCCGGTCAGCGACAGCCCAAGGATGCCGGGAAACGCCTCGGGGAACAGGGTGATGACCCGCGCCTCCCACGCGCCCTTGACGAGGCGGGGCTCCTCCATCAGGTCGCGCGGTTTGAGGCTGGCCTTGATCGCCAGCCTGCCATGACTTCTGCCGGGGGTGTCTGAAGGTGCCATGGCGGGGGCTTAGCGGAAAAGCCCCCGCCGCGAAAGCCCGCGCGCCGGGGGTTATCCGACCAGCAGCGCCGGTTCCAGGGTGTCGCCCGCGCGGGCCAGGGCCTTTTCGATCGCCCCGGCAAGCGCCTTCAA
>NCDS01000103.1 GCA_002280315.1 Rhodobacterales bacterium 32-66-7 | reverse complement strand
GACTGGCAGACCAGCGCCGCGTCCTGATCCGGGCCTACAAGGCGGACCTGCCAGACCCCGGCGAACCCTTTGCCGACCCTCTGGCGGAACGGGCGGCGTTTCTGGTGTACCTTCACTATGCCAAGCTGGCGACATCGGGCCAGATCGGGCAGCGGGTCGACCCAGGCCTTGCCAGCCAGACCGCGCTTTTGCAAGGCATGGCCGGGTTCCAGCCGCTTGACCATGTACTGCGCGAGGATCGTCTGGATGAAGGCCTTGCCTTCCTTGCCGGAGAGGTCGGTCTGGCCGCGCCAAGCTTGCCCCCGGATGACCGCGCCGTAGCGGGCCTGTCCCGCCTCTATGACGACGACCTGGAAAAGGCCGCAGCCGACGCCTATGCCCGCGATTACCTGGGTTTCGGTTTTGGTCGCTGGCGCAGTTAAACCGCCCGCCTTCAGACCGTCAGGCTGGCGCGGCTTTCGATCAGTATGGCGTGCAGCTTCGCCGGGTCCGTGTTGGCGCGCAGCTTGGCCACCACCGCCGGATCGCGCATCGTGCGGCTGACCAGGGCCAGCGCCTTCAGGTGATCGACGCCGGAATCCTTCGGTGCGAACAGGCCGAACACCAGGTCCACCGGCTGGCGGTCCACGCTGTCATAGTCGAGGGGCTTTTCCAGCCGCAGAAAGACGCCGACGATCGACTTCAGATCCTCCAGCCGGGCATGGGGCAGGGCGACGCCATGGCCAACCCCGGTCGGGCCCAGCGTCTCACGTTCCTGCAAACCGTCGATGGTCACCGGCGCGGACAGCCCATAGGCCTGCGCGGCAATCTCGCCCAACTCCTGAAACAGGCGTTTCTTCGAGGTGAATTGCCCGACGACCCGCACGGCAATCGGGTTAAGCAGCTTGGAAAGTTCCATGTGAAGTCGATGTTCCCGCGCCGCGATGGCGCATTACGTAGAATTGCGAGGGTCGATCCAGCCGATGTTCCCGTCATCGCGACGGTACACCACATTCACGCCCCCATGGCCTTCGTTCCGGAATACCAGCATCCTGTCGCCCGCAAGTTCCAGCTGCATCACCGCCTCACCGACGGTGATCGAAGGAATCTTCGTCTCCATCTCGGCAATCACGATCGGCTGCAGCGTATCGGGCTCGGCATCCTCGGCATCCCCGGAAGCGGCGAGGATATACGAGGCCGCGCCGCCGAATTCAACCGGTCCCGTGCGGTGATGATGATGATTGCGAATCCGGCGCTTGTAGCGACGCAGCTGCTTGTCCATCTTCTCGCGGCAGCTTTCGAAGGCGGCGTAGACCTCGGTCGCATGCCCCTTGGCTTGCGAGCTCAGCCCGGTGGACAAGTGGATTGTCGCCTCGCAGACAAACTCATGCGCCACGCGCGAGAAGACGACCACGCATTCAGTCGGTCGCTGGGCATATTTGTCAACGACTTCGCCCATTTCCGCCTTCACATGGGTCTGCAAGGCCTCGCCGACGTCGATCTGTTTGCCGCTGATCTGGTAGCGCATGGCCACTCCTCCTTGCCCGCCGCCCGAACAGACCGGATCACCCCGGAATGCAGGCATACTCATGTGGGAATGTGAAAATCCGTGACGTCACAACAGCGTTGCCGGCAGAGCCACCGCATCGGAACGGGTGTATGGAACGTGTCGCACGCATTGCGGGTATTTGGCGTCACGCCCGGCCCCCTTGTCAACCGACTCGCATCGCGGGGCCGGCCGGTCGGTCAGATGATGCGAAAATTTTCGCCGAGATAGACGCGGCGGACGGTTTCATCCCGCACGACTTCGTCCACGGTGCCCGACATCAGGACCTTGCCATCGTGCAGGATATAGGCCCGCTCCACGATATCGAGGGTTTCGCGCACGTTGTGGTCGGTGATCAGCACCCCGATCCCGCGCGACTTGAGGTCGGCGACCAGATGACGGATTTCACCAACCGCAATCGGGTCGACCCCGGCGAAGGGTTCGTCGAGCAGAAGGTATTTCGGATCGGCGGCCAGGCAGCGGGCAATCTCGACCCGGCGACGCTCCCCCCCGGACAACGCCAGGGCCGGAGCCTGTCGCAGATGGGTGATCGAGAATTCCGATAGCAGTTCCTCCAGCCGCTCGCGCCGCTTGTGGCGGTCGGCAACGGCGATCTCCAGGACGGCAAGGATGTTGTCCTCGACCGACAGGCCCCGGAAGATCGAGACCTCTTGCGGCAGATAGCCGATCCCAAGGCGCGCGCGGCGGTACATCGGCAGGGCGGTCACGTCCTTGCCGTCGATCAGGACATGCCCGCCTTCGGGGGTCACAAGGCCGGCGATGGAATAGAAACAGGTCGTCTTGCCCGACCCGTTCGGCCCCAGAAGGGCGACCACCTCACCCCGGCGCAGGTCCATGCTGACGTCGCGGATCACCGGCCGCTTCTTGTAGCTTTTGCGCAACGAGCGGACCTGCAGCCCCCCCGCGCCTTCGGTCATCGACAGGTCGGGCCCTTGCACTCAATCCGCCCCCGGCACGAAGGTCGTGGTCACCCGACCCTCCATCACCCCGGTGCCGTCTTTCAGGTTGATGGTCAGCTTCTGCCCCGACATGGCCGAGGGGCCTTGCGTCAAAAGCACGTCGCCGGTCAGCACGATCACGCCACTGTCGATGGTATAGACCGCTTCGGCAGCAGCAGCCGCATCGCCCAGGCTGGTGATCTTCACCCCGCCCGAGGCCAGAAGTCGGCTGATCGCGTTGCCTTCGGGGTTGTATTCGACCAGCACTTCGGCAGCGGCAAGCGTCATCTCGCCCTGGGTCACCAGGACATCGCCGGAAAACACCGCGGTGCCGTCGGCGTTGTTCACGCTGAAGGTTTCGGCGGCAACCTCGACCGGCAGGGTGGTGTCCTGCGTCAGCTCGCCAAAGGCGATCGAGGCTTGTTGCGCCAGCACCGGACCGGCGGCCAGCGCCAGGCCGAGCGTCAGGATGCGAAAGGTGGGGGGTCTTGAAAACATCTGTCAAACCTCGCGGCGTTCAACCGCCCGGCTGGTATACCAGCCGGACGCCCTGATTGAAAACCAGAAGATAGGCCGCCGGATCATCGGCATCCTGGGTTAACGTCATCGCCCCTGCCTCCAGGCTGCCCGCAGGTCCGGTGGCGGTAACCCTGGCGCGGGAGCGTAGGCTGGACAGGTCAAGCTGCGACACCAGTTCCGCCGTCGCTACCCGGTAGCCGGTCGAGGTGGTGGCGACCACGCCGCCGGACAGGATCACCTCGCGCGTTTCGGGGTCAAGCTGGGCCTGGCCGGCGCTGACTTCGGTCGTCGCACCGTCGGGTGTATCAAGCCGCAGCGTCAGACGCTCCACCAGGCTGGGGATGGTTTCGGTCTCAAGCTGCGCCGCCTCGGCCGAGAGGGTCAGCGCCGCCCCGTCGCGGGTGGTCCCGGCATAGGTCGGCGCGGTGATGCGGGGCTCGCGGGCCAACCCCGCCACATCCACCTCGGCGGTGGACAGGGCATCATCAGGGTCGATCCGGTCGGCCAGCAGGAACAGCGTCGACAGAACCGCCAGAGCGACCAGCGGCAAAGCCACCTTAAGCCAGACCACCCGCCGCGTGTGCCAATCCCTGCGCGCCATCCCTTACGCCACCCCGGCGCGCAAACAGTCGTGGACGTGCAGGATGCCGACGGCCTCGGTCGTGTTTTGTGTGACGAGAAGACAGGTGATCTTGCGATCATTCATCAGCGCCAACGCCTCACCCGCGAGGGCGTCCGGGGGGATGGTACGGGGGCCTTTGGTCATCACCTCACCCGCGCGGAATGTCATCAGCCCGTCAAGATGGCGGCGCAGGTCACCATCGGTGATGATCCCGCTGAGCCGCCCCGACGCATCGGTCACCCCCACGACGCCAAAGCCCCGGCGCGTGATTTCGACCAGCACTTCGCCCATGATCAGGGTTTCCGGCACCAGGGGCGGGTCGCGGTGCATCAGGTCGCGCACCCGGAGGAGCCGCGCCCCAAGCTTGCCGCCGGGGTGAAACATCCGGAAATGCTCGGGCGTGAAGGCGCGGTGTTCCATCAGCGCGATGGCCATGGCGTCGCCCAAGGCCAGCGTCATCGTGGTCGAGGTGGTGGGCACAATCCCCGTCTCGCACGCCTCGGGCACCAGGGGCAGCAGGATCGCCACATCCGCCTGCCGCAAAAGGGTGGAGCCTTCGCGCCCCGCCACCCCGATCAGCGGGATGGCAAAGCGTTTGGCATGGGCCAGGATATCGGCCAGCTCCGGCGTCTCACCCGAGTTGGAGAGGACCAGCAGCACGTCGCCCTTGGCCACCATGCCAAGGTCGCCATGGCTCGCCTCGGCCGGATGCACGAAATGCGCGGGCTGCCCGGTGGAGGCGAAGGTGGCGGCGATCTTCCGCGCGATATGGCCGGATTTCCCCATGCCGGACACGATCACCCGCCCTTCGACCGCCAGAAGCAGCGTGAGTGCAGCGGCGAAACTGTCGCCCAGAGCATCGGCCAAGGTCGCCAGCGCCCCGGCCTCCCGCCGGATGACGCGGCGGCCGGTGGCGAGAAGGTCAGTGCCCAGTGGGTTAGTGGAGGAAGATGTCATGCGTCTCGTCCCAGCCCAGAAGGTCAAGCTCGGCCCGGACCGGCAGGAAGCGGAAACACTCCGCCGCAAGCTCCATCCGCCCCTCGCGGTGCAGCCGCGCCTCAAGCTGGGCCTTCAGCGCATGGAGATAAAGCACATCCGATGCCGCATAATCCTTCTGCGCCTCGGTCAGTTGGGCCGAGCCCCAGTCGCTGGTCTGCTGCTGCTTGGACACATCGACCGCCAGAAGATCGGCCAGAAGGTACTTCAGCCCATGCCGGTCGGTAAAGGTCCGCACCAGTTTCGAGGCGATCTTGGTGCACCAGACCGGGGCCGTCCGCACCCCGAAGGCGGCCTTGAGGACGGCAATGTCGAACCGCCCGTAGTGAAACAGCTTCAGCACCGCCGGATCGGCCAAGAGCCGCTCAAGGTTCGGGGCGCGGGTCTGGCCTTTGCCGATCTGCACCAGATGCGCGTCGCCCGACCCGTCGGAAAGCTGCACCACGCACAGCCGGTCACGGCGCGGGTCAAGACCCATCGTCTCGGTATCGATGGCGACGACCGGACCAAGGGTCAAGGTAGCGGGCAGGTCGCCCTGATAGAGATGGTTGGCCATGGAGTTCGCTTTCCTGATGTCGCCCCCGGCTTACGCGCAGCACCCCGGCGGGTCAACTCTGGCCCCGTTCTGGCCCCGTTCTGGCCTCTCGTCTTGGCCCGGCGGGTGCGCGCCTGCGAAAAGCGAGAGAGGGGGTGTGCAGCCACGCCTGTTGCCCGGATCGTCGGCAGGGCGCAGGTTGGGGTGGCATATTCAATCAAGGTGCCGACATGTCCACTGCCTCAGCCCCGATCGAAGTCGCGCATGTCGCGCTGACCGTGAACGACCTTGGCGCGATGCGCGCGTTCTATGAGACCGCGCTTGGCCTTTCGACGCTTTCTGACGGTGGCGGCCGGGTCAGGCTTGGCGTCGGGGATCACCTTTTGCTGGAATTGCGCGAGGACAAGGCCGCGCGCCGGTCAACCCCGCGTGAGGCCGGGCTCTTTCACACCGCCTTTCTGATGCCCGACCGCCCCGCCCTGGCCCGCTGGCTGCGGCATGCGGTCGACAGCGGCCTGCAGTTGCAAGGTGCGTCGGACCATCTGGTGAGTGAGGCGATCTATCTGGCCGACCCCGAAGGCAACGGGATCGAGGTTTATGCCGACCGCCCGCGGACCGGGTGGCACGCGGCGGATGGCACAATAAGGATGGCAAGCGACCCCCTCGACCTGCCCGGGCTGTTGCAGGACGCCAAAGCCCCCTGGACTGCCGCGCCCAAGGGCACGGTGATCGGCCATGTCCACCTTCAGGTCGGCGCGCTGGCCGAGGCTGAGGCGTTCTATGCCGGGACGCTGGGCCTGGCGATCATGGCCCGCTACCCGGGCGCGAGCTTTCTTGGCGCGGGGGGCTATCACCACCACATCGCGACCAATGTCTGGAACAGCCGCAACGCCGCAAAGCGCAGCTTTCCCAGCACGGGCCTCGCCGAACTCGCCTTGGCGCTGGGTACCGGCGAACAGGCGGCGATCCTGGCGCGGGGCGGGGCGGTCCGGATGGTCGATCCCTGGCAGACGCAGGTCACGCTGGTGCAAAAGCCGGTCAGTTGACGACAAACTCCGCGTGCAACGCCCCGGCGGCGTTGATGCTTTTCAGAATGTCGATCATGTCATTCGGGGCGACGCCCAGCGCGTTCAGACCCGCCACCACCTCGGCCAGATCGGTGCCGCCACGTACTTCAGCCAGACCCGAGCCGTCGGTCCCGATCTGGGCACTGGTGCGGGGAACGACGACGGTCTCCCCCTCGCTGAACGGGTTGGGCTGGATCACCAGCGGGCTTTCCTCGACCCGGAGGGTCAGGTTGCCCTGCGCCACCGCAACCCGGCTGATCCGCACATCCGCCCCCATCACGATGGTGCCCGAGCGTTGGTCGACCACCACCCGCGCCCTGGTTTCGGGTTCGACCAGGATGCCCTCGATCCGGGACAGCACATGCGCGGGGGACCGCATGCCGGCCGCCTCGATATCGATCGCCACGGTGCCTGAATCCTGCATCAGCGCGATACCGGAGCCGAACTCGGCGTTGATGGCGCGTTCGATCCGTTCCGCCGTGGTGAAGTCGGCCGATTTCAGCGCCAGCCGCAGGACCGGAAGCCCGGCAAAATCGAACTCCACCTCACGCTCCACCCGCGCGCCGGACGGAATGCCACCGGCAGTCGGCACGCCCTGCACCACGCGGCCGGCATCCCCCTGGGCCGAGATGCCGCCGGCGATGATCGTGCCCTGCGCCACGGCATAGATCTGCCCGTCCGCCCCGTTCAAAGGCGTCATGATCAGCGTCCCCCCCAGAAGGCTGGAGGCGTCGCCAATCGCCGACACCGTAACGTCGATCTTGGACCCCGCCCGGGCGAAGGGCGGCAGTTGTGCGGTCACGAACACGGCGGCCACGTTCTTCGGGCGAAACTCCTCTCCCGTGACATTGGCGCCAAGGCGTTCCAGAAGGTTGGCCATGATTTCTTCGGTGAAGGGCGCGTTCCGGATCCCGTCGCCGGTGCCGTTCAGGCCGACTACCAGGCCGTAGCCGACCAGATCGTTGCCGCGCACCCCGTCGAATTCGACAAGGTCCTTGATCCGCACCGGTTCGGCG
>NCDS01000102.1 GCA_002280315.1 Rhodobacterales bacterium 32-66-7 | reverse complement strand
GTCCTATCTCTCCGGGTTCGAGGGGACCCAGATCTACGGCCACGGCACCGATGTGCTTGAAACCAGCGAACATGCGGTGCGCTACAAGGAAGACCTCCGCCGCCTGGCGCGCGACGGTATCACCGAGTTTCGCTGTTGCATCCCCTGGCACAAGATCGAACGGGTGCGCGGCCGCTATGACTGGAGCTGGACCGACCGCTACCTCGATCAGGTCTGGCGGCTTGGCCTGACACCCATCGTCGACCCCCTCCACCACACCAGCTATCCGGAGTGGCTGGAACACGGCTTTGCCAACCCCGAATTCCCCGAGGTTTATGAGGCCTTCGTGCGCAGCTTCGCGCGGCGATATCCCTGGATCACGGATTACACGGTCATCAACGAACCGGTGGCAACGGCGATCCTGTCCGGCCTGACGGGCGACTGGTACCCCTATTGGGCCGACCGCGAAGGCGTTGCGCGGATCATCCTTGGCAAGGTCCGCGCCATGCACCGGGTCACGGCGGCGCTGGAAAGGCTGGTGCAAGGCCTGCGCATCGTCCATGTCGACACCTGCGAATGCCACTACGCGCTTGATGCCGCGTCGCAGGATCACGCCGACTTCAGCAACGATCTGCGCTTTGTCGTCCTCGACATGCTGCTGGGCCGGATGGACGCGAACCATCCGCTTTACGCCTTGTTCATGCGCCACGGGATGACCGCCGATGACCTCGCCCGGCTCCGTGACGCACCGGCGCGGATCGATGTGCTTGGCCTCGACTTCTATGCCCATAGTGAGCTTGGCTGGACCGTCGACGGCCAAAGCGACGCCTTCGAGCCTGCCGGTTTCAGAAAGGTCGCCCACCAGTATGTCGACCGCTACGGGCTGGACGTGATGCTGTCGGAAACCAACCTTCGTGGCCGGATCGAGGATCGGATCAGCTGGCTCAAATACATGGTTCGGGAATGCGAGGGGTTGGCCTCTGACCTTGCCCAGCAAGGCCGGCGGTTCGAGGGGTTCTGCTGGTACCCCTACATCGATTCGACCGATTGGTGTTCCTTGTGTTGCGAGCCGAACCGCCGGATCGATCCGCAGGGCATCTACTACCTGTCACACAGCTTTGACCGCCGCGCGTCGCAACTGTCCGAGCTTTACGCCCAACTTGCGGCAGGCCAGATCGGGTCGGCCGAGATTCCGGCCTACCGGATGGAAAAGATCGTGCTGAAAGAGCGGCGGGTCGGCAAGTACCTGCCGCACATGCAGGATTTCGACTGGCAAGAGGGTGAGCCGAGCGTGCCCGCGCCGTGATCCTTGCGGTCCTCAGATCTCTTCAACCGCAAGGACGCCGTGCATCGCCTTGATCGCCCCCTTGATCTGCGGGGTGACGGGCCAGGTGTCGGGCAGGGCGACATCAATCTCACGCCCCTCAGGGTCGGTGATGCAAAGCGTGATCTGCGCGCGGGAGCGGCCTTCGACCCGCGCCAGAAGGGCTGCAAGCGAGGTCACCGCCTCGGGCTTGGCAAGATGGATGCGCAGGTCCGGCGCGCCGCCCTGCGCGGCGACGGCGTCGATCGGCTGGATCGATTGGGCCAGAAGCTTCAGCGTGTCACCCTCAAGCTCGGCCTTGACGGTCAGGACGATGTTGGACCCGGCATCCAGATGGTCGCGCGACGCCTCAAGCACTTCGGAAAAGCAGGTGACCTCATAAAGCCCGGTGGGGTCGGAAAGCTGGACAAAGGCAAACCGGTTCCCCCGCGCCGATTTCCGTTCCTGACGCGAGGAGACGGAGCCCGCGAGCTTGGCGATGCAGACCCCCCGCTCGGCCCGCGCGGTCACTTCCGCCAGGGTTTCGACCTTTTGGCGGCGAAGGACCGACATGTAATCGTCCAGGGGATGGCCGGAAAGGTAAAAGCCGACCGCCTGATGTTCCTGCGCCAGACGCTCCACCGGCAGCCAGTCATCGCGGAAGGGCAGGCGCGGCTCGGGGATATCGGTCCCGGCACTGCCGAACAGCGAATTCTGCGCCGATGACCGCGCCTCGTGGGTGGCGGCGGAATAGGCGATCAGCGGATCGAGGCCTTCGAACACCCGGGCGCGGTTCGGATCAAGCTGGTCAAAGGCCCCCGCGCGCGCCAGCATCTCCAGCGGGCGCTTGCCGATCCGCTTCAGGTCAACGCGGCGGGCGAAGTCGAACAGGGTGGCAAAGGGCCGGTCGTCGGTCGCCTCTTGCGTCGGCACCTCGTCCCCGCCCCGGCGAGCGGTCACGATCAGCTGCATCGCATCGACGCCGACGTTCTTCAGCGCGCCCAAGCCGTAGACCAAGGCCCCGTCCCGGACGGTAAAGGTCGCAAGGCTTGCGTTGATGCAGGGGGCCACGGTCTTCAGGCCCAGCTTGTCCACCTCACGCTTGTAGACCGCCAGCTTGTCGGTCAGGTGGATATCGCAGTTCATCACCGCAGCCATGAATTCCGCCGGGTAATTCGCCTTGAGGTAGGCGGTCTGGTAGCTGACCACGGCATAGGCGGCGGCGTGAGATTTGTTGAAGCCGTAGTTGGCGAATTTCTCCAGCAGGTCGAAAACCTCACCGGCCTTGTCCTTGCCGATGCCATGGGTGGCCTGCGCGCCTTCGATGAACTTCGGGCGTTCGCGGGCCATCTCTTCGGGGTTCTTCTTGCCCATCGCGCGGCGCAGAAGGTCGGCCCCGCCAAGGGAATATCCCGCCATCACCTGGGCGATCTGCATCACCTGTTCCTGGTAGACGATGATGCCCTGTGTCTCTGCCAGGATATGGTCGATGGTCGGATGGATCGATTCAAGATCGCGGAGGCCGTTCTTCACCTCGCAATAGGCCGGGATATTCTCCATCGGGCCTGGACGATACAAAGCTACCAATGCCACGATATCCTCGATACACGTCGGCTTCATCCGGCGGAGCGCATCCATCATGCCCGAGCTTTCCACCTGGAACACGGCGACCGTCTTGGCGCTGGCGTAAAGATCGTAACTCGGCTGGTCATCCAGCGGGATCAGGTTGATGTCGAAAGCGATGCCGCGCTGGGCCAGAAGCTGCATCGCGTTCTGGATCACGGTCAGGGTCTTCAGCCCCAGAAAGTCGAACTTGACCAACCCCGCCGCTTCGACCCATTTCATGTTGAACTGCGTCGCGGGCATGTCGGACCGCGGGTCCTGATAAAGCGGCACCAACTGGTCCAAGGGCCGGTCGCCGATCACCACCCCGGCAGCGTGGGTGGAGGCGTTGCGGTAAAGCCCCTCGATCTTCGCGGCATAGTCCAGCAGGCGCGCCACGACCTCTTCCTTCGCGGCCTCGCGCAAGCGGGGTTCATCGGCCAGCGCCTTGGTGATCGAGACCGGCTTCACCCCTTCGACCGGGATCATCTTCGACAGCTTGTCGACCTGACCATAGGACAATTGCAACACCCGGCCCACATCGCGCACGGCGGCCTTGGACAGCAAAGCACCAAAGGTGATGATCTGCGCCACCCGGTCGCGGCCGTACTTGGCTTGCACGTACTGGATCACCTCTTCCCGCCGGTCCATGCAGAAGTCGATGTCGAAGTCGGGCATCGACACCCGCTCGGGGTTCAGGAACCGCTCGAAAAGGAGGGCATAGCGCAAAGGGTCAAGGTCGGTGATCGTCAACGCATAGGCCACCAGCGACCCCGCGCCCGACCCGCGCCCCGGGCCCACAGGAATGCCACGATCCTTGGCCCATTTGATGAAGTCGGCCACGATCAGGAAGTAGCCGGGAAAGCCCATCTTCTCGATGATCCCAAGCTCGAAGTCGAGCCTTGCCTGATAGACCTCTGCCGTGGCCGAAGGGGTGATGACCGCCAGCCGCGCCTGCAAGCCCGCATTGGCCTGACGGCGCAGTTCCTGCACCTCGTCATCGGCAAACTTCGGCAGGATCGGTTTCCGCTTCTGCGCGGCATAGGCGCAGCGTTTCGCAATCTCGACCGTGGTTTCGAGCGCTTCGGGCAGATCGGCGAAGAGGGCGGCCATCTCTGCCTCGGACTTGAAGTAATGCTGCGGTGTCAGGCGGCGGCGCGGCTGGCTTTGGTCGACATAGGCCCCGTCGGCGATGCAGATCAGCGCGTCATGCGCCTGATAAAGATCGGGCTTCGGGAAGTAGACATCGTTCGTGGCGGTGATCGGCAGGCCCATGTCATAGGCAAGCTCAACCGCCCCGCGTTCGACGATGGCCTCCACCTCCGGCAACTGCCCGTTCGGGCCGGGGTGGCGCTGCAACTCGACATAAAGCCGGTCGGGATAGATCGCGGCCAGCCGCTCCAAAAGCGCGCGGGCCTTGGCGTGCTGACCGGCCGCATGGAAGCGGCCAAGCGGGCCTTCGGGGCCACCGGTCAGGCAGATCACCCCCTCGGCATTCTGCCGCAATTCGTCAAGCGTCACTTGCGGCAGGTTGGCCGACCCCGTCATCGCCCCATCGATGTATAGCCGGGTGTTGAGCCGCATCAGGTTGACATAGCCAACCTCATCCTGCGCCAGAAGCACGATGGGGGCGGGCGTGCGCGGCCGTTCGCCCGGCTGGGCCGGATCATGCGCGATGCTGATCTGGCAGCCGATGATCGGCTGGACCCCGGCCTCGCAGGCGGTCACGGAAAACTCCAGCGCCGCGAACATGTTGTTGGTGTCGGTCACAGCGACCGCAGGCATCCCGGCGGCGCGGCAAAGCTCAACCAGCTTCTTGACCGGCACCGCGCCTTCCAGAAGCGAGTGTTCGGTATGGGTCCGCAGGTGGATGAACTTGGGGAACGCGCCGGACATGGCCTCAGCCTAGCCAAGCCCGGCGCGAAGCGAAAGCCGCGATTGCGGTCAGACCTCCTCGGCCAGCGCGCGGATCACCGAGGGGCGCGCCTGCATCATCTCACGATGCGCGATGATCCGGGGAAGTGCGGCAGGATCAACCCCGTCGCCCTCGATCCAGAGCGCCATGGTGAAAAGATAGGCATCGGCAACGGTGTAGCTCGCGCCCATCACGAAGGGGCCTTGCAGGAAATGCGTCTCGACCAGATGAAGCGCTGCGGTCATCGAGGTGGGCACAAAGGCCTTCATCGCCTGGATCGCCGCCGGATCATCGGTCCAGCGGTTGCCCCGGTAGCCATGCGCATGTGCGACATGCACGGTGGAGGAGAGGTAGCTGTTGAACGCCTGCAGCTGCGCCATCGCCACCGGATTGTCCAACGGCGCCAACCGGGCGGCGGGCCAGCTTTGCGCAATGTAGATCAGAAGCGCGGTATTCTCGGTCAGAAGGCCGTGGTCGGTGGCCAGCGCCGGCACCCGCCCCTTGGGGTTCAGCGCCAGAAACTCCGCCGTGCGCTGTTCGCCTTTGCTGAAATCCAGCTTCTTCGAGGTATACTCCGCCCCGGCATCGATCAGCGCGATCCGTGTGGCCAGCGAACAGGTGCCCGGTGCGTAATAAAGCGTCAGCATGTGGTGTCCTTTGCAATGTGTCAGCCGGACGTTAGCGAAACCCGCCGGGGTTGCCCAGCACTTGCCGGGCAGGGCGCGCGCACAGCATCCCTGAGGGATCGCACAGGTCCGCTTTGCACGGCCCCGGCACAGTTAGCCCTTGCGTTGCGCCGTGGGCCTGCGTTTGATGTCCCGATCAGGGCGCGTGGCCTGCTTTACGCCGCATCGGGCAGCCACGCACAACGCCCATAATCTGGAGACCGCGGCAGGTTCAAGAATGACGGTAGCGTTTCTGTTGAACGGAACGCCGGTCGAGGTCGAGGGTGCCGCCCCGACCCGAACCCTGCTCGACTGGCTCCGCGAAGAGCGGGGCCTTCCCGGCACCAAGGAAGGCTGCAACGAGGGCGATTGCGGTGCCTGCACGGTGATGGTGACCGATGCCGGCGGGTCAAGGGCGCTGAATGCCTGCATCCTGTTTCTGCCGCAACTTGACGGCAAGGCGGTCCGCACGGTCGAAGGAATTGCCGGGCCTGAGGGCCAGATGCACCCGGTGCAGGCGGCGATGGTCGCGCAGCACGGCTCGCAATGCGGCTTCTGCACGCCGGGGTTCGTGGTCGCAATGGCGGTCGCGCATCTGAACGGCGCGCGCGACCATGACGATCAACTCGCGGGGAACCTCTGCCGCTGCACCGGCTATGCGCCGATCATCCGCGCGGCACAGGCGGCGGAAGCCCAGCCGGTGCCGGGCTGGATGAAAACCGACAGCGACTTCCTTTCTGCGCAAATATCCCCGGGGGTCCGGGGGCAGGAGGCCCCCGGTTCCATCAGCCCGCGCGACAGCGACGCATTGGCAAGCTGGTATCTCGCCCACCCCGACGCCACGCTGATCGCCGGGGCCACCGATGTCGGTCTTTGGGTGACCAAGGGCCTGCGCGACCTTGCCCCGGTGGCCTTCCTGAACGGCGTCGAAGACCTGAAGGGGGTCGAGGCGCAGGGTGGGCAGTTCCATGTCGGCGCCTGCGTCACCATCGCCGCCCTGCGCGCGGCGGTGGCCCAGCGGTTGCCGCCCTTCGGCGAGCTTCTTCGCCGCTACGGGTCCGAGCAGGTGCGGAATGCCGCAACGATCGGCGGCAACATCGCCAATGGCTCGCCCATCGGTGACGGCCCCCCGGCCCTGATCGCCTTGGGTGCCACGCTGCATCTACGCCAGGGCGACAGGATGCGAAGCCTGCCGCTGGAGGATTTCTTCCTCGACTACCGCAAGCAGGACCGCAAGCCGGGGGAGTTCGTGGCGGGCGTCTCGTTCCCCGACCATGCCCCGGGCTTGCGCTGCTACAAGATCTCCAAGCGCTTCGACCAGGATATCTCGGCGGTCTGCGGCTGCTTCAACGTGGATGTCGAGGGGGGCGTTGTTGCCTCAGCCCGGATCGCCTTTGGCGGGATGGCCGGGGTGCCGAAGCGGGCCTCGCTGGCCGAGGCGGCATTGGTCGGCCAGCCGTGGACGCGTGCCACAGCGGCGGCGGCGGCCAGGGCGATGGCTGCGGATTTCACGCCGCTGTCGGATATGCGCGCCTCAGCCGCCTATCGGCTGGTGGTCGCGCAGAACCTGATGATCCGGTATTTCCATGACCTTGCGGGCGTCCCGGTGACATCCCCCTGCCGGGCAATGCGCTCCATCTGGCGTTCGGGCTGTCGACGGTGGCGCATGGCGAGATCACCGGGCTTGATCTGAGCGCCGTTCGGGCCGCACCCGGCGTGGTGGCGGTCCTGTCGGCCGGGGACTTCGCCGAGATGCCGGATTGCTCACCCTCCGCGCAGGATGAGCCTTTGCTGGCGGTGGGGACGGTGCACTACGTCGGCCAGCCGGTGTTCCTGGTGGTCGCCGAAACCCATCTCGCGGCGCGAAAGGCGGCGCGGCTGGGGAAGGTCACCTACCGCGAGTTGCCTGCGATCCTGACGGTGGATGAGGCTTTGGCCGCGGGAAGCCGGTTCGAGCAGGGGCCGGTCATCTGGGCCAAGGGCGATGCGGCGCGGGCGATCTTTTCGGCCCCGCAGGTGGTGGAGGGGTCGTTCGAGGTCGGCGGGCAGGAGCATTTCTATCTTGAGGGCCAGGTCGCGGCCGCCCTGCCGCAAGAGGGGGGGGACATGACCGTCCACTCCTCTACCCAGCACCCGACCGAAGTGCAGCACAAGGTGGCCCATGCGCTCCACCTGCCGATGAGCGCGGTCAGGGTCGAGGTGCGGCGGATGGGCGGGGGGTTCGGCGGCAAGGAGTCGCAAGGCAACGCCCTCGCGGTCGCCTGTGCCGTGGTCGCGCATCGGCTGGGGCGGCCGGCGCGGATGCGCTATGACCGGGACGACGACATGGTCATAACGGGCAAGCGCCATGACCTGCGGATCGTGTATCGCGCCGGGGTGGACGATCAGGGGCGGATATTGGGGCTGGAGTTTCAGCACCTCTTCCGCTGCGGCTGGTCGCAGGACCTGAGCCTGCCCGTGGCCGACCGGGCGATGCTGCATGCCGACAACTGCTATCACCTGCCCCATATCCGGATTGAATCGCACCGGCTGAAGACCAACACCTGCAGCGCCACGGCCTTCCGGGGGTTCGGCGGGCCGCAAGGCATGCTGGGGATCGAGCGGGTTCTGGATCATATCGCCTTTGCCGTGGGGCGCGAGCCGCTGGCGGTGCGCAAGCTGAACTTCTACCGGGCGATGGCTGGTCTTCCTGAGAGTGCCGGGGGCGCGTCGCCCCCCGGACCCCCCGAGGATATTTCCGAACAGAAGAATTCGGAAGGCGCAGCAGACGTTACCTCGCGCGGGGCGTCTGGCGCGACTGGATCGCATGAATTGCCCTTGGACGGACCGGTGCAGACCACGCCCTTTCACATGCCGGTGGAGGATTTCATCGGGCATGAGCTGGTGGCGGAGCTGGAGCGATCTTCGGAGTATGCCGCGCGGAAGGCGGCGATTGCAGCGTGGAACGCGAGGTCTCCGGTGTTGAAGCGGGGGATCGCGCTGACGCCGGTGAAGTTCGGGATCTCGTTCACGCTGACCTGGCTCAATCAGGCGGGGGCGCTGGTGCATGTCTATCAGGACGGCTCCATCGCGCTGAACCATGGCGGGACGGAGATGGGGCAAGGGCTGTTCCAGAAGGTGGCGCAGGTGACGGCCTCGGTCTTCGGGGTTGACGCCTCCGCGGTGAAGATCACGGCGACGGATACGGGAAAGGTGCCGAATACCAGTGCCACGGCGGCCAGTTCGGGGACGGATCTGAACGGGATGGCGGCGAAGGCGGCGGCAGAGGTGATCCGGGGGCGTCTGGCGGAGTTCATCGCGGACAAGCATCAGGCGAAGGCCGCTGCGGTGCGGTTTCAGGATGGCACGGTGCGGGTGGCGGGGGAGGTTTACGGGTGGGCGCAGGTGGTGGCCTGGGCCTATCAGGCGCGGGTCAGCCTGTCCTCCACCGGGTTCTACGCGACGCCCAAGATCGTCTGGGACCGGGTGCGCGGGGTGGGGCG
>NCDS01000101.1 GCA_002280315.1 Rhodobacterales bacterium 32-66-7 | reverse complement strand
GGTGCCCAGCGCCAGCACCACATCGGCCCCGGCAATCAACTCCATCGCCGCCTTCGACCCGTTATACCCCAACGGCCCGGCAAAAAGGCGATGCGAGCCGGGGAAGGCGTCGTTGTGCTGGTAGCCGACACAGACCGGCGCATCCAGCCGTTCGGCCAAGGCCATCGAGGCCGGGATGGCCCCGCCCAGAACCACACCGGCACCGTTCAGGATCACCGGGAACCGCGCCTGCGACAAGAGGGCCGCCGCCTGCGCCATCGCCTCATCCCCGCCGGAGGGACGCTCGAACTCCACCACCGCCGGAAGGGCGATGTCGATGACCTGCGTCCAGTAATCGCGCGGCATGTTGATCTGCGCCGGGGCGGACTGGCGGCGGGCTTGCAGGATGCAGCGGTTCAGAACCTCCGCCACGCGGGAGGGGTCGCGGACCTCCTCCTGATAGCAGACCATGTCCTTGAAGAGCGCCATCTGCTCCACCTCCTGAAAGCCGCCCATCCCGATGGTCTTGTTCGCCGCCTGCGGCGTGACGAGGAGGAGGGGCGTGTGGTTCCAGTAGGCGGTCTTCACCGCCGTGACGAAGTTGGTGATCCCCGGGCCGTTCTGCGCGATCATCATGCACATCCGCCCCGACGCGCGGGTGAACCCGTCGGCCATCATCCCGCCCGACCCTTCATGGGCGCAGTCCCAGAAGGTGATACCGGCCTTCGGAAAGATGTCCGAGATCGGCATGAAGGCCGAGCCGATGATCCCGAACGCATGCTCGATCCCATGCAGCTGCAGGACCTTCACAAAGGCCTCTTCGGTGGTCATCTTCATCGCGTCTCTCCAGTGCGGCAGGGGGGCTGTTGCCCTGCACCCTAATCTTCTCACCGGTGGTAGCTTAGGGCCAGATAACCCGCCACGCTATATCCAGAACCCCCCCCTCATCGTCGTCGCCGCGAGGAGTGACGAAGTCATCGACGAGCCTTCTCAGCCCAGCGCCCGCGCGATCCGCGCCACGCCCTCGGCCACCCGCGGCAACGGGATCGAGGAATAGGCCAGCCGGTACAGGTTACCGGGGCCGCCCCCGGCAAAGAACGCCCGCCCCGGCTCGATCAGCACGCCCTCGGCCCGCAAGGCCAGCGCCAGCGTCTCGGTATCCACCCCCTCCGGCGCGCGCATCCAGAAGCTCGATCCGCCAAACCCGCCCTGCCCCGCAACCTCCAGCCCCTCCGCCGCAATCGCCTCGGCCATGGCTTGTCGGCGGCGGCGAAAGGCACCCTTCATCCGGTTGACCAACGCATCGTAATGCCCAAGCCCCAGAAAATAGGCCATCGTGCGCTGGATATGCCCCGGCGGGTGCTTCAGCATCAACCCGCGCAGGGCCCGCGCCTCGGCGATGAACCCCGGCGGGCCGACGAGATACCCCAACCGCAGCCCCGGAAACACCGATTTGGAGAACGACCCGGCATAGATCACCCGCCCATCCCGGTCGAGCGACTTCAGCGCCGGGGCGACGGGATGCAGGAACGACATCTCGAACTCATAATCGTCCTCGACAATGATGAAACCCTCGCGCTCCGCCGCCTCCAGCAAGGCCACGCGCCGCTCCACCGGCATCGTCGCGTTGGTCGGGCATTGGTGCGAGGGGGTGACGAACACCACATCCGCCCCGGCAAGCGGCGGCACCGGCAGGCCCAGCGCGTCGACATCCACCGCCATCACCTCGGCCCCGACGGCGGTCACGACCGCCCGCCAGCCGGGGTAGCCGGGGTTTTCCACCACTGCCCGCCGCCCGGGACCCAGGAGAAGCGTCGCCACCATCCAAAGCGCGTTCTGCGCGCCAAGGGTCAGCAAGACCTCATCCTCCCGCGCCGCAATCCCGCGCCGGGGCAGGATGGTGCGGATCAGTTCCTGGACAAGAAGCGGGTCGTCGCGGTCGTAATAGTCACTGGTCAGCGCCGCGAAATCCCGCTTGCCCAGCGCGCGAAGGGCGCATTGCCGCCAGTTCTGATGGTCAAAGAGGGTCGGGTCCGCCTGCCCGTAGATGAAGGGATAGGGATAACGGTCCCAATCCTCCGGCCGCTCCACCCGCGCGGTGCCGCTGAACCGCCCGCCAGTCAGGGCGCGAAAATCCACCGCCTCGGCGCGCGGCGGCCCCTCGGGAAGCTCTGGCGCGAGCGGGGCCGTCTCGGACACGAAATACCCCGACCGCCCGGAGGAGGTGAGGTAATCCGACGCCACCAGATCACCATAGGCCAGCGTCACCGTGATCCGGCTGACCCCCAGATGAGCCGCGAGGCCCCGCGACGACGGCATCCGCTGCCCCGGCCGAAACCGCCCGGCAAGCACGCCTTGCGCCACCATCCCCCGGATCTGCTGCTGGAGCGTGCCGGTAGCATCGGGGGAAAGATAGAAGGCTTCGGGCGGGATGGTGGCCATGTGATGCCAGGATCAGGTGCGGGATAAGTCCAGATCAAAGCGCCGGACGAGGGGTGAAGTCAAGAAACCCCGTAGGTCGGGGCCTGCCCCGACTCCCCCCACCCCGCGCACTCCCGTAGGGTGGGCATTCTGCCCACCACCCGCACACCCCAAGGGCAGCGCCCGTCCGCCGGGCGGGCGAGCAACATCCCTTCTAGACGCTTTATGGTGCAGCCCCTCCCGAAGACGTTCTGCAGACAACCGCTGGAAAGCGCCCGCCCGAGGGGGCGGACGGGCGCTGCCCGGCGGCGCAAGCGCCATGATTCCAGGCAAGTGAAGAAACGGCGGAAACAATAACTGAACCGGCCCCAACGAAGTGCGCAGGGGCCGGGCATTCTCTGCACCGCTACGGGCATTCCGGCAGGCTAAGAAGGTTGTTCGCTTCCCCATTGTCTGCTTGGGTCTTTAAGTACTTGTTGCCAAACCTGCTTTCGGCGACGATCACCCAGATGGACTTGCCGCCGACTGTGACGTAAAACTGCCATTCGCTCGCTTCGATGTGTTTGATCGCTTGTTCTTGCGTGATCTTCCACTGACGGTCAGTAAACCCGCCAACGTGAGTTATCCGCTCCCAAGCGTTCATACGGTCCGACTTGTTGATGCATTTGATCTGCACTTGCTGGACAGCCATATCCAGACACTCCTTCGATTGTGAGTGCCGGGCCGCCTTGACGAGTCGAGTCACTGAGCGTTAAGCTCAGGTTGTTGCGACCGACTATCCGCGGCGACCCGACTGGGGATTGCGGAGACCGGGAACACAGCGCCGCCGTGGTGTACAAGACCATTGGCGGCGCGTCCGTTTCCGGCTGTCATCGCAATAATCATACAGTTTGGAGTGGTGGGTCAACCCCCTGAACGCACATCTAGAGCGTTCCACAAAATGTTGTGGAGGGTAAATCTGTGGATACAATCAAACGATTTTGATTCGCAAGCAGCGATTTACGACTAATTGCCTTAAAAACTGCGGCGGAACAAGGCAAGAACACTGTCGCAAACCTAGGAAGTGAGTCCAAAAGTTATCCACAAGATTTTTCCTCCGTACGAAAAATGCAGAATCTACGGTCACCATTACATAAGATAGTCGCCGTAAACCCCTGTCTTCGGGAAAGAATGAGACTTGTGCCCTACCCAAACACCCGCCCCAACGCCCCATCAATCGCCCCGGTGATCTGGTCAATATCATCCGCCGTCGCGATCAGCGCCGGGCTCAGGCACAAAGTATTGTTGAACCCCGGCACGGACCGGTTCGTGGCCCCGATGATCACCCCTTGTGCCATGCAGTCGGCCACCACCGCCTGCACCTTCTTCTCCTCCGCCGGTTCGCGGGTCGCACGATCCGCCACCAGCTCGGCGCCGCAGAACAGGCCCTTGCCGCGCACCTCGCCGATGACCCGGTGCTTGTCCATCAAAGCCGACAGGTTCCCGACCAGCCGGTCGCCCATGGCGAGCGTATTGGCCAGAAGCCCCTCATCCTCGATGATCCGCATGTTCTCCAGTGCCGCCGCCGGGCCTGCGGTGCAGCCGCCGAAGGTGGAGATATCGCGGAAATAGCTCATCGGATCGGAAGCGTCATCCTTGAAGAGGTCGAACACCGCCTCGGTCGTCACCGTGCAGGAAATCGCGGCATAGCCGGACGCCACCCCCTTCGCCATGGTCACGAAATCGGGCTTCACCCCGTAGTGCTGGTAGCCGAACCAGACGCCGGTGCGCCCCACCCCGCAGACCACCTCGTCGATATGCAGCAGGATGTCGTACTTCCGGCAAATTTCTTGCACCCGCTCCCAATACCCGGGCGGCGGCACGATCACGCCGCCGCCTGCCGTTACCGGCTCCAGCACCAGACAGCCGATCGTATCGGGTCCTTCGCGCAGGATCACCTCCTCGATCGCATCCGCCGCCCGCTCACCATAGTTTTCCACGTCCCACTGCTTGCGGTATTCCAGGCAATGCGGCACCTCCACGAACCCATCCGGGAACGGCCCGTACTGGGCGTTCCGCTGCTTCTGCCCGCCGCTCGCAAGGGCAGCGATGGTGGTGCCGTGGTAGTCCCGCTCCCGGTACAGGATCTTCCACTTCTTGCCCTGATGGTGGCGGTGCG
The DNA here is from genome assembly GCA_002280315.1 of Rhodobacterales bacterium 32-66-7. Classification (GTDB taxonomy): domain Bacteria; phylum Pseudomonadota; class Alphaproteobacteria; order Rhodobacterales; family Rhodobacteraceae; genus Tabrizicola. The sequence goes on along the minus strand of NCDS01000101.1, from coordinate 2,713 downwards.
AGATCTGGCGGACCATCTTGTAGACTTTTTCGTTCGCCTCCGACCCCGAGTTGGAATAGTAGACCCGTGAAAGCCCCGGCATCTTCTCAACCAGCCGCTTGGCAAAGACCGACCCGGGGATCGACCCCGCCGCCCCGGCGAAATAGTTCATCTTGATCAACTGGTCGCGGACCGCATTGGCGATGCTTTCGCGCCCGTAGCCCACGTTCACCGTCCAGACCCCGCCCGAGACCGCGTCGATATGCTCCTTTCCCTTGGCGTCCCAGACCCGCAGGCCCTTGCCTTCGACGATGACGCGGGGATCGACCGTCTCATACTGCTTGTGCTGCGAGAGGTGGTGCCAGACATGGGCGCGGTCCGCCTCGATCACCGCGCCGATATCGTTCAATCCGCTGAAGCCTTCCATCGCCCGCCCTTTCCGATCCGGTTCAACCTTCACTATCACTGATACCACGAAAAGAGCTTAGGTCCAGACCTGTGCCCGATCTAAGGCCAGGGCGCGGAACCCGCCTGCGGCACGGGCGCGCAGGGTACGGCGTTCGCTTCCGTGCTAGAGGGTCGAAGACAGGAGACCGCATGTGCTGACGATCAGAGATGTCGCCAAATCCTATGCCAGCGCCGAAGGCCCGGTGCCGGTGCTGACGGGCATCAGCCTTGACCTTGCGGCGGGGGAAAGCCTGGCGCTGACCGGCGATTCCGGCAGCGGGAAAAGCACGCTCCTCCATCTGGTGGCGGGGCTGGACCATGCCGACAGCGGTCAGATCCGGGTTGCCGGCCAGGCGCTTGCCGGTCTTGATGACGCAGGCCTCGCCCGGGTCCGGCGGGAGCGGATCGGGCTGGTGTTTCAGCAGTTCAACCTGATCCCTTCGCTGGACGTGGCGGCAAACCTGGCGTTTCAGGCGCGGCTGGCCGGACGGCATGACCGCGACTGGTCCAGGGCCCTGGCCGAGGCGCTGGGCCTAGCCCCGCTTCTTCGCCGCTACCCGGAGCAGCTTTCGGGGGGCCAGCAGCAGCGCGTGGCGATCGGCCGCGCCCTTGCCGCGCGTCCCGGCCTGATCCTGGCCGATGAGCCGACCGGCAACCTGGATGAGGCGACGGGGGATGCCGTCCTGACGCTGATGCTGGACCTTGTCACCAAGTCCGGGGCGAGCCTGTTGATGGTCACCCATTCCGCCCGGCTGGCGGCGCGCCTTGACCGGCGGTTGCATCTGCGCGCCGGGCAGTTGGCGGTGCCGGAATGATCCGAACCGCGCTGATGGTGCTTCTGTCGCATTGGCTTCGGCACCCCTTGCAACTGGCGATGCTGGTCCTTGGCCTTGCGCTGGCGACCGGTCTCTGGTCCGGCGTGCAAGCAATCAATGCCGAGGCGCGGGCCGCCTATGACCGGGCAGCGGGCGTGCTGGGGCAGGATCAGCTTGACCGTCTGGTGCCCAAGGATGGCACGTTGAGCGTTGAAGAATTCGCCAGCCTCCGCCGGGCGGGCTGGCCGGTCTCGCCGGTGCTGGAGGGTCGGGTGGACGGGCTTCGCATCCTTGGGATCGACCCCTTGACCCTGCCGCGCGGGGCTGCCGTTCCTGGACTGCCGGGGCTAGAAGGCGCGGGCCTGACCGACTTTCTGGGCGGGAGACTGGTGTTTGTCGACCCGGATCTGCTTGACCGGGGCACCCCCCCGGCACCCCTGAACGGCCTTGCACCAGAGCCTGCCGCCGATCTTCCACCGATGACCGTGCTCGCCGATATCGGTGTGGCAGAGCGGCTTTTGGGAACCAGGGGGCAGATCACCGCCCTCCTTCTTGATCCCGAGCGTGCGCTGCCCGGCCCGCCCCCCGCCGGGTTCGAACTGCAATTGGCGGCCCCGGACCAGGGCATCACCCGGTTGACCGACAGCTTTCACCTCAACCTGACCGCCTTCGGCTTCCTTGCCTTTGCGGTCGGCATCTTCATCGTTCATGCCGCCATCGGCCTTGCGTTCGAACAGCGCCGCCCGATGTTCCGCACCCTGCGCGCGGTCGGGCTTTCGGCCCAGAGCCTCGCCGCGCTGGTGCTGGTCGAGATGCTGGGCTTTGCGCTGATCGCCGGGCTTGCCGGGGTGGGCCTTGGTTATCTGGTGGCAGCGGCGCTCCTTCCCGATGTGGCGGCGACCCTGGGAGGGCTTTACGGCGCTGCGGTTCCCGGCAGCCTGTCCCTTCGGCCCTCCTGGGTCATCGCCGGGCTTGGCATGGCGGTTCTCGGCACGCTGGTCGCGGCGGGGCAAGGGCTGATCCAGGTCTGGCGGATGCCGCCCCTTGCCAGTGCCGAGGCGCGGGCCTGGGCCGTGGCCTCCGGTCGCGCGCGGGGCTGGCAGGCGGGGGCGGGGCTTGGGCTTCTGGTGCTGGCCGGGGTGGCGCTGGCGTCTGGCGGCGGCCTGTGGGCGGGGTTTGCGGTCCTTGCGGGGCTATTGCTTGGGGCGGCGCTCCTCCTCCCGCCGCTTCTGGCGCGCGCGCTTGCCCTCGCCGGGTCCCGCGCCCGAGGTGCAGTGGCGGAGTGGTTCTGGGCCGACGCCCGCCAGCAACTGCCCGGCCTGTCGCTGGCCTTGATGGCGCTTCTCCTCGCGCTTTCTGCCAATATCGGGGTCGGCACGATGGTCGCAAGCTTTCGCAGCACCTTTACCGGCTGGCTCGATCAGCGCCTGGCCTCCGAACTTTACCTCAGCGCCGAAACCCCGGCCGAGGCC
>NCDS01000100.1 GCA_002280315.1 Rhodobacterales bacterium 32-66-7 | reverse complement strand
GTATTTAGTTCTTATTAATAGCACCCTATACCTGAATACAAAACTTAATAACCAAGAATACTCAACTAGGTTAAAATCAGAAATATCCCCAATGACTTTATTTAAAATAGGGGTGGAGCCGCATCTCGGCGATGAGCGGTTCCTCCGTCACCCAGGGGGCGCGGGCAACTTCAAGGTTGAAGGCGTAAAGCGGCAGAAGGCTCGCCCTTGCGGCCACCGGCGCGGCCATCACCGCCAGAAACCGGTCCGGGTCACCGCGTTCCACCAGCGCCGCACATCCGGCGATGGTCATGTCTTGGCCTCTTGCGGCACCCCGATATCGCGGATCAGCTTCCACTGGATCGCATCCAGCAGCGCCTCGAACGAGGCATCGACGATGTTCGCGCTGACCCCGACGGTGGACCAGCGCCTGCCCTGCCCGTCCTCGCTGTCGATGATGACCCGGGTCACCGCCTCGGTCCCGCCATTGGTGATGCGGACCTTGAAGTCGACGAGCTTCATGTCATCGATGCAGGCCTGATACGGGCCGAGGTCCTTGGCAAGCGCCTTCGCCAGCGCGTTGACCGGTCCCCGGTCGGACCCGGCTTCGTCCATGCTGTCGCTGACCGACATCATCTTGGTGTCCCCGATTTTCACCACCACCACAGCCTCCGACAGGCTGACCATGCGGTCGTACTTGTTCTTCCTACGCTCCACCGTCACCCGGTAGCGCTTGACCTCGAAGAACACCGGGCAGAGGCCAAGCTCGCGCCGGGCGACCAGCTCGAACGACGCCTGCGCGCCGTCATAGGCATAGCCCTGATCCTCACGCTCCTTCACCACCTCGATGATCCGGCCCAGGCGCGGGTCTTTCGGATCGACGGTGATCCCCGCCGCCGCCAGCCGCGCGCGCAGGTTCGACTGGCCCGCCTGGTTCGACATCGGGATGACGCGGTCGTTGCCGACAAGCGCGGGGTCGATGTGTTCGTAGGTCGTGGGGTCCTTCAGGATCGCACTCGCATGGAGCCCCGCCTTGTGGGCAAAGGCACTCGCCCCGACATAGGGCGCGGCGCGGAGGGGCACCCGGTTCAGGATGTCGTCCAGCATCCGGCTGGTTTTCAGAAGGCCTGAAAGCGCCGCCCAGCTGACCCCGGTTTCAAACCGGCTGGCGAAGGGCTCTTTCAGCAACAGGGTCGGGATCAGCGTGGTAAGGTTGGCATTGCCGCAACGCTCACCCAGCCCGTTGAGCGTCCCCTGGATCTGCCGCGCCCCAGCCTCCACCGCGGCGAGGGAGTTGGCGACCGCGTTGCCGGTATCGTCGTGGCAATGGATGCCAAGGCGGTCGCCGGGGATGCCAAGGGCGATGACCTCACGGGTGACGCGACCCACCTCGGCCGGAAGGGTGCCGCCGTTGGTGTCGCAAAGGACGATCCAGCGCGCGCCAGCGTCAAGCGCTGCGTGAAGGCAAGAGAGCGCATAACCGGGGTTGGCGCGGTAGCCGTCGAAGAAATGCTCGGCATCGAACAGCGCCTCACGCCCCCTGGCGGTGACATGGGCGATGGAGGTGGCGATGGCCTCGCGGTTTTCCTCCAGCGTGACATTGAGGGCGGTGGTGACGTGGAAATCATGCGTCTTGCCGACCAGGCAGACGGCAGGGGTGCCCGCGTTCAGGACAGCAGCAAGGACATCGTCATTCTCGGCCGAGCGACCGACGCGGCGGGTCATGCCGAAGGCGGTCATCGTGGCTTTGGTTGCGGGCGGGTTTGCGAAGAAGTCGCTGTCGGTCGGGTTGGCCCCGGGCCAGCCGCCCTCGATATAGTCGATCCCGAGGGTGTCGAGCGCCTTGGCGATCAAGTGCTTTTCGGCGGTGGAAAACTGGACGCCCTGCGTCTGCTGGCCATCGCGGAGGGTGGTGTCGAAGAGGGTAAGGCGGTCGCGCGGGGCCGAAGAATTTTCGGACGAAAATTTTTCTGTGGTGGAGGTCATTCGAGGGCCTCCAGCTTGGCGGGGTCGAAGTCGGGACCTGGGACGAGTTCGTCGCCGTCTTTGGACATTCGGACTTCGACCCCGGGATACCCGCCCCGGACCTGATCCGGGGCCTCACGGGGTGTGGAGAGGTCCCGGGTCAAGCCCGGGACGCGAGGTCCGGCGGTCATTTGAGGGCTTCCAGCTTGGCGGGGTCGAAGTCGGGGCCGGGAACGAGTTCGACGCCGTCTTTGGACATTTGGACTTCGACGCCTGCAGCGATGAGGGCGGATTTCAGGGCGTCGACGGCGGAGAAGTCTTTGGAAGCCATTGCTGCTGTGCGGAGCGCGGCAAGCCGCTCAGTCACTCCAGTAAGTTCTGCTGCGGAGCGAGTCAGCTTGGCTCTGCGTTCCTCGAACCCTTTGAAAGGGATCAAACCCAGAAAATTAAGGGTCGCCACAAGCTCATTCCAGCGCGCATTTCCTAGAAGCTTGTCCAGTTCGGTAATAGCAAGATGTGTGTTGAGATCGTCGGCAAGAGCATCGATTACTTCTGGTGCTGGTTCGGTTTGTCTGGCTTTCTCAAGATCTGCAAAGCGCTCCCCTAAGGCGAGGTAATCCTCAAGCTTCGTCGTTGCTACGACCCTTTTCTCCGCAGTCCAATCCATCGGGCTGCGATAATGCGTCATCAGGAACACGTACCGGATCACCTCGCCCGGGATACCCTGATCCAGCAAATCCCGCACGGTGAAGAAATTCCCCAGGCTCTTGGACATCTTCTTGCCCTCGACCTGCAGCATCTCGTTGTGGAGCCACACCCGGGCAAAGTCGCCGTGGGGGTGGGCGCAGGCGGATTGGGCGATCTCGTTCTCGTGGTGGGGGAACTGCAGGTCCAGGCCGCCGCCGTGGATGTCGAAGCTTTCCCCCAGCAACTCATGCGCCATGGCGGAACATTCGATGTGCCAGCCGGGGCGGCCTTTACCCCAGGGGCTGTCCCACCCCGGTTCCTCGCCGGAGGAGGGTTTCCAGAGGACAAAGTCCATCGGGTCCTCCTTGAAAGGGGCCACCTCCACCCGGGCCCCGGCGATCATGTCGTCGACCGAGCGGCCCGAGAGTTTGCCGTAATCCTGGTAGGACCGAACGCGGAACAGGACGTGGCCGTTTGCGGCATAGGCGTGGCCCTTGTCGATCAGGCCATCGATCATCGTGATCATCTGGGCCACGAAATCGGTCGCGCGGGGGGCGGCCTTTTCCGAGACCACCCCCTTGATCGACGGTCGCAGCGCGCCAAGCGCGTCCATGTCGGCGTGGTACCAGGCAATGGTTTCCTCGGTCCGCTGGTGGATCAGCGCTTCCAGCGTGCCCGGTGCCCCTGCCTTCTGACGCCGCAACGCCTCGGCGTTGATCTTGTCGTCGACGTCGGTGAAGTTCCGGACATAGGTGACATGCTCCGGCCCGTAGACATGGCGGAGCAGGCGGTAAAGCACGTCGAACACCACCACCGGGCGGGCGTTGCCAAGATGCGCGCGGTCATAGACGGTGGGGCCGCAGACATACATGCGGACATCGGCAGGATCGATCGGCCGGAAATCCTCTTTCCGGCGGGTTCTGGTGTTGGTCAGGCGGAGCGTCACCATGTCAGTCGTCCCTGCGAGGCGGCAGTCACCCGGCGCGGGACCGGCTTTTCATCCTGAGGGGAATGACGAAGCGCCCGCGCGACCGATGGTCAGCGGGGAATGCAGCAGATGCGGATGTTCCACGTCGTCATGCACATTCGCCTAGCATGAGGGCAGAGCGGCGCGCAAGCAATCTTGGGCCAGCGCGCCGCCAAGGCCTCAATTGCCGCGGCGGCTGAACTCACCCCGGTTGTCGGGACCAAGCCCCAGCCAGCCTGCGACGGTGCGGGCGACATGCGCGGTGATCTGCGACTTCTGCGTTTCACCCCTGGCGCGGGCGGCCTTCATCTCCTGCCCCGAAAGGGCGGGCAATTCGGCCCGGATCAGGGTTTCGGCCAGAAGCACCGCCCCGGTATTGGCATCGACGACCTCTGCGGTGAAGTCGATGATGTGCACGCCCCAGCTTTCGCCCCGCAACTCAGCCTCATAGGTCAGGGCGTGGAATCGGGTCACGGTCACGTCGATGATCACCGGGCGCTTGCCGGACAGGCCGCGCGCGCCCTGGGTGATGGCCGCGTCCATGATCGTGGCGACCTGATCGTAGCGGTCCCCGGCGGGGTCTTCGCGCCAGACGATATCGGCGTCGGGCAGAAGCGTCTTGGCTTCCGAGACGACCAGCGTCCTTGGCACTGTCACCCGCACCTCGGCCAGCTTCCAGCCGCGCGCGAGGTCGGGGGCGACCGGTGTATAGGTGGTCTGGAACGTGCCGCCACCGCCGACACAACCGGTGACAAGGGTTGCAGAAACGACGCCGAACCCGACGAGAACCATACGGCGCGAGACAGACATGAGACGATCCTTTCATTGCGGATGACCGCTTTTCTATGCCGCATCGGTTAAGAAATGACCTAGGCCGCAGCAAGGAAGCCGGGTGGCGGAATAAAGGTTGCAGCTTCCCCGTCTGCCCCATTCATGCCCAGTTACCCGCAGGACGCGAACCCTTGGGCGAGGCGTCGCCTTGCCGGTCCGGTCACGGGCGGCAGTCAGCGCTTTGCCGGCTGCGCCGAGCTTGAGCATTTGACTGTTGCGGCGAACCTGCGATGGTGATGGCTCAGACGTCTGGACTCTGCTTAGCTCATGAAAATACAACGTAAAGTTGTGCGTGGCGGGGCAATTGCGGCCCTGAAAGTGCTGGCGGCCATGGTCTGGCTCGGCAGTCTGCCCGCCTTCGCCCAGGTCCTGCCCAGCCCCGAGGGGGACCGGGTGTCGGACTTTGCCCGCGTCCTTGACCCTGCCGACGAAGCGGCGCTGGTCCAGAGCCTGGCCACGCTGCAGGATGAGACCGGGGTCGAGATGGTCGTCGTCACCCTGCCGAGGCTTGAGCTTTACGGTGGTGCGGGATTGCGGCTCGATGACTATGCCACCGCGCTTTTCAACGCCTGGGGCATCGGCGACAGCGACCGCAACGACGGCATCCTGATGCTGGTCGTGACCGACGCGCGGGAGGTAAGGATCGCCCTCGGCTCCGGCTATGATCCGATCTATGATGGCCGCGCGGCGCGGGTGCTGACCTCGGCCGTCTTGCCGGAGTTTCGCGAAGGTCGCCTGGTCGAAGGGATTGCAGCCGGCGTCACCTCGGCGCGGCAGAACCTGGTCCTGCCCTTCATCGAGGGGCGCGATGTCGATCTGAACGACGGGTTTGTCGAGGCGGAGCCACCCACGGGCAACTGGGTGATTTACGGTGCCGGCGGGCTGATGGCGCTGATCATCTTTGCAATACGCCGGTCCCGCCGCAAGCGCCGCACCTGCCCGCGATGTGCCGAGCTGACGCTGAACCGCACCTATGAGGTGATCGAACAGCCGACGCGGACCGCGACCGGCACCGGCATCATGCACATGACCTGCACAAGCTGCGGCTTCATCGACCGCAAGTCCTATGTGATCGGGGTGGTGAGCGACAGCGAAACCCCGCATCAATCGCAGATGGGCAGCGGGTCCGGAGGCGATTCGGGCGGCAGTTCGTCAGGCGGCGGGGCCAGCGGCAAATGGTAGGATCGGGCGCTGGCCTGGTGTTGCCGAAGTAGGGTCAAGCGCGCTCGGCAAGGTCAAGCCAGGAAGCCTCAGCCTCGGCCAGTGCGGCCTGGCGATCGGCCATCGCCGCGCTCGCCTTGCGGAACCTGGCCGGGTCGCGGGCGAAAAGATCGGCATCGGCAAGCAGCGTCGCAAGCTTGGCAATCTCGGCCTCAAGCCTTGCAATCTGGTTCGGCAAATCGTCGAGGCGCTTTCTTTCGGTAAAGGACAGGCCGGACGGTCGGGCAGCTTCACCCTTCGCGGCGACCGGACGGCTTGATCCCGCCGGAGACGCAGGCTCGGCCACGGGCTGACCGCGTTGCGCCGCGTAATCGGACCAGCCGCCGGGATAGGCGGTGGCCCTCCCCTGCCCTTCCAGCGCCACGGTGGCGGTGGCGATCCGGTCGATGAAATCCCGGTCGTGGCTGACGAGAAGGACCGTGCCGTCATAATCGCCCAGGATGTCCTGGAGGAGGTCCAGCGTTTCGACATCAAGATCATTGGTCGGCTCGTCCAGGATCAACAGGTTCGACGGCTGCGCCATCAGCTTGGCCAGGAGAAGCCGCGCCTTCTCACCCCCCGACAGACTGCGGACCGGGGCACGGGCCTGCGCCTCATCGAACAGGAAATCCTTCAGGTAAGCGACCACATGCTTCGGCTGCCCCCGCACCATCACCTGATCCGCCGCGCCAGAGACCCGCATCAGGGGATCGCCGGTCAGGTTGTCCCACAGCGTCGCCTCGGCATCCAGCCGCGCGCGGGCCTGATCGAAGACCGCAATCTCAAGATTGGTGCCAAGGCTGACGCTGCCGGTATCGGGGGCAAGCTCACCCGTCAGCAGCTTCAGGAGGGTGGTCTTGCCCACCCCGTTCGGCCCGACGAACGCCACCCGGTCGCCGCGCAGGATGCGCAGGTCGAAATCGCGGATCAGCACCTTGTCGCCGAAGGCTTTGGCGATGCCCTTCGCCTCGATCACCTTCTTGCCGGACACCGGCCCGCTTTCAAGCGCAAGCGCCGCCGTCCCCTGCCGTCTTATCTGCGAGGACCGCTCCGCCCGCAGCACCTGCAACGCCCGGACCCGGCCCTGGTTGCGCTTCCTGCGGGCGGATATCCCTTCAACCGCCCATTTCGCCTCGGCCTTGATCTTGCGGTCAAGCTTGTGGCGGGCCTCATCCTCCTCGGCCCAGACGGTTTCGCGCCATTCCTCGAACCCGTCGAAGCCGGACTCGCGCCTGCGGACCTCACCCCGGTCGACCCAAAGCGTGGCGCGGGTCAAGGCGCGCAGGAAGGCGCGGTCGTGGCTGATCAGGACGAATGCGGTGCGGGTCTGGGACAGTTCCGCCTCCAGCCATTCGATGGCCTGGATATCAAGGTGGTTGGTCGGCTCGTCCAGCAGCATCAACTCCGGCTCTTCGGCCAGAAGCTTCGCCAAGGCCGCGCGCCTGCGTTCGCCGCCCGAGGCGGTCGCGACGGCCATGTCAGGGTTGAATTTCAACCCCTCGGCCACGACGGCAAGCTTGTAGTCCATCCCCTCGGGCAGGTTGGAGGCGGCGAAATCCCCCAGCGTCGCGTAGCCCGAAAGGTCGGGGTCCTGCTCCATGTAACCGACGGTGATGCCCGGCGGCACGGTGCGGTTGCCGCGATCCACCTCGGTACCAGCGCGACCCGGTCGCCCGGCTGGACGACCAGCGTCAGCCCGTCGAACAGGGGATTGCCGCCGAAGGTCAGCGAGATGCCGGAAAGCTGGAGGAGCGGTGCGCGTGCCATGGGGGCGAGGTAGTGGGCCAGGGTCGCGCCGTCAACGCCTGTCGGAGGGGAGGCCGGGCCAGGACCAAAATCCTTCGAAGGATTTTGCAAATTTCTTCGAAGAAATTTGGCCTGCGCCAATTCCCGCAGTCAGCCGGTGGCAACGCCGTGTCCCCTGCCCTCGCGATGGTTGATGCCGGAATACCGGCGGCATCTGCCGCAAACCAGCATTGCCATGGCCGGGGCACGGTTTAGAACAGCTTCAACCAGAAGAAGCGGGCGCGACCAGCATGACCGATGATGCACTTGTGATCTTCACCCCCTCGGGCAAGCGGGGGCAGTTTCCGTTGGGCACGCCGGTTCTGTCGGCGGCGCGGCAGCTTGGCGTCGACCTTGATTCGGTCTGCGGCGGGCGCGGCATCTGCTCGCGCTGCCAGATCACCCCCGGCTATGGGGAGTTCTCCAAGCATGGCGTCACGGTCGCGGCCGATGCCCTCAGTGAATGGAACACGGTTGAGGAGCGCTACAAGCGCGTCCGTGGGTTGATCGATGGCCGCCGCCTTGGCTGTCAGGCGCAGGTGCTGGGCGATGTCGTGATCGACGTGCCGCCGGAAAGCCAGGTCCACAAGCAGGTGATCCGCAAGTCGGCCAGCGACCGGGTCATGGCGATGGATCCCGCCACCCGCGCCGTCTATGTCGAGGTGGCCGAGCCTGACATGCATGAGCCGACCGGCGATTTCGAACGCCTGTCCCGCGCGCGGGCCGACCAGTGGCAGGTGGAGAGGGTGGAGGCTGATCTTTCCGTCCTGCGCCGTCTGCAGCCCGTTCTGCGCAAGGGGGACTGGAAGGTGACGGTCGTCCTTCACAAGGGCAACCACGACACGGCCACCCGCATTCTGGACATCTTCCCCGGCTTTCACGACGGCCCCCTGCTGGGGTTGGCGGTCGACCTCGGCTCCACCACCATCGCGGCGCATCTTTGCGATCTGTCGGATGGGAAGGTCCTTGCCTCCTCGGGTGTGATGAACCCGCAGATCCGCTTTGGCGAGGACCTGATGAGCCGGGTCAGCTATGCGATGATGAACCCCGGCGGCGATGTCGAGATGACCCGCGCCGTGCGCGAGGCGATCAACACCCTTTCCCTTGCGATTGCCGAAGAGGCTGCGGTGCCGCCCGCCTCGATCTACGAGATGGTCGTGGTCTGCAACCCGGTGATGCACCATCTGCTGCTGGGGATCGACCCGGTGGAGCTTGGGCAGGCCCCGTTCGCGCTGGCCACCTCGGGCAGCCTGACGGTTGACGCGCAGGCGCTGGATCTTGGTGCCTTGAACCGGTCGGCCCGGGTTTACCTTCTACCCTGCATCGCGGGGCATGTCGGCGCAGATGCTGCGGCCGTGGCCCTTGCGGAAGAACCGCAGAATTCCAAAGACATGGTGCTGATCGTCGATGTCGGCACCAATGCCGAGATCCTTCTGGGCAACCAGACCCGCGTCCTTGCCTGCTCTTCCCCCACCGGTCCGGCGTTTGAAGGCGCTCAGATCTCCAGCGGCCAGCGCGCCGCACCCGGCGCGATCGAGCGGGTGGAGATCGACCCCGTGACCAAGGAACCCCGCTTCCGCGTCATCGGGTCTGACCTTTGGTCCGACGATCCCGGCTTTGCCGAAGCGACTGCCACCACCGGCGTCACCGGCATCTGCGGCTCGGGCATCATCGAGGCGGTGGCCGAAATGCGGATGGCGGGGCTGGTCGATCCGGGCGGGTTGGTCGGTGGGCCGGATCAGACTGGTACCCCGCGCTGCGAGCCTACGGGACGCACGTTTGCCTATCTCCTTCATGATGGCAGCGCCGAGGGGGGGCCAAGGATCAGCGTCACCCAGGGCGATATCCG
>NCDS01000099.1 GCA_002280315.1 Rhodobacterales bacterium 32-66-7 | reverse complement strand
GATGACCATGTAATCTGCCACATCCGACTTGCCGCGCAGGTCGATCTGGACGATCTCCTCGGCCTTGTCGTCATCGACCGATTTCAGGACAAGGGCGAGCAAAGCCTCGGACGTGGCCTCCGCCTCGGTCGCCGCAGGGGCAGGGCGCGGGCCGGTCGGCAGGCCGGTAACAGGGTCAGAATGCGTCAGGACAGGGTCCTCCAACGTGGGAATGCGGGGTAGGATCACCCTGCCTCTGCCAAGGTTAGCATCGGCGACCGGCAATCTCAACCAAAGGCGGCGGGTTTGGTTCCTGATCCGTATCAACCCCCGCATCACGGCAACTTGCCCGACCGCGGATTCAAGCGTATATCGCCGCCATGCAAGGCTTCATCTACTTCGACATTTCCGATCACGCGCGGCTTCCGGCCCGGTTTTTCGGCATGACCCGTTCGGTCCTCGCCCGCGCCTGACGCGCTCTTGCCCCGACGCCGCCTTTTCAGCCACCCCGAACCACAAGGTCCGCGCCATGACCGCCCCTCGTACGCTTTACGACAAGATCTGGGACGACCACGTCGTCCACCAGGCCGACGACGGCACCTGCCTGCTCTATATCGACCGCCATCTGGTGCATGAGGTCACCAGCCCCCAGGCCTTCGAAGGCCTGCGGATGACCGGTCGCCGTGTCCGCGCGCCGGACAAGACCATCGCGGTGCCGGACCACAATGTGCCGACCACGCTTGACCGCGCCAATGCCGCGACGATGACCGAAGACAGCCGGATCCAGGTGGCCGCACTCGACAAGAACGCCCGTGATTTCGGGATCAACTACTACCCGGTGTCCGACATCCGCCAGGGCATCGTCCACATCGTCGGGCCGGAACAGGGCTGGACCTTGCCCGGCATGACCGTGGTTTGCGGCGACAGCCACACCGCGACGCATGGCGCGTTCGGCGCGCTCGCCCACGGGATCGGCACGTCCGAGGTTGAACATGTGCTTGCGACCCAGACGCTGATCCAGCGCAAGGGCCGCAACATGAAGGTGGAGATCACTGGCAGCCTGCGCCCCGGTGTCACCGCCAAGGACATCACCCTGTCGGTGATCGGGGAAACCGGCACCGCCGGCGGCACCGGCCATGTCATCGAATACTGCGGCCAGGCGATCCGCGAGCTGTCGATGGAAGGCCGGATGACCGTCTGCAACATGGCCATCGAAGGCGGCGCCCGCGCGGGCCTTATCGCGCCGGATGAAAAAACCTACGCCTATTGCATTGGCCGCCCCCACGCGCCGAAAGGTGCCACGTGGGAGGCCGCGCTGGCCTATTGGAAGACCCTTTTCACCGACGAAGGCGCGCATTTCGACAAGGTCGTGACGATCCGGGGCGAAGACATCGCCCCCGTCGTCACCTGGGGCACCTCGCCCGAAGACGTGCTGCCGATCACCGGCATGGTCCCCGCCCCCGAAACCTTCACCGGCGGCAAGGTGGAGGCGGCGCAACGCTCGCTTGACTACATGGGGCTCACGGCGGGCCAGAAACTGACCGACATCGCCATCGACACCGTCTTCATCGGCTCTTGCACCAACGGCCGGATCGAGGATCTGCGGGCGGCAGCGGCGATCCTGAAAGGCCACAAGATCAAGGTGAAGCGCGCGATGGTCGTCCCCGGCTCCGGTCTGGTTCGTGCCCAGGCCGAGGAGGAGGGGCTGGCCCAGATCTTCCTCGACGCCGGGTTCGAATGGCGGCTTGCGGGCTGCTCCATGTGCCTGGCGATGAACCCGGACCAGCTTGCCCCCGGCGAACGCTGCGCCGCGACCTCGAACCGCAACTTCGAGGGCCGTCAGGGCCGGGGCGGGCGCACGCACCTCATGTCCCCCGCGATGGCGGCAGCGGCGGCGATCACCGGGCACCTGACCGATGTGCGCGAGCTGATGGTCTGACCATGCTCCTCGCCGGGATCGACGGCTGCCCGACCGGCTGGGTTGCAACGGTGGCGATGGCAGAGAGCGCCGCCTCGGCCCGGCTCCACCACATCACCGACCTCGCCGCCTTCCTTCAAACCGTCGACTTCGGGCTGATCGACATGCCGATCGGCTTTGCCTCCGGCCCTGCATCGCGCGATGTCGAACCGGCGATGCGCGCGGCGTTGAAGGGCAAGGCAAGCTCGGTCTTCCCGACGCCCTGCCGGATGGCCCTGTCGGAACAGGTCTACTTCGACGCAAGCTTCGTGAACGAACAGGCCCTGGGCAAACGCCTGCCGAAACAGACCTTCATGCTCTTTCCGAAGATGCGAGAGATCGATGCCCTGGTCCGAACCCTGGGCCAGTCCCGCCTGCGCGAAGGCCACCCGGAGGTGTCCTTCGCCGCCATGTCCGGCGCGCCCGTCCTGTCCCGCAAACGGCGGCCCGAAGGTCAGGCCGACCGGGTGTTGCTGCTTGAAAGGCAAGGCCTGCCCGCCACCGCGCTCCTGTCCGCCCGGATCAAGGGCAAGATGGCCGACGATGACATCCTCGATTCCGCCGCCCTGTGGTGGTCGGCAAACCGCTTCTGCGCAGGCCGACACATCACCCTTCCACCATCCCCCTCCAAAGACGCAACTGGCCTCGAAATGTCCGTAATCGCCTGACATTCCTTTCTGCAAAAAATATCCCACGGGTAGACCATTGGTTTCGCCATTGGTTCAAGAAACCAATGGTCTGGGGGGGTGTGAAACCCCCGGCTCTCCGGGCCTAAAGAAACACCCGCTCGAACGTCCACCACGCGCCGACCCCGGCGATCACGACCGAGGCGGGGATGGCGATGCGCGCCCGGTACCACGGCTCCACCCCGAAGGGCAGCCACACCCCCGGGTGATGGTTGCTGCGGCGCGGGGGATGGATTATCCGAAGCTGACAAGGAGACCCCGCATGACCCCCTTCACCACCCTGACCGGCATTGCCGCCCCGATGCCCCTGGTCAACATCGACACCGACATGATCATCCCCAAGCAGTTCCTGAAGACCATCGCCCGCACCGGCCTTGGCAAGAACCTGTTCGACGAGATGCGCTATACCCAGGACGGCGCCGAGATCCCGGAGTTCGTGCTGAACCAGCCCGCCTGGCGCCGGGCCGAGATCATCGTGGCCGGGGACAACTTCGGCTGCGGCTCCAGCCGCGAACACGCGCCCTGGGCGCTGCTGGATTTCGGCATCCGCTGCGTGATCTCGACCAGCTTTGCCGACATCTTCTACAACAACTGCTTCAAGAACGGCATCCTGCCGGTGGTCCTGCCGCCCGAAGCGGTCGCCCATCTGATGGACGACGCCAAGAAGGGCGAAAACGCCCGGATCAGCGTTGATCTTGCCAACCAGACCGTTACCGCCGCGGATGGCGTGGTCTTCGCGTTCGAGGTTGACGCTTTCAAGAAGCACTGCCTGTTGCACGGGCTGGACGACATCGGCCTGACGCTGGAAAAGGCCGCCTCGATCGACGCGTATGAGGCGCGGGCGGCGACGACCCGCCCCTGGGCGTGAGGCTGGCCACACCGCAGCGAAAGCCGCGTCGTTGTGACCCGACCATATGGCGTTATCATCATATGATGTGCTGCAACGGGTGATTCGCGGGAGGGTTACGATGCAGTGCAGAAGCCTGAGGTTGGCACTATCGGTGCTCTGTCTCCTGGCCCCGACGGCCCATGCGCAAGAGGCCTGCACCACCTATACCGTGGTCGAGGGCGATACGCTCGGCTCGATCTCGAACACGGCTTACGGGACGTTCGACTACCAGCAGATCTTCAACGCCAACCGTGAGGTGATCTCGGCCTCGCCCAACGCGCTGCCACCGGGGACGACGCTGATCCTGCCCTGCCTTGACGGCAGCCTGCGCCCGGATCAGGAGTTGAACAGCATCACCGAACGCGAAACCGAACGGTTCGAGGAGACGGTCCGCGACAACCGGGAATATCTGCCGACGATCCGGCTGGTCGCGGGGGATGGCTGGTTTCCCTTCACCGATACCCGGCTCAAGGACGGCGGCATCCTGACGCGGCTTGGTCTTGTCGCCTTCACCCGGGGCGGCAACAACCGGGAAACCCGGCTCGATTGGGTGGACGACTGGGGCTCGCATCTTGAGGTGCTTCTGCCGTCGAAGGCGTTCGACCTGTCGATCGGCTGGGATGGCATCGATTGCACCAAGATGGACCTTCTGTCGCCCGACATGGTCCGCCGCTGCACCGAGGTTCGGCTTTCGGACCCGGTCTACGAGGTGGTTTACGGCCTCTATTCCCTGCCCGACAACCCTTACGCCGAGGTTCGCAGCTTCGCCGACCTTGCCGGTTCGCGGCTTTGCCGTCCCGACGGCTGGGCCACCGCCGATCTGGAGGTTGAGGGCCTGTCGCCGCCCGCAGTGACCTATGTCCAGCCCCTGGACGCCGACGGCTGCGTAAAGGCGCTGATCGCAGGCGAGGCGGACGTCATGTCGATCGAGGTCGAAAGCGCCGTCGATTCGATCGAGCGTGGTGATCTGGTGGGTGACATCGTGCAGAACCCCTATCTGATCAAGATCGCCTCGCTGCATTTCGCGACCCATGTCACGAACGCGCGCGGGATCGAGTATCTGGAGATGCTGAACCGGGGTCTCGCCGAAATGCGCGAAACCGGCGAATGGTACGACATCGTCGCCAGCACCCTGGCGGAGGCGAACGGGATATCGCAGTAACTGGGCCACAGCAGGGAAACCAAAGCGTCACCCTCAAATTGTCGCAAAGTTCCGGTTTCATCACCCGGTATCGGCCCAGCAAAGGCGAGTGCGGATTGGACAAGACTGGCGGACTGTTTGCGCGGATGCGCGACCTCGCGGGTGAGCGGCTGAAGCTTCGGGTCGTGGCGGCCATCGAAGGCTCGGCCCGGACCTGGTTTGTCCGGGCGACCGGGGCTGCGGTGCGCGCGCTTCTGGTGATGGTTCTGGTGGTCTTGCCCTCGGTCGTGTTGCCCGGGATCGGCACCGACACCAAGCAGATCGTGGCGCTGGTCGCCCTTTTTGCCGGGACGCTGGTGTTCTTCGAATACAACGCCGTCTACCCCAGCCTGGTGGAGTTTCGCGATGGTGCGCCCTTCAACCGCATCAGGTACCTCATGCTGCTGGCCATCGTGCTGTTTCTGTCGGTGATCGTGGCCGACCGCGCCTCGTCGACCACCGTGACCCTGCTGTTCCGCGCCCTGGGCGATGCCATCGGCGCGGCGCTGGATTTTCCCTATTCGCCGGTGCGGCTGGCGACGTTGATGGTCAACGCCAGCGCCACGCCGGACCAGATTGCCGATCTGCGCGCAGCAGCGGGGACGGCGTATCTCTTGTCGCTGCTGTCCCTGGCGGTGTTCGTCATCGTCCTGAAGCTGGAGGGGTGGCCCTCGACCAAAAGCGCGTTCAACGTCTGGGTGAACCTGCCCACGTTCGAGCCGACCGCCGGTGGCGATGTCGTCGACCGGCTTGAGCGGGACTCGCGCGTCAACCTGGGGCTTGGGTTTCTGCTGCCGTTTCTGATCCCGGCGCTGATTTCGATCTTCACCGTCGGCCTGCCGCCTGATGCGCTGACCTCGTCGCAGACTCTGGTCTGGACGATGGCCGCCTGGGCCTTCCTGCCCGCCGGCCTTTTGATGCGCGGCGTGGCGATGGCACGGATTGCCGACATGGTCCGGGTCAAGCGCGCCCGGAAGATCGCGGACGAGGCTGCCGAGGCCGCCGAAGACGCCGCCGACCGCCGCGCCAAGGATGTCGGGGGCCGGCCCTGATCCGGGCGGCGCTGGGTGTTTGTCTGGTGCTGGCCGGCGCGGGCCATGCCGAGACCTTGCGCATCGCCACCTGGAACGTGGAGCTTGACCGCACCGGCCCCGGCCTTCTGGCGCGCGACCTGACCAAGGGGGAAGACCCGCAGGTCACGGCAGTGGTCCAGGGCCTTGTCACGCTTGACGCCGATATCGTGCTGCTGACCGGGTTCGACTATGACCTTGGCGGCGTCGCGCTGGGTCTTCTGGCCGATCGGTTGGCGGCCAAAGGCGCGGTCTATCCCCATCGTTTCGCCTTCCGGCCGAACACGGGCGAGCAAACCGGGTTTGATGTCGACAGGAACGGACGGCTGGGCGATCCGCGCGATGCGCAAGGCTACGGTCTGTTCTCCGGGCAGGGCGGGATGGCGGTGCTGTCGCGCCTGCCGCTGGACACCGGGGCTGCGCGCGACTTTTCCGGCTATCTCTGGCGCGACCTGCCCGGCGCGCTGCGGCCCGAGGGGACGGAGCCCGGTCTTTGGGACGTGCAGCGCCTGGCCAGCACCGGCTTCTGGGACCTGCCGGTGGTGACGGGGGCGGGTCCGCTCCATCTGCTCGCCTGGCACGCCACCCCGCCGGTGTTCGACGGGCCCGAGGACCGGAACGGCAAGCGCAACCATGATGAGGCCGACTTCTGGCGCCAGTACCTTGACGGCGCGCTGCCGATGGCGCCGCCCGACGCGCCCTTCGTTCTGCTTGGTGACGCCAATCTGGACCCCGCCGATGGCGACGGGTTGCGGGACGGGATCACGGCTCTCCTTGCCCATCCATCGCTGCAGGACCCTGCCCCTCAAGGCACCCATGGGCGGAAGGAGCCGGGCCATGTCGGCCCCCCGGCGCTTGATACGGCACTTTTCCCCGAAATCGGCGGGCTGCGGCTGGATTACGTGCTGCCCTCAGCCGACGTGCGGGTGGTGGCGGCGGGGGTCATGTGGCCACCCGCCGATGACCCGCTTGCCGCCGACCTGATCCTCGCCTCACGGCATTATCCGGTCTGGGTCGACATTGCCTTGCCCTGAACCCCGCGCGCGGCCAGATGCGCCGCGATAACCTGATCCAGCGGCGTATCCTTGTGGTCGGGCAGCCAATGGCGCAGCGAGGCGGGGTCCAGCCAGTGCGGATGGCTGTTGAGATACAGCATCTCACGAAACTCCCGCGCCAGTTCCCAGAACGGGGCGAGAAGGGTGAAGAGCCAGACAGGATACCGCGCCACCTGCATCTTGCGTCCGGTCAGCCGAGCGACAAGGCTGGCAAGGTCATTGACGCTGAACGCATGCCCGGCAAAGGGGATATCGGCATAGGCGGGCAGCGCGTCGCCGCGTTCGATCAGACCGACCGCCGCACGTGCCATGTCGGGCAGATAAGCATAGGCGTGCTGCGCGTCCGGGTCGCCCAGCGTGGTGATCCGGTTCTTGGCAACCTTGGACAGCAGCATCCGGTTCATCAAAAGCTGCGGTGCTTTCGGCAACAGAAAGTCGCCACCGCGCAGCAGGATGCAGCGCGGTTCGCCGGTTTCAGCCGCCTTGCGATAGGCAGCCTCCATCTCGGCGCGGATGCGG
>NCDS01000098.1 GCA_002280315.1 Rhodobacterales bacterium 32-66-7 | reverse complement strand
TCTCCACCGCAGGCAGGAATTTCTGCACGATCAACGGCTCACGGTTCAGCCCCATGAACACCTCATGCAGCGACGCCAGATTGCGATCGCCCGCGTCCAGCCGGAACACCCCGGCGCCGCCGTTGCCGTAAAGCGGCTTCAGGATGATGTCGCCATGCTTCGCCTTGAACGCCCGGATGGTCGCAAGATCCCGCGCAATCACGGTCGGCGGGGTCAGATCGGGAAAGCGCAGAACGAGCAGTTTTTCCGGAAAGTTCCGCACCCAGAACGGGTCGTTCACCACCAGCGTCCGGGGATGGATCAGGTCGAGAAGATGCGTCGAGGTGATATACCCCATGTCGAACGGCGGGTCCTGCCGCAGCCAGACGACATCCATCTCGGCCAAATCAATCTCGGCCTCGGCACCGAAGCTGACAGGATTGCCAACCTCGCGCCGCAGCTCGACCGGCCAGCCGCGCGCGATGACCCGGCCTTCGACGAAGGCCAATCGATCCGGGGTGTAATGAAACAGCGAATGCCCGCGCGCCTGCGCCTCGAGCGCGATGCGAAACGTCGAATCGGCGTTGATGTTCACCGATCCGATCGGGTCCATCTGCAAGGCGACTTTCAAGGACATCCGCATCTCCCGCCCGATATGGGTGGAGTGATGACCCATCGCAGGCAAAGATGCAATTCGTCAGGCGAAGGCGTTTTCCAGAACGTCGATCCGCCCCTGCCCGTCGACCAGCGCGAGGTCGATCCGAAGGTCGGTGCCCATCGGTTCCCCGGCAAGGAATTCTTCCGCCGTGGCAAAGATGCGCCCGATCTGTCCGGGCAGCACATGCGACGCCGCAAGATCGTGGGTCTGGCTTTGCTTGACTTCGATCACGATCACGTTGCCGCCAAGGCGGCCGACCAGATCGATTTCCCCGCAGTGACCGCGCCACCGTCTGGCGCAGATCGTCACACCCTGTCGTTCATAGTGAAGTGCCACCGCATCTTCTGCCGCTTTCCCTGCATGGAAATTGGACCGGCCCCGATCCGACCGGCCCCGGATGATGGCGTCAGGTACGAAGTCGAATGCCATGACACCCCCAGGAAAGCCTAATCCCGATCCACGTCCAGTGCAGTCTTGTAGACCAGTTTGCGCGGTATCCCCAGATTATGCGACACGAATCCTACTGCATCCTTAACGCTCATCGTCTGCAGCGCTTCGCGCAGCGCCATTGCAAGATCTTCCGCGCCTGGTGCAACGATCGTGCTGCGGTCGACCAGCACCACGACCTCGCCCTTGACGATCTCTGTCTCATACGCCTCGGCGAGCGTACCAAGCGTGCCGCGCGTCACGTCTTCGAACTTCTTCGTCAGCTCCCGGCAGATCGCGGCCTGCCGCTCTGGCCCCAGAATCCGCGCCATGTCGGTCAGAAGCGGTGCCAGCCGCCGGGGGCTTTCGTAAAGGATCAGCGTCGCCGGGATCGGGGCGACTTCGGTCAGGAAGGTCTTGCGCGCCGCCGAGGCCGCCGGGGGGAAGCCCGCAAACAGGAACCGGTCCGACGGCAATCCCGACAGCGTCAGCGCGCAGATGGCCGCGCAGGGGCCCGGCGCGGCCGAGATCGGCAGCCCCGCGGCCGCGACGGCCCGGGCCAGTTCGAACCCCGGGTCCGAGATCAAGGGCGTCCCCGCCTCGGAGGCATAGGCCATGCTCTTGCCCTCGGCCAGAAGCGCCAACAACCCGCGCAAGGACGCCTCGCCGCTGTGGTCGTGGTGCGCGATCAGGGGTCGACCGGAAAGGGCGACGCCGTGGATCTCCAGAAGGTGGCGCAGGGTGCGCGTATCCTCGGCCACCAGCACATCGGCCGCCGCAAGGATATCAAGCGCGCGCAGCGTGATGTCGCGTGCCGCCCCGATCGGGGTCGACACCAGATGCAGGCCCGGCGGAATTGCGCGCAGGCCCTGCCGGAGCGCTGGATCGTCCGAGTTTGAAGGCTGCCTCACAAGTTTACTTCCCCAGCCGAACCCATTACCGTCCCGCCCACCGTATTCGGCCCGGAATTTCCGCGCCACCCGCTGAGTGAGGAAGCCGCATGTTGTCTGTTATTCGCCTGGCCCGCAAGTTGCTTGGCCGCTTGCTCCTTGTGGTTGCGGGGGCGCTGCTGGCCGCCTGCGTGCCTGCCGGTGGCCCCTCCGGTCCCGGTGCGGGGCAAGGCGGTTCGGTGCAGGTGGCGCTTCTGATCCCCTCGGGCTCGGGTCAGGCGCAGGATGATCTGTTCGGCCAGAATCTGGAAAACGCGGCGCGGCTGGCGATGGCGGACCTTTCCGGGGTGAAGATCGACCTTCGTGTCTACCGCACCGCCGGGAACCCGGACGTGGCCGCCAGCCTGGCGCAGCAGGCGGTGGCCGAGGGGGCGCAGGTGATCCTTGGCCCGTTCTATTCACAGGAAGCCAACGCCGCCGGGGCTGCCGTCGCCGCGTCGGGGGTGAATGTGCTCGCATTTTCCAACAACGCCGACATCGCGGGCGGCAACGTCTTCGTGCTGGGCCAGACCTTCGACAACACCGCCCGGCGGCTGGCGAGCTATGCCGTCCGCAGCGGCAAGGGCAAGATCCTGATCGTGCATGACCGCAATGTCGCGGGCGATGTCGGCCGGACCGCAATCGAGCGCGGCATCGCCGCCGCCGGGGGCAGCGTGGCGGGGGTGGCGTCGTATGAATTCTCGCAGAACGGGATCGTGCAGGCGGCGACCGGGATCGTCGCGACGGCGCGGTCGTCGGGGGCAAACGCGCTGTTTCTGACCGCTGACACCGCCGGGGCGCTGCCGCTTCTCAGCCAGCTTCTGGTCGACAACGGCATCGACCGCACCACCACCCAGTTCATCGGCCTGACGCGCTGGGACATTCCGCCCTCCACCCTTGCCCTGCCGGGGTTGCAGGGCGGCTGGTTCGCGTTGCCGGACCCGGGCCTGCAGGCCCAGTTCCAGGCGCGCTACGAGGCGGCTTACGGCACGCCGCCTTCGGTCGTGGCCGGGCTCGCCTATGACGGTATCGCCGCAATCGGCGCGCTTGCGCGATCCTCGGGCGGCGCGCCGATCACGCGTGAGGCGTTGACCCAGCCGTCCGGCTTTGCCGGGGTCTCGGGCATCTTCCGCTTCCTGCCCAACGGATCGAACGAACGGGGCCTGGCCGTGGCGCAGATCCGCGACAACGCCGTTTCGGTGATCGACGCCGCCCCGCGCAGCTTTGCCGGTGCCGGGTTCTGACAGCGTGACAGCGGCGAGGACCGCCGTGACCGCCCAAGCTGACGCCACGATCAGCCGCGACTTTGGCATCCCCTCTGCCGCGGAACTGACTGCGAGCGTGCTTGCCGACATGCTTAGGGCGGGCGACGCCAAGGCCGCTCGGCTTGTCGTGGTCGGTCATCTGTCGGCTGCCAAAGCCCGCGCCGTCGCGGGGTTGGAGCGTGACTTCCTCGCGTCACCCCGCGCCGCCCGCCATCTGGTCGAGGCGCAGTCCCGCCTGACCGATGCGCTGGTTGAGACCGCTTTTGCGGCGGCGACCAAGCTTCATCCCACCCCCAACCCGACCGAGGCCGAGCGGATCGCCGTCCTTGGCGTCGGCGGCTACGGCCGGGCCGAAATGGCGCCGCACTCTGACGTTGACCTTTTGTTCCTGACGCCTTGGAAGATCACCCCCTGGGCGGAAAGCGTCATCGAGACGATGCTTTACATCCTGTGGGACCTGAAGCTGAAGGTCGGCCATTCCAGCCGCACCGTGAAGGACTGCCTGCGCCTTGGGCGGGAAGACATCACCATCCGCACGGCCCTGCTGGAACATCGCTTCATCGCTGGCCACGCCCCCCTTGCGACCGAGCTTGGGGCCAGGCTTTGGGACGAGTTGTTCAAGACCACCGGGGCGGAGTTCATCGAGGCCAAGCTTGCCGAACGCGCCGAACGCCACAGACGGCAAGGCGGCCAGCGCTATGTGCTGGAGCCGAACGTGAAGGAAGGCAAGGGCGGCCTGCGCGATCTGCAGACGCTGTATTGGATCGGGAAGTATCTGCACCGCGTCCCCTCCTCGGAAGGGCTGGTTGCGGCGGGGCTTTTGGGACGCGAGGAATATGACCTTTTCGCCCGGGCCGAAGATTTCCTTTGGGCGGTGCGCTGCCATCTTCACTACGTCACCAACCGCGCCACCGATGTGCTGACGTTTGATCTCCAGGTCGAGGTCGCAGCCCGGATGGGGTACCGCGACAGCGCCGGCCGCCGCGCGGTCGAGCATTTCATGCAGGACTACTTTCGCCACGCCACCCGCGTCGGCGAATTGACCCGCATCTTCCTGACCGAGCTTGAGGCGCGACACGCCAAGCGCGCCGCAAGCCTGTTCGGCATCTTCAAGCGCACCAAGCCGGTCAGTGCCGGCTACAAGCTGGTGCAGGGCCGGATCGACGTGACCGACCCCGCGGCATTCCTGGCCGACAAGCTGAACCTGCTGCGCGTGTTCGAAGAGGCGCTGCGAACCGGTTACCTCCTTCACCCCAACATCATGCGGCTTCTGGCAGCGAACCTAGACCTGATCGACGACGACATGCGCGACGACCCCGAAGCGCAGCGCATCTTCCTGGACCTCCTTCTCGAACACGGCAACCCGGAGCGGGCGCTGCGCCGGATGAACGAGCTTGGCGTCCTTGCCGCCTTCATCCCCGAGTTCGAAGCCATCGTCGCGATGATGCAGTTCAACGTCTACCACCACTACACGGTCGATGAGCATATCATCCAGACCATCAGTTGCCTTGCCCAGATCGAACGCGGTGAGCTGGTGGAAGACCTGCCGCTGTCCTCCTCGATCCTGCAGGGCGGCGTCAACCGGCGGGTGCTTTATACAGCACTCCTCCTCCACGACATCGGCAAGGGCCGGCCCGAGGATCATTCGATCCTTGGCGCGCAGATCGCCCGACGCATCGCCCCCCGGCTGGGGCTGGAGCCGGAGGAATCCGAAACGGTGGAATGGCTGGTGCGCTACCACCTTCTGATGTCCGACATGGCGCAGAAACGCGATATCGGCGACCCCCGGACGGTGCGCGACTTTGCGAAGGCGGTGAAGACCCGAAAGCGGCTGGACCTTCTGACCGTGCTGACCGTCTGCGACATCCGCGGGGTGGGTCCGGGGACCTGGAACAACTGGAAGGCCATGCTCCTCCGCCAGCTTTACAAAGAGACGGCGGATGCGCTGGAAGGCGGGCTTGAGACGCTGAACCGCGAGAACCGGCAAGAGGACGCGACCCTTGCCCTGCGCGCAAGGCTGCCGGATTGGGACGAGACCGCGCTCAACCACGAGACGGGCCGCCACTACGCGCCCTACTGGCAGGGCCTGTCGACCGACACACACCTGGTCTTTGCCCGCCTTCTGCAGGGACTGGGTGATGACGAGATCCGCATCGACCTCCACCCCGACCCGGACCGCGACGCCACCCGCGCCTGCTTTGCCCTTGCCGACCATCCCGGCATCTTCAGCCGCCTTGCCGGGGCCCTGGCGCTGGTCGGCGCAAACGTGGTCGACGCGCGGACCTATACCTCAAAGGACGGATACGCGACGGCGGTCTTCTGGGTGCAGGACATCGAGGGCAAACCCTATGAGGTCAGCCGCCTGCCCCGCCTGCGCGGCATGATCGACAAGACCCTGAAGGGCGAGGTTCTGGCCCGCGAGGCGCTGAAGGACCGCGACAAGCTGAAGAAACGCGACCGCGAATTCCGGTTTCGCCCGGCCTTTTGTATGACCTGACCCGGACGCTGGCGAACAACACGATCTACATCGCCAGCGCGGTGATCGCGACCTATGGCGCGCAGGTGGTGGATACGTTCTACGTGAAAGACATGTTCGGCCTGAAACTGCACCAGAAACCCAAGCAGGAAGCGCTGGACCGCAAGCTGCGCGCCGCCATTGCCGAAGGCGCGGAACGGGCACAGGGATGACCGGGGGGCGCTCGTCGAGCATTTCATGCACTCCTCGCCAGTTCCGCCACCAGCGAGGAGTGCACGCAGTGCTCGACGAGCGTCATCAGGAAAGACCCGCCAAATGAAACCCGTCCGCATCGTCAAGGGCTTCCTGACTGTCGGCTTCTGGACCCTGATCAGCCGCATGATGGGCCTTGTTCGGGACATCTTCCTGGCCAAATACCTCGGCGACGGCCCGGTCGCCGAGGCCTTCGTCATCGCGCAATCGCTGCCCAACATGTTCCGCCGCTTCTTTGCCGAAGGCGCGTTCAACTTTGCCTTCGTCCCGATGTTCGCCAAGAAGGTCGAGGCTGACGACGGCGCGGAAGCCTTTGCTCGCGACGCCTTCTGGGGCATGGCCGGGCTTCTGACCGTCTTTTCGATCCTGGCCATCCTGGGAATGCCGCTTCTGGTCCTCATGATGGCGTCGGGCTTTGACGGCAACCGCTTTGACCTTGCCGTGACCTTGGGCCGGATTGCCTTTCCCTACATCCTCTTCATCTCGCTCACGGCACTTCTGTCGGGGATGCTGAACGCCGCCGGGCGGTTCGTCATCACCTCGGTCGTGACGATCCTGCTGTCGGCGACGATGGTGGGCGGCATGCTCCTCGCCAACCGGATGGGCTGGGACATGGGCGTGACGCTGGCCTGGTCGGTGACGCTTTCAGGCATCCTGCAACTGGCGGTCACCTGGGCTGCGGTGCGCCACCTTGGCTACCGCCTGCCCTTCCGCTGGCCAGTCCTGACGCCCGAATTGAAGCGGCTCGCGATCATCGCCGCCCCGGCGGTGTTTGCGGGCGGGGTGGTGCAGATCAACCTGATCGTCGGGCGGCAGGTCGCGTCGATGACCGAAGGCGCGGTGGTCTGGCTTTACAACGCCGACCGCATCTACCAATTGCCACTTGGGGTGGTCGGGATCGCCATCGGGATTGTCCTTCTTCCCGACCTGTCGCGCCGCCTGCGCGCGGGCGATGCCGAAGGCTCCCGCGCAAGCTTCAACCGGGGGACGGAATTTGCCCTCCTTCTCACCCTGCCTGCCGCCGTGGCGCTGGTGGTGATCGCCTGGCCGATCATCTCGGTCCTGTTCCAGCGCGGCGCCTATGGGGCCGAGGCGACCGTCAACACCGCCTGGGCGCTGGCGGCCTATGGGATGGGCCTGCCTGCCTTCGTCCTCCACAAGGTCTTGCAGCCCCTGTATTACGCGCGGGAGGATACGCGATCCCCCTTCCGCTTTGCGGTCTGGTCGATGGTGGTCAACGCAGGTCTGGCGGTCGGGCTGATGCCGCTGATCGGCTTTCTGGCTGCTGCCATCGCGACCTCTGCCGCCGCCTGGACCATGGTCTGGCAGCTCTGGCGCGGCTCACGCGGGATGGGCGACGCGGCGCGCCTCGATGAGCGGTTCCTTTACCGCCTGCCCCGGATCATCGCAGCCTCGGTGCTGATGGGCGTCGTCCTTTGGGGACTGTCGGTCGCCTTGGCTGAGCCCCTGGTGACCCCCGGCATCCGCACCGCCGCCTTGGGCGGAATGATCCTTGCCGCTATGGCGGTCTATTTCGGGACCGTCTTCCTGATCGGCGGGATGAGCTGGGTCGAACTTCGCGCCGCCCTCCGCCGTCAGCGCTGACGGATCAGCGCCAGAAGCTGACGAAACCCGCCGGGGCTGGCGATGAAGCTGGTGAGGAACCCGGCCAGAAAGCCGGTGACTTCAGCGACCCAAGTCCAGTCGGCCCCGAACACCACGCCGAACACCAGCTGCAGGGTCAACAGCACACCGATCATCGAAAACGCCCGGTACTTGTTGCCGCCGACCAGCCCAGGGTTGGTCCACATGAGGTAGGTGAACGCGCCGATCAAGCCATAGACCGGCGGATAGGCCCCGATCAGCGGAACCCGTTGCGCCGGGATCGCCAGCCCATAGACCAGCGCCCCCGCAACGGTCGCCGCCAGCACCACCACCACGACGCCCCACCAGCGGAAATTCTCGCCCACCATCTTGCCAAGCGCCAGAAGGATGACCAGTGCAAAAACCGCATGCGTCACGCTGCCATGCACGAGGGGGTAGCTCACAAGGCGAAGGAGGTCCACGTAGGGATGCCCCCCGGCCTCGACCTGCTGGCGGAGCACGCTTGGAAACATCGCAAACCGCTCCACCGCCTGCAGCCGCCAGCCGATGCCCGAAGCGCCGCCAACCAGCCCGGCTTCGGCCAGCGAGACCAGAAGCTCCACCGCGATCAGGGGCAGGGCCAATACCCAGACAATGACCGGCAGCGGGTTCAGCGGCGGTGCGTTCCTGTCGTGATCCATGCCTCTCTCCGGCGATTGACGGCCCTTGGGCCATGGCTTACGCGGGTTCGGCAGCACTTTCCAGACGGAGCCTGACATGACCCCTGCGCCCTCGGCGGTCCAAACGCCGAAACCCTTCAAGCCCCGGATATTTTCGGGCATCCAGCCCTCGGGCGGGCTGACGTTGGGCAATTACCTTGGCGCGCTGAAACGCTTCGTCGAAAAGCAGGATGAGGGGATCGAGACGATCTACTGCCTCGTCGACATGCATGCGATCACCGTCTGGCAGGACCCGGAAAAACTGCGCCAGCAGACCCGCGAGGGTGCCGCCGCCTTCATCGCCGCCGGGATCGACCCTGCGCGGTCGATCCTCTTCAATCAATCCCAGGTCTCGGCCCATGCCGAGCTTGGGTGGATCTTCAACTGCGTTGCCCGGCTTGGCTGGATGAACCGGATGACCCAGTTCAAGGACAAGACCGCCGGCAAGAACGCCGAGGCGGCCTCGCTTGGCCTGTACGCCTACCCCAGCCTGATGGCCGCCGACATCCTGACCTATCACGCCACCATGGTTCCGGTCGGCGACGATCAGAAACAGCATCTGGAGCTTTGCCGCGACATCGCGATCAAGTTCAACAACGACTACGGGGTGGATTTCTTTCCTGTCGTCGAACCCCTGATCGAAGGGGCCGCAACCCGGGTCATGTCCTTGCGTGACGGGACGAAGAAGATGTCGAAGTCCGATCCGTCGGACCAAAGCCGGATCAACCTGACCGACAGCGCCGACCAGATCGCCGCCAAGATCCGGAAGGCCAAGACCGACCCCGAACCGCTGCCCGACACGGCCGAGGCGCTGAAGGACCGGCCCGAGGCGAAGAATCTTGTGAACATCTATTCGGCTTTGTCCGGCCAGACCGTCGCCGCAGTACTGGTCGAGTTTGCCGGTGCCCAGTTCGGCACCTTCAAGCCGCGTCTGGCCGACCTTGCCGTCGCGAAGCTGGGCCCGATCACCGACGCGATGAACCGTCTGATGACCGACCCGGCCGAGATCGACCGCACCCTTGGCAAGGGCGCCGCCCGGGCCGAGGCGCTTGCCCGACCGATCCTGAACAAAACGAAGGATATCGTCGGAATGATCCGCTCCGGGTCCGAGTAATCCACAGGAAAGATCACCGCGTCGCCTGCCTGTCACATTAACGATTCCCCCCAGACCTATCGTCCGGGGTGCTCGGTGATGCGATCTGTCCCCATCGCTGCGGCCCGGTCGACCTGTCCCCTGAGAGGCCGAGGCCAGCCCGACATGCCCCCGTGCGCCCCCCGCACGGGGGCCTTTTTCAATCGCAGCCCTGCCCAAGGCAAGGATATCGAGGCAAGCGGCTGCCAACTGCGAAGAACGCCGGATGATAGGCCGACCTCTTTCTTTCGCCGCCGAAATCTACAAGCAAAGATACAGGTGCTGGGACTGGTACGTGTTCGGGTTGTAAGAGGTGGACGCATATTCCGCCTTCTGCTTGCCACCCGCCCGGCATACCCTCGTCGCTTCTGCCTGGTTCTCGTCGGTTCTTCCCGACGCGTAGTCAGTGACCTTTACGCTCGCCCCGTTGTAATCGGAAACGATGGGCGCAGCGGGCACGCAGGCCGCCAAAATAACAAGCAGAAGGATCGGCGCTGTAGCCTTCATCATTCGTCTCCACAATTCATCGGGGGAAATCCCGGATGGACGCTGGCAGTCCCCGACCGGCCGGTCAAACCACGTATGCGAACAACTTTATCCATTTCCGAAATGCTTGCGCCCGTCACGCATGGTGGCGAGCCACACCGGAAAACCACTTCTCCACAGCTTATTGACGCAGAATTCGCTTTACACACTTCCGCTTTGGCCACACCATATCTAGTAAGGGGCACGTCGGGCTTTCGTATCCCTTGCCAGACATCCAGCTTCTTGTGGGTCTCATCCCGCCTGAAGCATCATAGTGAGGCCGGGCAATGTCGCTATCCGAAGATTACGCCACGATGGACGACCTCCATCCGATCGACATTGTCGAAACCCTGGCCGAGCATCACGCTTGGGAGTTTGACCGCGTCACCGATGACCAGATTGCCATGGCGGTCGAGGGGCAGTGGCGCACCTACTCCCTGACCCTCGCCTGGTCGCCGCAGGACGAAACCCTCCGCCTGATCTGCACCTTCGAGATGGAGCCGCCGGCGGACAAGCTTTCCGGGCTCTATGACGTCCTAAACCGTTGCAACGACATGGTCTGGACCGGGGCCTTCACCTGGTGGGAAGAGCAAAAGCTGATGGTCTGGCGCTATGGCCTTGTGCTCTCGGGCGGGCAGACCGTGGGGCCAGAGCAGATCGACCGGCTGATCGCCAGCGCGGTAATGGCGTGTGAGCGGTTCTATCCCGCCTTCCAGATGGTCGGCTGGGGCGACCAGACCCCGGCGCAAGCGATGAAAGTCGCCATTGCCGAGGCTTACGGGCGCGCCTAACTTCTTCTCGTTGGCAGGAGAGGTTGCATGCTGGATCGGGTTGCCGGAAACGGATTGGTGCTGCTGGGCTGCGGCAAGATGGGCTCGGCCCTGCTGGCGGGCTGGCTGAAAGCCGGGCTGCCGCCCGAGGCGGTCTGGGTGGTCGAGCCGAACCCGACCGACTGGCTGATCAAGACCGGTGTTCACCTGAACGAAGGCCTGACCGAGACGCCTGCCGTGGCGGTCCTGGCGGTCAAGCCGCAGATGATGGGATCGGCCCTGCCTGCGTTGCAGGCGCTTGGCAACGGCACCACGCTGTTCCTTTCCATCGCGGCCGGGACCACCATCGCCACGCTGGAGGCGGCGCTGGGAACCCAAACGCCGATCATCCGCACCATGCCGAACACGCCCGCCATGGTCGGCCGGGGGATCACGGCGATTTGCGGCAATGCCCATGCTTCAGCCGATGACCTTGCGCTGGCGCGGGCGCTGATGGGGGCGGTGGGGCAGGTGGTCGACCTTGACGGCGAACACCAGATCGACGCGGTCACCGGCGTTTCCGGCTCGGGTCCCGCCTATGTGTTCCACCTGATCGAGGCGATGGCAGCGGCCGGTGAGGCGGAAGGTCTTGCACCGGCCATCGCGATGCAACTGGCCCGCGCGACCGTCGCTGGCGCGGGAGAGCTCGCGCATCAAAGCCCGGAAACCGCAACGCAGCTGCGGGTCAACGTCACCTCACCCGGGGGGACCACCGCTGCCGCCCTCGCGGTGCTGATGGACGCCGACACCGGCTTTCCCGCCCTTCTGCGCCGCGCGGTCAAGGCCGCTGCCGACCGCGGGCGGGAGCTTGGGGCATGATCACCTATGCCGACTTCGAGGCGGTGGATATCCGCGTCGGCCGCATCACCCGCGCCGAACCCTTCCCCGAGGCGCGGAAGCCCGCGATCCGGCTTTGGGTCGATTTCGGCCCCGGGATCGGCGAAAAGCGCTCCTCGGCGCAGATCACCGCGCATTACTCGCCTGAGGGGTTGGTCGGTCGGCAGGTCCTGGCGGTCGTCAACTTCCCGCCGCGCCAGATCGGCCCGGTCCTGTCCGAGGTGCTGGTGCTGGGCGTCCCCGATGCGGCGGGCGAGGTCGTGCTGATCGGGCCGGGCCATGATGTTCCACTGGGGGGAAAACTGTTTTGAAACCGACACTCCTGATCACCCGCCGCCTGCCCGACCGTGTGCTGGAGGCCGCGAGCGCCAGGTTCACCGTCACCCTGCGCGACCGGACCGATCCGCTAAGCCCGGAGGAACTCCGCGCCGCCCTGCGTGACCACGATCTGGTGCTGCCCACCCTTGGCGACCGGTTCCAGCCCGAGGTCTTTGCCGATGTCCCGCAGCCCCGGGCAAAGCTCTTGGCGAACTTCGGCGTCGGCTATAACCATATCGACGTGGACGCGGCCAAGGCGGCTGGCGTGCAGGTCACCAACACCCCCGGCGCCGTCACCGATGCGACCGCCGACATCGCGCTGTCCCTGATCCTGATGACCGCCCGCCGTCTGGGCGAGGGCGAGCGTCTGTTGCGCGCGGGCAAGTGGGAGGGTTGGGGGCCGGTCCAGATGCTGGGTACGCATGTGACCGGCAAGCGCGTCGGCATCATCGGCTTCGGTCGCATCGGCAAGGCCATTGCCAGGCGCTGCCACTTCGGGTTCGACATGGAGGTGGTGTTCCATAACCGCTCCCCCGTCGCCGATCCCGGCCTGCCCGCCCGGCAGGTAGAGATGGCCGCGGCGATGGCAGCGGATTTCGTCGTCGTTGCCGTGCCGGGCGGCAAGGCGACGCATCATCTGATCAATGCGGCCACGCTGGCGATGATGCAGCCGACCGGCATCTTCGTGAACATCAGCCGGGGCGATGTGGTGGATGAGGCGGCGCTGATCGCCACGCTGCAGGCCGGGCGCATCGCCGGGGCGGGGCTGGATGTCTATGAGTTCGAACCCAAGGTGCCGCCTGCGCTGATGGCGCTGGAGAACGTCACCCTCCTCCCCCATCTTGGGACCGCCTGCCTTGAGGTGCGGGAAAGCATGGGGATGATGGCGGTGGCGAACCTGATCGCCTTTGTCGAGGGGCAGACCCCGCCGAACCTGCTCAACCCCTAAGGCAAGCTGAAATTTTTCGTCGAAAAATTTTAGCCGCACCAGCCGCGTCCGTTTCGCCGAGGCATAGTGACAGTGTGAGGGCGAAGAGGAGCGTCGCCCCCCCACCCTCTCCCTCCCCCACAGAGGGGGGAGGGAAGCTCTCTTTCGGCAAGGTCAGTCCTTTGACCCGCGGGTCGCTATGCCGCCTTCTGCTCTTCGGCGCGTGGAAGCGGGGGCCGAACTGGGCGGTCAGCTCGCGGCAGATGTCAACCGCCCGGCCCGCGCCCATGATGTCGAGCCAGCTAAACGGCCCGCCCGACCACGGCGCAAAACCCCAGCCGAGGATTGCGCCGACGTCGCCTTCACGGATGTCGGTCAGCACACCCTCTTCCAGCGCCCGCACCGCCTCCAGCACCTGGGCGAACAGAAGCCGGTGTTGCACGTCGGTCAGCGACGGTTGCATGGGATCGGTCGGATACTTCCGCTCCAGCCCGTCCCACAGCGTCAGACGGTCGCCCTTGTCGTCATAGGCATAGAAGCCCGACTTCGACTTCCGTCCCATCCGGCCCTGATCGGCCATCCAGAACAGGACATGATCCACCGCCTCGTCCGGGTAATCCTTGCCCATCGCCTGCTTCGTCGCCTTGGCGATCTTCACCCCCAGGTCGATGGAGGTCTCATCGACCAGTTGCAGCGGGCCCAGCGGCATCCCCACCAGCCGCGCGGCATTTTCGATCAGCGCGGGTTCCACGCCTTCGGCCACCATGCGGATGCCTTCGTTGAGGTAAGGGATGATGCAGCGGTTGGCATAGAAGAACCGCGCGTCGTTGACCACGATCGGGGTCTTCCGGATCTGCCGCACGAAGTCGAGCGCTTTGGCCACCGCGACATCGCCGGTCGCCTTGCCGCGGATGATCTCGACCAGCATCATCTTGTCGACCGGGCTGAAGAAGTGGATGCCGATGAACTGTTCCGGCCGCTGGCTTGCCCCCGCCAGCCCCGAGATCGGCAGGGTGGAGGTGTTGGTGGCATAGACGCAGTCGGGGCTGATCACCGCCTCGACCTTCGCGGTCACCTCGGCCTTGATCTTCGGGTCCTCGAACACCGCTTCCACGATCAGATCAGCCCCCTTCAGCGCCGCATAATCGGTGGTGGCGGTGATGCGGCCCAGAACCGCATCCTTCTGTTCCGGCGTCACCTTGCGGCGCTGGATGCCCTTGTCGAGGATGCCTTCGGAATGCGCGCGACCCCGGTCGGCAGCCTCTTGCGTGGCGTCGATCAGCACGACCTCGATCCCCGCATTGGCGGCGACATAGGCGATCCCCGCGCCCATCATGCCCGCGCCGATGACGCCAAGCTTCTTCACCGTCTGGTCGGGGGCTGCGGGGCGGTTCGCGCCCTTCTCCAGCGCTTCCTTGTTGATGAAAAGGCTGCGGATCATCGCGGAAGACGACGGGTTCATCAGAACAGAGGTGAAATGCCGCGCCTCGATCTTCAGGGCGACGTCAAAGGGCACCAGCGCACCTTCATAGACCGCCGCCAGAAGTGCCTTGGCCGCGGGATACACCCCTTGGGTCTTGGCGTTGATCATCGCACTCGCGCCGACAAAGGTCATGAACCCCGCCGGATGATAGGGCGCGCCGCCGGGCATCTTGTAGCCCTTGGCGTCCCAGGGCTTTACAAGGTCAGCCTCGGTTGCCGACAGAACCCAGGCCTTGGCGCGGGACAAAAGCTCTTCCGGAGCCACAACCTCATCAATCAGCCCGGCGGCCTTGGCTTCCTTGGGCGAGGAGAGCTTGCCCTCCAGCAGGAACGGGGCCGCCGCCATCGCGCCAAGCTTGCGCGAAAGGCGCGTCGTACCGCCCGCGCCGGGGAAGATGCCGACCATGATTTCGGGCAGGCCGATCTTGGCCTTGGGGTTGTCGGCGGCGATGATGCGGTGGCAGGCCAGCGGCACCTCAAGCCCGATCCCCAGCGCGGTCCCCGGCAGGGCGGCCACGATCGGCTTGCCGCCTTTCAGCGTCTTCGGGTCCATCCCGGCGCGTTCGATCTTGCGCAGCACCTTGTGCATCTGCATCACACAGTCAAAGATCGCCTGCACGCCCCCGGCCCGCATCCGTGCGATCACGTTCAGATCCATCCCCCCGGCGAAATCCTTCTTGCCCGAGGTGATGATGACCCCCTTCACCGCCGCATCGGCCAAAGCCTGATCGACAAGGTCGGAGAGATGGCCGAACGCCTCGGTTGACATCACGTTCATCGACTTTTGCGGCACGTCCCAGGTGATGGTGGCCACGCCATCGCTATCGGTCGTCATGGTGAAATCAGACATTCTTTCCTCCCTGCGGTCGGTGTTGCGGCATCAACGGACACCCGTCCAGTCGGTGCCGTCCTTGTAGGTGAAACGGGCCTTGCCGCCCGCCATTTCGACCCGAAGGTCGACGTCGGAATAGGTTGCAACCTCTTCGGCGGCCTTGGTGCCGACGACGAGGAACTTGGCCACGCGGTCGCTGCGGTTCAGGAAATGGTGGCCGTTGGGCTGGCCCGCCGGAAAGGCAGCGCAATCGCCGGGACGCAGCAGGGTTTCGCCCTGATCGTCAACCAGGGTACACTCGCCTTCGACGACCCAGACGAATTCATCCTCATTCCGGTGCCAGTGGCGGAGCGAGGACATCGCGCCGGGCTCCAGCAGCACGAGGTTCACGCCATATTGCGTCAGCCCCCCCGCCTCACCCAGCCGGAGCGAGCTGCGCCCCCGCATCATTGAGGCATAGGGTTCGGGATAGATCGAGCCGGTTCTGACCGGCAGGTGTGACAGGGTCAGGACCGGCATCGCTGGCCCCCATGGATGGGCGGCGTCAGGCCGACAGCATCAGATCCTCGACCCGCGCGCAAACCTCGGGCATCGAGGGCGATTCGTACGAGATCATCTCGGTCAGCGGACCAGCCGCACCCGATTTCATGAAGTAGACCGCCGAGGTCAGCCGCGTCCCCTGCACTGGCAGCGCCAGTTCGTACCAGTCGACCCAGACCCGGAACCGCCCGCCGCGCGGCAGCTCCATCGCGGTGACCCTGGGCCGCAAGGCCACCACCCCCCGGTCGCAAAGCGCGGTCCGCACCACCTCGCAATAGGGCCGGGCCTGCTTTGTGCTGGTCAGCACGATGCGTCGTCCCGGCAGGTAAATCGGCAGCGGAAAGACGAACTCCGCCATCAGCGGCTCCACCTCGCCAGAGATGAGCATCTCGCCACGGTTGCGCAGCAGGTCGAGGATCTGGGCAAACGACATGGGAACACCTTTCAAAGCGCTTTGAACAGGCCTTCATCATGGGAGAATCACCCCCGCCCCGCAGCACAGACGCGACAATATCCGGTCTGTTCGCGACAGCATGGCGACCTTGCAGCGAACGCATGGCTGGGCCGGGGCGATGGTTTTCTGCCACCATCACACCCTTTCGATGATGGTGGCCGCACCCATTCCGCTGGCGATGATCATCGCGCCGGTGGCCCCAAGCGGGTGACCCATGGCGATCGACCCGCCGTTCACGTTGACCAGCGCCGGATCGACGTCGAACGCCTGCATGAAGCGCAGGACGACGGCGGCGAAGGCCTCGTTCACCTCGAAAAGGTCAAGGTCGCTGATCTTCAGACCGCTGTCGTGCAGGATCTTTTCGGTGGCGGGCACCGGTCCGGTCAGCATGATCGTGGGGTCGGTACCGATCTTGGCGGTGGCCCGGATCCGCGCGCGGGGCTTCAGCCCGTGGGCCTTGCCAAATTCCGCATCGCCGATCAGCACCGCCGCCGAGCCATCCACGATGCCGCTGGAGTTTCCGGCGTGGTGGACATGGTTGATCCGCTCCAGATGCGGATATTTCATCATCGCGACCTTGTCGAAGCCCGGCATCACCTCGCCCATCGCCTTGAAGCTGGCGTCAAGCCGACCCAAGGCCTGCATGTCGGTGCCGGGGCGCATGTATTCGTCGGTGGACAGGATCGGCAGCCCGTTCTGGTCCTTGATCGTCAGCACCGACCTGGCGAACCGCCCTTCGGCCCAGGCCATTGCCGCCCGGCGCTGCGATTCCACCGCCAAGGCATCGACCTGGTCGCGGGTAAAGCCGTATTCGGTGGCGATGATATCGGCAGAGATGCCCTGCGGCACGAAATAGGTCTTCATCGCGAGGCCCGGATCGACGGCAATCGCCGCCCCGTCCGAGCCCATGGGAACGCGTCCCATCATCTCGACCCCGCCGGCGATATAGCCGTGCCCGGCCCCGCCGCGGATCTGGTTGGCGGCGATGTTCACCGCCTCCATCCCGCTGGCGCAGAAGCGGTTGATCGCGAGGCCCGGGATCCGCTCATCCAGGTCCGAGGCAAGGACGGCGGTGCGCGCAAGGTTGCCGCCCTGCTCACCAACCTGGGTCACGTTGCCCCAGATCACATCCTCGACCGCGTGACCTTCGAGCCCGTTCCGCTCTTTCAAGGCGTTCAGGACCTTGGCCGACAATGCGACCGAGGTCAGCTCGTGCAGGGACCCGTCCGGGCGGCCTTTGCCACGCGGGGAACGGACGGCGTCGTAGATGTAAGCGTCATTCATGACAGGCTCCTTCCGGCTTCAGGGCTCGGGGGTAAGGGTGACGGGCACCAGGGGTGCATCGGCAAGCGCAGGATAGGCCGCAACCAAAAGGTCAAGTGTCGCGGCGTCGCTGATGGTAAAGAAATACCAGGTGTCGGCGCTGGGGATGGCGACGGTCGTCCCCTCGACCCGGAACGTTCCGCGATAAGGATCGTAAGCCTGGCTGAAGGTCGGGATCAGCGCATAAGAACGCCCATCGCTGCCGTCGAACACCGTTGCATTCGCAAGGTCGAGATGGTGCGCCGTCACCCCGGTGTCAACCCGGTTGGTCTGCATGTTTTCGATGAACCGAACCCGGAACTCCGCCTCGCTTTGCCCCAGAAGCGCCGACATCTGCGTCACCAGAGCGGGCGGCAGCATGTCGAACCCGGCCGCAGCGTCACCAAGGATCAAGGCGGAACTCATCGCCTTGGCGCGGGCGTGCAGGCTGTCTTGCGCGGGCTTTGGCAGGGCTGCAAGGTCGGCAAAGGCTGGTCCCGCCAGAAGCGCCAGGATCAACCCCAAGGCCCGACCCGGCAGGGATCGCCGTTCCAGCGCCGATGCGGAAGAATTGCCGGAAAGGCCCATCACCGTCAGGTCATCCTTCCTTGGCGGGCAAGGCCCGCTTCATCAGGTCATAGGGGGGCTTCCAGCCCTTCAGCGCGGCGATGCGGTCAAGCCAGCGGTCGATATGCGGCCAATCCTTGCGCTCAAAGCCGAAGGGTTCGGGGTAATAAAGATAGCCGCAGCACGACAGGTCCGCGATGGTCTGCGCTTCGCCCGCCACCCATTTGCGGTCGGCGAGGTGGTCGTTCAGCACGATATAGGCGGCCTTCAGCCGACCTTGCAGGAACGGGATCACCCCTTCGGGGCGCTTTTCGGGCGGCAGGTAGTTCATCAGAAACCGCGTGGTGCCGATCTGGGTCGAAAGCTTGTGATTGTCCCAAAAGAGCCAGCGCAACACCTCACGCCGTTCCGCCGCCGACTTGCCCCCAAGCTT
>NCDS01000097.1 GCA_002280315.1 Rhodobacterales bacterium 32-66-7 | reverse complement strand
CGTCGCGGCGGATGGCGCGGAATTCACCGTTCAAAAGCAGACCTGGCGAATGCATGGCCGCGCCGAATGCGCCCGCTGTCATAACAACTGGAGCGGCTTCGCCCTGGGATTTCAGCCGGATCAGCTCGTCAGCATTGGCGGAAAAAAACCAGCCGAAGCATCAGCTTTGTTCAATGGCCCCTTCCTTGAACGGTTGCCCACGCATCTCGTTGCCAGCCAGGATAAAACAGCAACACTCGAAACCCGCGCCCGCTCATGGCTGCATGCCAACTGCGCCCATTGCCATCGCCGCCATGGCGGCGGCAGTGTGCCCCTGATGGTGAACTTTGATCTGCCCACGGCGGAGACAATGTTGTTCAGTGCGCCTACGAGAGGCGACTTTGGCATCCCCAATGCAAGCTTGATCAAAAATGGATGGCCGGCACAAAGTGTCCTGCTCTATCGCCTCGCCATCTCAGGCAGTGGCCACATGCCAGCCATCGGCTCACGCGAGACCGATCCTTCGGGACTGGCGGCATTAAGAAGCTGGGTTTTGAACAAGCGGCCAAATGCGCAACCCGAAAAAATGAGGAATGAAATGGCTGCTTCTGAGATCATGGTCCATTTAAAAGACACTGCTTCCTTCGACGAAGCCATTCGACGAGCATTGGCCGATGTGCCCGCTGCGCTCGAACTCGTCTATGCCCTGGATACCGAATGGTTCAAGCCGCCTCTTCGAGAGAAGATCATTCAGGAATCTCTCAAGTGTGCCAATCCAAACATCACCGCCTTGTTTGAGCGCTTCCTGCCGCCCGACCAGCCGGGGGCATATAAGGCTGCGGTCACCGGATCCCGAGGCGCATCCGGCGATCACCGCCAACGCCTATTCGACCAACGCCGATATCGAAGAGATGCTGGCCGCGGGCAAGATCCTGCGCCAGATCATGGCGCAGCCCGCGATCGCGCCCCTCGTCAAGGAAGAGCTGCGCCCGGGGCCGGATGTGGTGACGGATGAGGCGATGATCGACGATATCCGGTCACGCTCGGGGACGGTCTATCACCCGAGCTGCACCTGCCGCATGGGGCCTGATCCGGCGAGCTCTGTCGTCGACCGGGGGCTGAAGGTGCATGGCGTCGGGGCGCTGCGGGTCATCGATACCAGCGCGTTTCCGAACATCACCTCGGGCAACACCAATGCGCCCGCGATGCTGATGGGCTGGATGGGGGCCGAGGCGGTGCTGCGCGACGCGCGCTGACCCTTTGGGACGGGGAGCCGTCCGCGGGGGCATCGAGCCCCGCTTGGACGGCGCTGTCGCGGATCGTTCCTGATGCGCGGTGTTGGTTCGCCGGTGCCTCCGGCGGGAGTATTTCGCAAAGAGCAATTGCGAAGGGGGAAGGCGTTGGCGCGGCTATTCGCCCCTTGGGAAGCGTTTGCTGTCTTCCAGCACGTTCAGGTCCATGTGGTTGCGCATGTAACGCTCGGACGCGGCGCGGAGGGGTTGGTGGTCCCAAGGGTAATAGGCCCCATTGCGGAGCGCCTGGTACACGACCGAGCGACGGGCCTGGCTTTCGCGGACCTGCGCGTCAAAGGCCGGAAGGTCCCAGCGCTGATCGGCGAGGGTCTGGAAGTGGCCAAGGATTTCGGCGGCGCGGGGGTCGGTGGCGAGGTTGGTGCGTTCGTCGGGATCGTTCGCCACGTCGAACAATTGCTCCGGGTCGGCGGAGCAGCGGATGTATTTCCACGCGCCGTCGCGCAGGGCGACCATCGGGGTGATCGTGCCTTCGGCGGCGTATTCCATGGCGACAGGCGGGCGGGCTGCACCGTTCGCGACCGGGATCAGGGTGACGCCTTCGGTCCAGGGGGCAACCTCGTCCATCGAGATGCCGGCGAGGGCGGCAAGCGTCGGGGCGAGGTCGATGGTCGAGACCGGCGTGTCGATGCGGACCGGGGGCATCCCGGGGGCGGCGATCATCAGGGGGACGCGGGCCGCGCCTTCGAAGAAGGACATCTTGAACCACAGGCCCTTGTCGCCCAGCATCTCGCCGTGGTCGGAGAGAAAGACGATCTGGGCCTCTTGCCGCGTGGCGTCCAGGACCGCGAGAATCTCGCCGATCTTGTCGTCGATATAGCTGATGTTGGCGAAATAGGCCTGTCTCGCGCGGCGGATGTGGTCGGGGGTGATCGTGATCCCGCGCCAGTCGCAGGCGTCCATCAGGCGCTGGGAATGGGGGTCCATGTCGGCATAGGCGAGGGGTGCGGGCGGTTCGCATTCGGGGGCACCGTCGTAAAGGTCCCAGTAGCGGCGGCGGGCGACGAAGGGGTCGTGCGGGTGGGTGAAGCTGACGGTCAGGCTCCACGGTCTGGGATCGGCGCCGCGAGAGAGGTCGTAGAGCTTCTGGCAGGCCTGGTGGGCGACATCGTCGTCGTATTCGTACTGGTTGGTGATTTCTGCCACGCCGGCCCCGGTGACCGAGCCGAGGTTGTGGTACCACCAGTCGATCCGCTCACCCGGTTTCCGGTAGTCCGGGGTCCAGCCGAAATCGGCGGGGTAGATGTCGGTGGTCAGCCGCTCTTCAAAGCCGTGGAGCTGGTCCGGTCCGACGAAGTGCATCTTGCCGGAAAGGGCGGTCTGATAGCCCGCCCGGCGCAGATGGTGGGCATAGGTCGGGATGTCCGAGGCAAACTCGGCCGCGTTGTCGTAGACGCGGGTGCGCGAGGGCAGTTGGCCGGACATGACGCTCGCACGGGCAGGGGCGCAGAGGGGCGAGGCGGTGTAGGCGTTGGCAAAGCGGGTGGACCGCGCCGCGAGCCGCTTCAGCTGCGGGGTGTGGAGGAAATCGGCCGGGCCGTCGGGAAAGAGCGTGCCGTTCAGCTGGTCAACCATCAGGATCAGAAGGTTCGGCTGCTTCGGCATCGCGCTTTATCCGTTATGGGGTGCCCCCGTGATGACCGCGTTGCCCCGAAGGGTCTGGCCCCCGACCGACGCCTTTCGGTCGCCAGCGTCACCTGTTTGGCGGGCCCCCTGCTGCCGTGCAGTGTGGCCTGCCAAGCGCGGTCTGAAAACGCGCTGCCCGGGGTGTTCAGCTCGCGTAGCCGGGGTCTTCGGCGTCCAGGATCGCGCGCAGCTCGGCCAGGTGCTGGGTGGCGAAACCGGGGTAGGCTTCCCATTCGCGCGCGGTCTTTTCGGCGACCGCATCGGGCAGGAGGCGCAGTTTCTGCCCGGTCTGCAGCGCGCGGATATAGGTCTCGGCCGCGCGTTCGAAGTAGTAAAGGCGGTTGAACGTCTCGGCCACCGTGGCACCCACGACAAGGACGCCATGATTGCCCATCACCATCGTGGTGATCTTCGGGTCGGCCAGCAGGGTTGCACAGCGCGCGCCCTCCTCCTCGAACGCCATGCCGCCGTAATGGTCATCGACCACCACCCGGTTATGAAACATCGCAGAGTTCTGGTCGATGGCGGGCAGGCGGCTGTCGGCGAGGCTGGCAAGGACCGTCGCGTGGATCGAATGCACATGCATGACGCAGGCCGCATGCGGGCAGGCGCGGTGGATTGCGCCATGAAGGCCCCAGGCGGTCGGGTCCGGCGCATCGGGGCGCTGCATCGTCGTGGGGTCGTTGGCATCGATCTCGACCAGCGAAGAGGCGGTGATGCGGGAAAAGTGCCGTCCGTTCGGATTGATCAGAAAGCGGGTGCCTTCGGGATTGACCGCGAGAGAGAAGTGGTTCGCGACCGCCTCGTGCAGGTTCAGCCGCGCGGTCCAGCGAAAGGCGACGGCAAGGTCTTGCCGCAGGTCCCAATGGGTCAGGTTGGCGTGCTGGTTCATGCGGCCCCCTGTGGTCCCGACCGAGGGCCGGGATGGTGTGGCAAAGGGCGGCACGCCGCCCCTTGCCGGATCGAGCTTATGCCAGCGCGAGGTTGGTGGCAGATTCGCGGCCGTCACGGCCAGCTTCGATGTCGAAGGTGACCGGCTGGCCGTCCTTCAGACTGCGAAGCCCAGCACGCTCCAGCGCGGTGATGTGGACGAACACGTCCTTCTTGCCGCCTTCCGGGGCGATGAAGCCGTAGCCTTTGGTTTCATTGAACCATTTCACGGTGCCCTTGGCCATCGTGATGTCTCCTTAACAGTCTGCCGCCCGCGAGATTGCAGCGACTTGGCCCCGTCAGCTAGTGTCGATTGCTGTGGCCGATGGTCGGAGACAGTGGTCGAAAAGATAACGTCGCCTGCACTGTATCTCACGAATCGGTGGGAAAGCCAAGGGCTCAAAGCCGCAAAGCGAGAGAGCCGCAAAGATTCCAAGGGGTTGGATGTGCAGGTTCTGGAATGGGTAAAGCTGCCGCCCAGCGCAACTGTCGGTCGCGGGGCCTGGTGCCGGGGGACAGCGCCAGAAATTCGTCGCCGAAGAATTCTGGCGTGCTGGGCGGGGGGAGGGGCCGAAGCAGGAAAAAACCGCCGCAAGGTCACCCCTGCGGCGGAGGTTGAGGGTTCGGGTACGGGTCAGAACACGTTGGTGACGTAAAGCAGGATGATCACGACGATCGGGACGCCAAGGGCGTAGGCGACAATGCCTTTCATGGGCTTCTCCTTGTGTTGCGGGGGGACAACGCGGGAAAGACAGATTGGTTCCGATAGGGGCGGGTGGGTTGAGCCTGGCCATGTGCGAGGGGAGCGGCGAAGTTCTGCAGCAACGCCAATGGGGTGCATGTCCACGGCCAGTGACGACGTAGGGACCGGGGCAGCAGAACCACCACAAGGCAGCGCCTGACCGCCGGATGGGCGCAGTGGTGCCGAGCGGCGAGGTAGATTGACGCTTACGTCACCTGTGCTTTCGACGTATTGCTCGTTTGACGTGCTTTGGGAGATTTTTGATTGGACCGGGAGAAAACCTCGATTCAATCCCTTTGCGTACTTCTGCAGAATCTGGGAAAAGAGAAACCAATCGATCTACAGCATCACCGAGTAAGCCACTACAAAAATTCAATACCATGAATATCGCAGCGCGATCAAAATCATTCTCTATACCTGTTCCACGTCCATTTGGCTCCATCCGATGGAACGAGAAAGAGAACACATGGCTATTCTGCGATAGATAATTAAAGTAGAAGTCATATT
The DNA here is from genome assembly GCA_002280315.1 of Rhodobacterales bacterium 32-66-7. Classification (GTDB taxonomy): domain Bacteria; phylum Pseudomonadota; class Alphaproteobacteria; order Rhodobacterales; family Rhodobacteraceae; genus Tabrizicola. The sequence continues at coordinate 2,368 of NCDS01000097.1, read as the reverse complement.
CATCCTTCTCAATGCCAGCGGATAAGATGACATCCTCTTTCGAAGGCAGCGTCATTCTGTCTCCTGCGAGAACAGTTTTTTTGGCCTTTTCATTCAGAGACTGAAAGTACTCACTCGTCAGCAGCCTAGAGGAAATCTCCTTTTCCTGTTCTTTCAACCATTCAATGTCGGCTTCGGACAGTATGGTAGGAAGAATTGATATTCGCTTTTTGCAATCATATAGGTGTATCGCGTTGATGTAATCTCTCTGCACATCAAGGCTACTGGGCGCATCTGCAAGGTAACGAAATAGGACATATCCCTCGAGTATTGATCTTGCGTGGGGTGCAACCGCAGCGATATCCCAGCGCTCAAATTCTCTACGGGTCCAGCGTGAAAGCGGCGCAGCGCAAATAAGCGCCTGAGCATGTGCGCACATTCTGCTGAAAACGTAAGTTGAATATCCGATCGCCGCTGTTTCTAGGCGATTTGCGCAATCTTGACCGACTGCGGATGCCTCGCATACATTTGCGTCAAACCTCTTGAGCGCTTCAGAATATTCTCTACGGCCAGCTGACTTTTGTTTTGAGCTTAGAGCAACGTCAGAAACTCCAAGGCTTGCAGATTGACTTGATTCAAGCCTATCGGTCACCTCGCGAACCGCTTGTACTTCACCCGCTTCGGTTCCAGCGCGTCCGGGCCCAGGCGGCGGACCTTGTCTTCCTCATAGGCCTGGAAGTTGCCCTCGAACCATTCGACATGGGCGTCGCCTTCGAAGGCGAGGATGTGGGTGCAGAGGCGGTCAAGGAAGAAGCGGTCGTGGCTGATGATGATCGCGCAGCCGGCGAAGTCTTCGATCGCGGCCTCCAGTGCCTGCAGGGTTTCCACGTCAAGGTCGTTGGTCGGCTCGTCAAGGAGGAGGACGTTACCGCCCGACTTCAAGAGCTTCGCCATGTGGACGCGGTTCCGCTCACCCCCCGACAGCAACCCGACCTTCTTCTGCTGGTCGGTGCCCTTGAAGTTGAACGCCCCGGTATAGACGCGGCTGTTGACCTGCATGTCACCAAGGTGGATGACCTCGGCCCCGCCGGAGATTTCCTCCCACACGTTCTTGTTCGGGTCGAGGGCGTCGCGGGACTGGTCGACGAAGGCAAGCTTTACCGTTTCGCCCAGCTTGATCGTCCCGGCATCGGGGGTTTCCTGCCCGATGATCATGCGGAACAGGGTGGATTTGCCCGCCCCGTTCGGACCGATGACGCCGACGATGGCCCCCGGCGGGACGGTGAAGCTGAGATCCTCGATCAGGAGCTTGTCGCCCATCGCTTTCTTCAGCCCCTCGACCTCGATCACCTTGTTGCCAAGGCGTTCACCGTTCGGGATGATGATCTGCGCGGTGGTGGCGCGTTCGGTGACGGTCTGGCTTGCCATCTCGTTATAGCGCGACAGGCGGGCCTTGCCCTTGGACTGGCGGGCCTTTGCACCGGAGCGGATCCACTCCAGCTCTTTCTCCAGCGCCTTCTGCTTGGATTTGTCTTCGCGCGATTCCTGCGCCATGCGCTTGGCCTTCTGGTCGAGCCAGGCGGAATAATTCCCTTCATAGGGAATGCCCCGCCCACGGTCGAGTTCCAGGATCCACGAGGTGATGTCGTCCAGGAAATAGCGGTCGTGGGTGACGATCAGGATGGTGCCCTTGTAGGCGATCAGGTGCTTTTGCAGCCAGGCGATGGATTCGGCATCAAGGTGGTTGGTCGGTTCGTCCAGCAGCAGCATGTCCGGCTTTTCCAGCAGCAACCGGCAAAGGGCGATGCGGCGACGTTCCCCGCCCGACAGGGTGGTCACATCCGAATCATCCGGCGGGCAGCGCAGCGCGTCCATCGCGACGCCGACGGTTGCCTCAAGCTCCCACAGGTTCTGGGCGTCGATCTGGTCTTGCAGCGACGCCATCTCCTCGGCGGTCTCGTCCGAGTAGTTCATCGCCAACTCGTTGTAGCGTTCCAGGATCGCGGTCTGCTCGGCCACGCCAAGCATCACGTTTTCCTTGGCGGTCAGGGCCGGGTCGAGGTGCGGCTCCTGTGCAAGGTAGCCGACCTTGGCCCCCTTGGCGGCCCAGGCTTCACCTTTGAAGTCGGTGTCCATCCCGGCCATGATCTTCAGAAGCGTCGACTTCCCCGCGCCGTTGACGCCAACCACCCCGATCTTCACCCCGGGCAGGAAGTTGAGGTGGATATTCTCGAAGCACTTCTTGCCGCCGGGATAGGTCTTGGAGACGCCTTCCATGTGGTAGACGTATTGGTAGCTGGCCATGGTCGTGCTCCTGCAGGGTTGGCGCGTATGTAGCGGCGATGAGGCGGCGCTGCAACGGGAAGCAGGCGAAGGATCAAAGGCGTTT
>NCDS01000096.1 GCA_002280315.1 Rhodobacterales bacterium 32-66-7 | reverse complement strand
GTCGACGCTGATCGACCGCACCTCGGACGTGCCATCCCCGCGCGCCACCGGCACGATCATGTCGGCCGAACCCGAGGTGGTGGCAATCGGCATCGAGAGCCCAAGCGCCAGCCGGTCGCCGCTGGCAAAGACGCCGCGGCTGCCGATGTCGAGCCCAAGGCTGTTGTACCCGGCGGTCGAGGTGTCGCTGACGGCGGTCGTGGTGGCCAGATCGGCAATCCCGACCTCACCCGTCAGGGCGAAGAACCCCCCCGCGCCGGTGTCATGGGACAGCGCCAGCGTCAGGGAGGCCATGTCGGCCCCACCGCCGCTGCTGTCGGAAAAGCCCATGAGCGTGCCGTCATCGCGGGCGACCTTCACCCCAAGGTCGAGCTTCAGATCGCCCTCGGTCAGGGTGCGGGACAGGGCAAGGCCCATGTTGTCACCGTCGCTGATCAGCACCGCCGCGCGGGTCGCGCCGTCCGGCCCCACAACCTCCAGCGTGTTGCCGGGGTGGGCGGCGAAAGTGTCGGCAAGGGGGCTGATGCTCGCCTCGCGCAGGGCTTTGAGGTCGCGGCCAAAGGTCCGTGCCGCCAGGGTCTCGGCCAGGGGGGTCGTTGCGGCCTCACGGGCGAAGTCCTTGGCCGGCACGTCGAACCCCGCGGCGAGCGCGTCCGTCACCGTCAGATCGATACCGTCAAGGCTGCGGGTCACCGCGTCCCCCATCGCCCCACCGCTGGAAAAGGTGAAATCCTCGGTCCTGACGGTCCCGCCGTCCGCTGCAGCCATGGTGATCGCCCCGATCGGCAGAAGGGCCGCGCGGATGTCCAGAAAGCCGTGGCCGAACTCGGTCGAATAGGCGTGCAGGAAAGTGCCGTCCCCTTCCAGCAGGTCAACCGAACCAGCACTGACGAAGCCGGTAAAGGTATTGTCGGCCGACGCCAGGATCCGGGCGCGCAGATCGTTGGGGCTGAGGAGGGGAAACGCCTCGGCCAGCAGGGCAAGCGCACCCGAGACTTGCGGGGCGGCAAAGGACGACCCGAAGGCGGTCGCATAAGCATTGTTCGCAGTATCGGTCGCCGCCAGCCAGTAGCCGTCCGCCATCAGACACCAGCGCGCCGCCTGCAGACAACCGGCCGAGTACCGCGCTCCGACGGCAAAGACGCCGTTGTCGTCAAAAAGGCCCACAGCATTCCCGACCGCCAGCCAGCCCGAGGTCAGCGAGGGGTCGACAGCCGGCAACCCCGCCATCAACTCGGCATTGATGTCGGTTTCGTCGTTTGACAGCGCGAAGACCACCACGCCGTCGCTGGCGTAGTCCTTCAGCGCATCCAGCCAGTCCACCGCCCCGGGGATGGAGCGCAGCGTGTTGTAATCGGTCTGGTTGGCAAACAGCGTCGTGTAGCCCCAGGAGTTGTTCTGCGCCACCGCGCCGCGTGTCTTGGCCGCAATGGCGGCCGCTTCCAGGTCGGCATAGGTGTTGGACGACCCGTTGAAGCCCCAGTCGCTGAAGATCAGATCGGCATCCGGGGCCACCCCGACCATGGTCGGCGAATCCCCCGCCGCGACCGAAGCGACCTTGGTGCCGTGATCGTCGGTGCCCGGCGAACCGGTGGTGCGGTTCACCTTGCCCTGAAACGCCTCATGCGACTGAAGAAAGCCGGCGTCGACCACAGCGATGACCTGACCAGCGCCCGAAAGGCCAAGGGCATGGGCATAATCCACCCGCGACGAGTGCAGCGCGTTGGTGAAGACCGGGCTGCCGCCGATGTTGACCGTGCCGTTCTGGTAGATGAACCGCGCCGAATTGTTCCGGAAACTTGCCGCCGCGTCGCGCCATTGCTGGGTCAGCGACGCCATGTAGTAGGACCCAAGCGCCCCCGACCCGCCAGACGTGGCACCGATCGTGAAGACTCCGCTCGAGGACGATCCGCCGTCTTCACCGTCGCCACACCCGGCAAGAAGCGCCAGAGCGGACAGCGAAAAAAACAGGCGGGACCGACGCCGAAACGCAAAGCCGGGGTTCTTCAAGGCGTCCTCCGTCACATGCCATCGCTCAACCCTAGGCGGTTCAGTGTAAAAGGTAAGTGAAATCTGCAGGCAAAGGTCCCCGACCTGGAACGCTCGCAACCCTGCCTTTGCAAGCCGCCGTTTGCCGTTGAATCCCGCCGGTCCTTCCGCTATGCACGCCGTCAGGCACCCGTAGCTCAGCTGGATAGAGCGCTGCCCTCCGAAGGCAGAGGTCACACGTTCGAATCGTGTCGGGTGCGCCAGCACCTCCTATGGTCGAATGCGTGTGATCGGCCATCGCATGGCCATACCCGGGGCCCGACCGACACCGTCTTCACCCGCGACAACCCGGAGCGTGCCTTCAGCGGCGTCCTGCGCCCCTTCACCCTCGGCGGCAGCGACCTTCACGACAACGAAGACGCCCTCGGGGTGCGGATCATTCCCGACGACGACCGCCCCTGCGCGCAAAACGGCCGGATGGTCGTCTCAGGACGCAATTGATCCGTAGCTATACCGCAAAGGGCGGGGTCGGCGGTGTGATGCCACGGCACTTGCCGCCCGGCAGCCGCCACCGTCACGACGACGAACACGCGCGTGGGGTGCCTGATCCTCCCCGACGCCACCCCCACCCGTCGAGCGCGGGATGGGCGGCGTGCTGTGCCACGTTATCCCCGACGACGACCGCCCCTGCGGGCAAAACGGCCGGACGGTCGAGAGATGACATCCCAAATCCACTTCAGGCCCCGCATCCTCCTTTCTGCACAAATATCCCCGCCGGAGGCCAGCCCGAGCCGGTTGCGCGGCCCCCTGGCCGCGCAGAGGCGAGACAAAGGCCTGCGCGGAACGCGCTCCATTGCCTTGCAGCAAGTCGACCCCCAACCGCCGATGGGACCCGCGCGCCTCCCTCCTTCCCCCCAGGAGAGTGGGGGGGCCGGACACCGGACCTGCTCGGATGGCCAAGGTCTACCTGCTACGCTCAACACCCGACCACACTTTGGCAAGCAGCGCCTCCCTCCCCCCCCGGTGGGGGAGGGTCGGGGTGGGGGGGCCGGTCCTCAGACTGGCTTTGCCGCGGCAACTTTCCTTTGCCGTTCCTTTACACCCGACCACCCTCTGGCACGCAGCGCCTCCCTCCCCCCGGTGAGGAGATCGCATCGGCGGCCGTCGCCTTTCTGGTGACGCGGAGTTTCGGAGCATTGCTGGTGTGCGCAACCGGCGTTTGCCTGACCGCGATGGTTGCCGGGGTCTGGACGAGCTTCTACCTCGACTCGGCCCCCGCGGCGACGATCATCCTCTATCTGACCGGGTTCTTCCTGTTGGCTTTCGCCGCGCAAACGCTCCGCCGTGCAGCACTCCAGTCCCGGCGGTCTTGATCGAGGGCGGTGCATGTGGGATGGGCGGGGTAACCGGAGTGGAGCCCGCCGATGCCCGACCTGCCGCCCGCCCAATCGCTTGCCAATGCCGCCATCTGGTTCGCCGCCGATGGCTATGACCCGGCCAAGGGGATCAACGGCCGCCGGGTTGCGGGCGAAAGCTTTCTGCGCGGCTTTTTCCGGCATGGGGTGGTTGACGAGTTCATCAGCCTCGCGCAGGGCAGCGCCGACCACACCGCCTTTGCCGGGACCGCGGCCCGCCTTGGCGTGATACAGCCTTTGCGCGCGGTGCGGCTGGATGCGCCGCAACGGATCGACCCGGCCAGGGTCGTCTACTACCCGGCGCCGATTCACCCGGTCGAATGCTGGCGTCGCGCGCCTTATGGCGGGGCGGCCTGGGCCCTTTGCGGCATCACCCACACCACGGCGACCAAGGCGGTGATGGAGGCGATGTTCAACCTGCGCGCTGCCCCGCAGATGCCGTGGGATGCGGTGATCTGCACCTCAACCGCCGTGCAAGCCTCGCTTCGCACGCTGATGGAACTGGCGGAAGAGCATCTTTCTGTCCGCTTCGCCGGGGCGGTCCTGCCTGCGCGGCCCTTGTTGCCCGTGATCCCGCTGGGGGTGCATTGCGACGATTTTGCGCCCGATCCTGGTCTGGCAGCGGGCCTTCGGGCGCGGCTGGGGATCGGGGCCAGGGACATTGCCGTCTCCTGCATCGCACGGCTGACCCCGGACGAAAAGTTCGACCCGTTCCCGCTGTTTCTGGCACTGGAGGCAGCCGCGCCCCAGCTTGCGGCGCTGGGCGGGCGGTTTCACCTGCTGTTCTGCGGCCAGTTTCGCGATCCGACCTGGTCACCCGCCTTTGCCGAAGGTGCGCGCCGCCTGATGCCGGGGGTGAGCTATCATCAGCTTGACGGCGGCGATGCGGTGGAACGCAAGTCTGTCCTGTCGGCGAGCGACATTTTCGTCTTTCCGGTCGACAACCTGCAGGAAACCTTCGGCCTCGCCCCGGTGGAGGCGATGGCGGCAGGCCTGCCGGTCATCGTCTCGGACTGGGACGGCATGAAGGACACGGTGACCGACACTACCGGCTTTCGCATCCCGACCGAGATGGCACGGGCCGGGGCCGCGACCCATATCAGCCTGCGGCATCTCGGTGGGACCGACAGCTATCTGCAATACCTCGGTCAGTTGTCGGCGCTGACCCGGATCGACGTGGGCCGCCTGCGCGACGCGCTGACAGCCCTTGCCACCGACCCGGACCTGCGCAAGCGGATGGGGGCGGCGGGCAAGGCCCGGGCGCGGGCGCTTTACGACTGGCGGGTGATCATCCCGCAGATGCAGGCGCTTTGGGGCGAGCAGGCGGCGATGCTCACCCATGCCCGGGGCAACGCCAGGAGCAAGCTGCAACCCGGGCGAATCCCCGTCGGCCCCGCGCCGGAACTGATGTTCGCCCGCTACCCAAGCCACCCCGCGCCCGATGCGACCCGCCGCCTGAGGGCCGTCCCGCTTGACGGTCGCCCGACCGTGGCGGACACCCTGACGCTGCGCCGCTATGCCGCCTCGGGTCGGATGGTCGAGGGCGAAAGCCGGATCGAGGCGGTCCTGCAGGCCTATGCCGCCCGCGGCCCGAACGGCGCGAGCGAGGCCGAGATTGCCCAGGAAACCGGCCTCCATCCCGGCACCGTCGCCCGCGCCGGCCTGTGGCTGGCCAAGTACCATTTCCTGGAGGATGTCCTTTGAGCCGCAGCATCGTCATCACCGGGGCAGGGGCGGGGATCGGCCGCGCCACCGCCCGCGCCTTTCTGGCCGCCGGATGGCAGGTCACGCTCCTCGGCCGCCGCGAGGCGACGCTGGTCGAGACCGCCAATGGTCACCCGGCGCAGATCCTGCCCTGCGACGTGCGCGACCCTGAGAGCGTGGCCAAAGCCTTCGCGCAGATCCCGCGCCTCGATGTCTTGTTCAACAACGCCGGGATCGCCGCCCCGGCCGCGCCCATCGACGAGATCAGCGTGGACGACTGGCTGAACGTCTCGGCCACCAACATCACCGGCATGTTCCTTTGTGCCCGCGCCGCCTTTGGCATCCTGCGCCGCCAGACCCCGCAAGGCGGGCGGATCATCAACAACGGCTCCCTCTCGGCGCATGTGCCACGGCCGGGGTCGGCGCCCTATACCATGTCGAAACATGCGGTCACCGGCCTGACGCGGACGCTGGGTCTGGACGGGCGCGCCTTCAACATCGCCTGTGCCCAGATCGACATCGGCAATGCGCTGACCGACATGGCGGCCCGTTTCACCAAGGGTGTGCCGCAGGCCGACGGCCAGATCAGGGTAGAGCCGGTGATGGACGTGGATCACGTCGCGCGGATGGTGCTGCACATGGCCAGCCTGCCGTTGGAGGTGAACACCCCCTTCGTCACGATCATGGCGCGTGACATGCCGTTCATCGGGCGGGGTTAAGGGCGCGGTTAAGGGTCGGGCTCAGGCCCGTTCGTCCCGCGCGAAGATGCTGCCCAGAAACTGCACCAGCTGCTGCACCTTCGGGTCGTGGATCGCGTAATAGATCGCCTTCCCCTCACGCCGGGTGCTGACCAGCCCCTCCAGCCGAAGGCGGGCCAACTGCTGGCTGACCGCAGCCTGACGCTGGCCCAGAAGCCGCTCAAGCTCGGTGACCGAGCGTTCGCCGGCCAGAAGGTGGCACAGAATCATCAGCCGCCCCTCATGGCTGGCGGCCTTCAGAAAGGCGGCGGCTTCGGCGTGACGACCCAGAAGCGGCTTCGTCGCCGCATGATTGTCAGCGGTATTCGAAACAGTCTGTTCAGGATGATCCAGTGGCATATCGTTACCCGGCACAACTTCAGATTGAAAGATGCTAGCATGCGTTCGCGGACATGGCGATAGGGCATTGCCGCTTTTGCTTTGCGAAGGCAAGGTTGCGCCGAATTTGGCCCACCCGCTTCGGCAGCCTCCCGTGCAAAGGACAATCGCCCGATGACCCGCCTTTCAGCCTTCTCATCCCCCGGCCGTTTCTGGCGCGGCAATCTGCACACCCATTCCACCCGGTCGGACGGTGTCCTGAAACCCGAAGAGGTGTGCCGCCGCTATCAGGCCGAGGGCTATGATTTCCTGGCGCTGACCGACCATTTCGTCGGCTGTTACGGCTATCCGATCGTCGATACCGTCCCGTTCCGCACGAACAGCTTCACCACCCTCCTTGGGGCCGAGATGCATTCCGGCGTGATGGCCAATGGCGAGCTTTGGCATATCCTTGCCGTTGGGCTGCCGCCGGACTTTGCGCCGTCGGACAGCCCGGACTTCGATCCGAAACCGGGGCAAGAGACGGGGGCAGAGCTTGCCGCCCGCGCGGTGGCCGCCGGGGCCTTCGTCGCGGTGGCGCATCCGCAATGGTCGGGCATGACCCTTGCCGACGCCCGCACGATCGAGGCCGCCCATGCGGTCGAGGTCTACAACCACGGCTGTGCCGTCGGCTGCGACCGCCCGGATGGCTTTGCGATCAACGACCTCCTCCTGAGCGAAGGGCGGCGGCTGACGCTGATCGCCACCGACGACGCGCATTTCCACGAGCCGGATCATTTCGGCGGCTGGGTGATGGTGAAGGCCCACGAAAACTCGCCCGAGGCGCTGCTGGCTGCGCTGAAGGCCGGGGATTTCTACTCCAGCCAGGGGCCGGAGTTGCGGGATGTGTATCTTGCAGGCGACAAGGTGGTGATCGAATGTTCGGCGGTGGCCACGGCGATTGCGGTCGGGCGCGGCTCGGCGGCGATCTCGACCCATGGTGCGTCGATGACCCGGGTGGAGCTGCCGCTGTCCGGCCTTGACGGCTCGCCGTGGTTGCGGGTGACGGTGGTCGACCGGGGTGGCAAGCGCGCCTGGTCGAACCCGATCTGGCTGAGATAGGGCCGAGGGCGGCTGAAAGCCCATGATCACCTGGATCGAGGATTACTTTGCCAAGGGCTGCGGCCGCTGCGCCCGGTTTGCGACTGCGGACTGTTCGGCGCGGCTTTGGCATGCCGGGCGCAACATCGCGATCATCGGCGCGTTTCGCGGTGATTTCCGGCTGACGTTCTTCGACGCGGCGCTCTTGTCGGATCCCGAGGGGGTGCTGGAGAAGCAGGGGCCGAACACCGCCCACCCCGATTGCCTGCGCTTTACCGACCCCGCCGCTGCGGAGGCGATGGAACCGGCGATCCGCGCCTTTCTGGCCGAGGCGATGGGCCATGCCGAAGCCGGTCGCCGCGCGCCGAAGGCGGCGAGCAGTCCTGATCTGCCGGAAGAGCTGGTAGCGGCCCTGGACAGCGACCCGGAGCTTGCCGAGGCGTTTCACGCGCTGACGCCGGGGCGGCAGAAAAGCTGGGCGCTGAAGGTTGGCGGCTCCAGCGTGCCGGCCACCCGCAACGCCCGCATCGCCAAAGCCCGCCCGCATATCCTTGCCGGCAAGGGCGCGCATGACCGGTAGGGTGGGCGATATCGCCCACCCTACGCGACCTCAGTTCCCGAGGATCCCCGGCAGTCGCAAGCCATGGTCCCTGGCACAGGCGATGGCGGTCTCGTACCCCGCATCGGCATGCCGCCAGACGCCCGAGGCGGGGTCGTTCCACAGGACCCGCT
>NCDS01000095.1 GCA_002280315.1 Rhodobacterales bacterium 32-66-7 | reverse complement strand
GCCGCGCGCGGCAATCGCCTCCGCCGTGAGCAGCGCGTGATTCAGGCAACCCAGCCGCATCCCGACCACCAGGACCAGTGCGGTCACGATGGCGGGGAACGGGCGGGCAAAGGTCTCCAGCACCACAGTGCGGCTTTCCCCCAGGGCTGATCCGAACACGTAAAGCCAGCTTGGCACCAGAAACGCGAGCCCGACCGAAGATATCGTCATCGACCAGTGGTGTTCGGTGGCCGAACCGGCGGCACCCCGGCCCTCGGCGCGTTTGCGGGCGGTCAGATAGCGCATGGAACCCTCACTGAACCAGAAGAACGGTGATCACGGTCAGGATGACCGAGCCGATGATGCAAGCCCAGCCCAACCGCTCGGCCACCGGCACCGCAAGGCCGTGGCCGGAATTGAAGTAAAGATGCCGCAACCCGGCAAGGAAATGGTACCAGATCGCCCACAGCGCGGCGGTAAAGACGATGTCGCCGAACCAGCTGGTCACCACCGCATCCGCCACCGCGAAATAGCTGTCCGAGGTCGCCGCCGCCAGCAGCCACCAGACCGCAAGCACCACCGCCACGATCACCCCGTTGCCGGTGATCCGGGTCAGGATCGACGAGACAGAGGTCATTTGCGGCCGGTAGATCTGCAGATGCGGCGACAACGGCCGCTCGATCGGTCCGGGCACCCTCGGCGCACGTCCCGCCACACCGGTCGCCTGCGGCTGCTTTGCCTCGGCCATGTCGCCCCCTTGCACCTTGCGGCCCGCCCCTTGCGGTGCGTGGCTCACGGATCACCGGTCCTTGAATAACGCGGATTTCCCGCTTGTCACGCGTGACGATGCCGCAGATGCGAAAGTTTACCGATCGGGGCCCGAGTTTTCCTCTTTCGTGATCACAGAATTTCTGCCCGTGATCACAAAGTCGCCGCCAGATCAGCCGCCAAGCAGCGTGGTGTCCCAGTTCAGCGTGAGGCCAAGGTAACCATCGACATAGTCGGTCCCATCGTACCAGCGCAGGTCGAACGTGGTCTCTTCGCCGACGTAATAGGTGGCCCCAAACTCCCATTCCTCTTCGTTGTCGGCGGCGTCGACCTCATAGGTGCCGTAATAGGTCGACACCTCGAACGCGTCGGTCACCGCCCAGGCGGCACCCAGATAGGCCGACCCAAGGCTGGACGACCCGGCGAATTCGGGCAGGTAGTAGAGGTCGAGCGAGACGCTGACCGGCTCGCCCAGGGGCACGTCAACCTCGAACGAGTATTCGCCCCCCGCATCGCCGCCCGCATTCGGGTAATAGTAGCGGGTGTAATAGAAGGTATACTCTACCCCGCTGGCCAGCGCACCGCGATAGCCAAGGTAAAGGTTGCCCTCGTTCAGCTCCTCGTCATTCGCGACCTCATAGGTGGCCCCGGCGAAAAAGCCGTTGATCTCGGCTTCAAGATAGCCTTCCAGATAGCTGTTGGTGCCGGTGCCTTCGCCGAATTCGTCTCGCAGGAATTCAAGTTCCGCGCCACCGTACAGGATGAAGTCCTGCGCGCTTGCCTGCCCTGCGGAAACGGCCAGCAAAGTGGCCCCTATCAAAAGACGCATCTGCGAAATTCCCTGTCCTGATTGCGCTGCAGCATAGCACGGAAATCCCATTGACCCAAGGGTCAGCGGGACGCCCCCCGGCCGAAGTGACCGCAAATCCACAGTCCGGACAAGGTCAGACTGGCACCAGCGCCCAGTAATCCAGGTCCAGCAGCACCTCGGGCAGATACTTGCCCCCTGCATCCCGCAACGCCCCCGCCGCCCCCCCCGCCGCCCCCCGGGTCGCGACGAGCCGCAAGCGCAACGCCCCCACCCCGGGAGCGGCGGTTTCAGCGTGGTCCAGGACCTCGCTCCAGGCCCGCAGGGTATCCCCGGCAAAACAGGGGCTCACATGCGCGCCTGCGTTCAACGCGACCATGAACTGCGCATTGGCCAGCCCGTTGAACGACAGGGCCCGCGCCAGGCTGATGACATGACCGCCATAGATCAGCCGCCGCCCATCCTCACGCTGGCCGATGTCGAAATGCACCTTGGAGGTGTTCTGCCAGAGCCGCGTCGCCAGCATGTGCTCGGCCTCCTCGATCGTGACGGCATCGACATGGTCGATCACCTCACCCACCTGGTAATCACCCAGCCGGTGCGGCTCTCCGGCCAGCATGAAATCGTAGCGGCGGAAATCAAGACCGGGGGGCACCACCAGCGTCCCGGGGTCCACCACGGGGGCAAGGGCCGGGACCTGCACCGGCACCACCACCTCGCGGCGACGCTTTTGCACCATCACCCAGCGCACATAATCTAGGACGGTGACCCCATGCTGGTTCACACCCCGGGTCCGGACCCAGACCACGCCCGTTGCCCCGGACGAGGTCTCCTTCAACCCGATCACCTCAGAGATCGAGCGCAAGGTATCGCCCGGCCAGACCGGTGCCAGCCAGCGCCCCTCGGCATAACCAAGGTTCGCGACCGCGTTCAGGCTGATGTCGGGGACGGTCTTGCCGAACACGGTATGAAACGCGATCAGATCGTCGAGGGGACTGGCCGCCAGCCCCACCGACCGCGCGAACGCGTCCGAGGAATGGACCGCCCCCCGCGCCGGATACAGCGCATGGTAAAGCGCCCGCTCCCCCGCGCCGATGGTCCGCGGCACGGCATGGGCGATCACCTCGCCCAGCGCATAATCCTCGAAGAACCGGCCGGGATTGGTCTTCATTGCTCGCCCAGCTTCAGGTCCGGGTGATAGTCGCCCGGCACCTCTTTCACCACCGCCTGCCCGCAGCGCATCACCCCCTGCGCCGCGTCGAAGGCATAAGTGGGCGCGCCATGCAAAGCCCACCCCTTGTTCAACGCCGCCGTCACCTTGTGACAGAAGGCCTGCGTGTCATCCCCGCTCAGAAACCGATACAGCTTCACCCCGACCTCCAGCCAATTCGCCTAAAATTGTCATCCTTTCTGCACAAATATCCCACGGGGGTGCGGGGGTGTGAAACCCCCGCTTTTCAACCGGGGTGCGGGGGTGTGAAACCCCCGCTTTTCAACCGGGGTGCGGGGGTGTGAAACCCCCGCTCTGCGCTCAACCACCGCGCTTACCCCCAAGGCTTTGCCTTCACCCCCAGGGCTGCACCCCCAGCCAGTTGTGGGTCAGCATCACCACGACCATCACCCCCACCGCGCCGACCAGGGCCCCGACTTCCTTGCCAACGGATGCGGGCGCCGGAAGCGGCCCCCTCGGCTCGGACCGGTTGATCAGGATGACCGACACCACCGCCCAGGCCAGCAACCCGCCGAACAGCAGGACCGAGGCGACATCGCCGTTCACCAGCAAATGCGCGATGGCCCAGGTCTTGACCGCGGTCAGTTGCGGGTGCCGGATCACCCGGGTGATCCGGGTCTTCATCCCGCTGGCCGCATAAAGGTAAAAGGCGAACAGCATCAGCAGGTTGTTCACATGTGTAAGGAACGCAGGCGGGTACCAGAGGTCGATTTGCCCGGCCCCGGCAATGCCCAGCCAGTCGCTCCCCCGGTAGCCGATCACCATCAGAACCACGCTGGCCACGACGGCAAGCGCCACCAGCCCCTTGCCGGCATCGCCGATCCCGGCCCGCGCCGCCGGGGCGAGGCGCTTGAAAAGATGCGCGCCCGACCACAGGGCAAGCCCCACCACAATCCACGTCATCGCCAACCCCCTGCGCTGCTTCGCGCCACCCTGCCGTCAAACCGCCCGCGCCGCAATCGCTTCGGCTTTCGAAATCAGCGTTCTCGCGGCTACGCCGTGCCGGGTCTCGACGATCCGGCCTACTCGCCCACAGGCAATGTCCTTGGAGCCGAGAGTATGGATCGGCCGTAGACGGCAAGCGCTCTCTGCTGCGGCACGGCGACCTTTATGGCGCGGCGCGAAAACCTGCCGGGTGAAGGCAGCCAGATCACCATCCTCACCGACCCCGAGCGTCGGCGTGACAGCGTCTGGGACGGCAATCTTTAACCGCCGCCCGCCGCGTTAACCTGGTTTCAGCCGCCCTGCCGCAGCCTTTCGGGCATTCCCTGGCAGAAAGGCCCCCAGATGAACCGGACGATGCTTGCCCTCTCGCTTGGCTTTGGCGGGGTGATCCTTGCGACGCAGATCGCGCATTCCAGCCCGCAATGCGGCCCACGTGAGGTGGTCACCACCCTTCTGGCCGAACGCTACGGCGAAACCCGCCGCGCGCTTGGCCTTGCGGGCGAGGCTGCGGTGATGGAGCTCTTTGCCTCCGACGATACCGGCACCTGGACGATCACCCTCACCACGCCGGACGGGCAGATGTGCCTGATGGCCTCGGGCGCGGGGTATGAGGCGTTGACCGAAGCCTTGCCAGCCGCCGGGGCGCGCATCTGATCCCTGGGGCGACCCGTCGGCCAACACCGTCTGCACGGCCGGAACCCGTCCTCCAGGCAGTCGGCGACCGAGGCGCGGAAACTGACGTTCTCGCGCTTCGGTTTCCTTGCGGGGCAGCTTAACCGGCAAAAGATCCCGGTGGTGTGGACGGTCGCGAAGATCGCGCCGTCATGGCTTGGGTCGCGTGCCAGAAGGGCCGCGTAAAGCGTGTCGGGATCTGGCTGCATGGGACCCTCCTGCCGCAAGCCTTGCCTGCACCCAGCGGCAAAAGCCACCCCACCCCCGGCCGATTGCGCAAGCTCCGGGTCAGAGCAACCCGCGCACCCCATCCCAGACCAGCTTGACCGAGATCAGCAAAAGCGCCCAGGTGACCAGCCGGAAGAACAGCTTTTCCGGCAGCCAGTTGACCAGCCGCACCCCGGCGAACACCGCAAGCGCCGCCGGGACCGAAAGGATCGCCGCCAGTTTCAGGTTGGCGGGGTTCAATTGCCCCAGCTGGTAATATGGCACCAGCTTCACGATATTGATCACCGCGAATGCGATGGTCGAGGTGCCGGCAAACACCAGCTTCGTCATCCCCAGGGGCAAGGTATAGACCTGATAGGGTGACGCACCGGCGTGGCTGACGAAACTGGTGAAGCCGGTCACCGCCCCCCAGAAGAGGCCGGGTGCAACCTCCGCCCGTTTTGCCACCGCGACCACCGGCTTGCGCAGGATCAGGCTTGCTGCAAAGGCCAGCCCGATGATCCCGACCAGAAGGGTCACCGCCGCCTCAGGAACCACCGTTGCCGTCGCCCAGCCCAGGCCAATCCCTGCCACCGCCCCGGGCAGCAGGATCGCAAGCACCCGCCGGTCATAGGCATGGCGGTAGGCGTAAAGCCCGAAGGCGTCGGACACGACATAGACCGGCAGAAGCAGGCCCGCCGCCAGCACCGGCGACATCACCAAGGCCATCAGGGGCACCGCGAGCGTCGCGACCACCGGCACGCCCCCTTTGCCCATCCCCACCAATATCGCCGCCGTCACCGCCGCCAGCCAGAATCCAACCTCAGCCATTCGACCCTCCGCAGGCCGGTAGGGCTAGCGCTGTTTTCGGGCGGCTGAAAGCGCCGAATACGGCATGCAGTCGTATACCGTGACGCATCGTTCGGCTGGACAGACTCGGCGCAAGAGGTTACGCCTCGGGGCGAATTATCCAACAGGAGGCTTCCATGGCCAGACCCAAGATCGCCCTCATCGGCGCCGGTCAGATCGGCGGCACGCTTGCCCATCTTCTGGCCCTGAAGGAGCTGGGCGACGTCGTCCTTTTCGACATCGCCGAAGGCACGCCGCAAGGCAAGGCGCTGGACCTTGCGCAGTCCGGTCCGGTCGAAGGCTTCGACGCAAGCCTTTCCGGCACCAATTCCTACGCCGATCTTGCCGGGGCCGATGTCTGCATCGTCACCGCCGGGGTGCCGCGCAAGCCGGGGATGTCGCGGGATGACCTCCTCGGCATCAACCTCAAGGTGATGAAATCGGTGGGTGAGGGGATCAAGGCGCATGCGCCGAATGCCTTCGTCATCTGCATCACCAACCCCCTCGATGCGATGGTCTGGGCCCTGCGTGAGTTTTCCGGCCTGCCGCACAACAAGGTCGTCGGCATGGCCGGGGTCCTGGACTCGGCCCGCTTCCGCCACTTCCTGTCGGTCGAATTCAACGTCTCGATGAAGGATGTCACCGCCTTCGTGCTGGGCGGTCATGGCGACACGATGGTGCCCTCGGTCCGCTATTCCACCGTCGGCGGCATCCCCTTGCCTGACCTCGTGGCGATGGGCTGGACCACGCAGGACAAGCTTGACGCCATCGTCCAGCGCACCCGCGACGGCGGGGCCGAGATTGTGGGCCTGCTGAAAACCGGCTCTGCCTTCTACGCCCCCGCCGCTTCGGCGGTCGAGATGGCCGAGGCTTACCTCAAGGACCAGAAGCGCCTGCTGCCCTGTGCCGCCTACGTCAAGGGTGCCTATGGGCTGGACGGGATCTATGTCGGCGTCCCGGTCATCATCGGCGCGGCAGGCGTGGAGCGTGTGGTGGAGGTCAAGCTTGACGCCGCCGAACAGGCGATGCTCGACAAATCCATCGACGCGGTGCAGGGCCTTCTGACCGCTTGCCGCGCGATCGACAGCTCCCTCCCGTAACTCCGTAGGTCGGGGCCCGCCCCGACTCCCCCCACGACAGGACCTGCCATCGCCCCCCCCCGTAGGGTGGGCAATCTGCCCACGCTCCCCTCCCCCCTTGCCCCCGGCGCATAAATCCGGCATCCCCTGAGCATCCCAGCATCCGGAGACTCCGATGGACTATGCCAAATCCGGCAACCCGAAAGGGTTCCGCCACAATCCCCGCGGACCCGACCACGCCCAGAAGGGCGCGCCGAAATCCGTGACCCCGCCGCGCGAAACCAAGGCCGAGCTTCTGGCGCGGATGAAGGCGGCAGCACACGCCCCGGTCCAGAAGGACCCGCCACAGGACCCCGCTTCCTGAGCCACCTCGCCTCGCCCTACCTCGCCCCCGGCTTCTATGCCAAGGCGATTGCGAAAGGCCGCCACCGCGATATCGTCGGTGGCCGCTGGGAGGAGACCGCGCGCATCCAGATGGCCGCCCTTCTGGCCGAGGGGATGACCCCGGAAGACCACCTCCTTGATATCGGCTGCGGCGCGCTGCGGCTGGGGCACCTCGCGGTCCCTTACCTGCAACCCGGCCACTACTGGGGCACCGACGCCTCGCTCGCGCTGATGCAGCACGGGCGGTCGCATGAGCTTGCCGATCCCGACCGCCTGCTGCTGGCGCAGCTGATCGAGGATGCCGATTTCGCCTTTCCCGGCATTCCCCAGACCATCACCCTGGCGCTGGCCTTCGGTGTCTTCACCCATCTGCCCGCACCGGCATTGACCCGGGCCCTGACCGGCCTTGGCCGGTTTCCAAATCTGCGCGCTTTCCTCTTCACGGTCTTCCTCGCGCCGGTGGGGGCCGAAGCCACCCGCCAGCCGGACGGGGTCGTCACCCACCCGAACCGCCCGCCCTATCATGTCGATGAGGCAATGGTGACCGACCGGATCCGGGCCGCCGGGTTTTCTCCCGGCCGCCGACCCATGCTCCTGCC
>NCDS01000094.1 GCA_002280315.1 Rhodobacterales bacterium 32-66-7 | reverse complement strand
AGACGCCGATCCAGATCCGTTTCTCCAGCCGCTCCAGCGTCGCCTCGATCAGGCCAAGGCGGTATTCGAGGCCCGCCCAACGCTCATCTGCAACCCGCTCATTCGCTTCGATCCGGGCCGTCGCCGCATCAAAGCTTTCGTGGACAAAGCGCGATCCACCGTCGCTCCTGCGAACCGTCATTCCGCCTCCGCCAGCTTCGGCAGGCCCAGCAGCACCCGCTTTTCCGCCACGGTCAGGAAATCCGCCGCCCCGACCCGCGCCCATTGCTGGTCGCGCTCCCCGGCAAGCGCCGGCACCTGGTCAAGGTCCGGCCGCAACTCCACCGCGCCGCCGCCAAAGACCGACAACCAGTGCGACAGATCCGCCAGAACCTTGGTCGCCAAAGGCAGCACCGTCAGCCGAAAGAACGCCCGGTTCGCCTCCTGATAGTTGGCGTAGGTGGCGTCACCGGGGATGCCGACCAGCATCGGCGGCACCCCGAAAGCGATGGCAATCTCGCGGGCCGAGGCTTCCTTGGTCTTCTGAAACTCCATGTCCGAGGGGCTGAACCCCATCGGCTTCCAGTCAAGCCCCCCCTCAAGGAGCATCGGCCGCCCGGCGTTCCGGGCACCCTGATGATGGCTCTCCATCTCGCTTACCAGCCGGTCATATTGATCCGACGAAAGCGCCGAGGCGCCATCCGCCCCCTTGTAGACAATCGCCCCCGAAGGCCGCGCGGCATTGTCGAGCAAGGCCTTCGACCAGGTCGAGGCGCTGTTGTGGACATCCACCGCCACCGCCGCCGCCTGCATCGGCGAAAAGCCGTAATGGTCGTCCTGCGGATGAAACGTCTTCAGATGACAGATCGGGCTCGGGGGACCCGAAACGTCGTAGCGATGCGTCTGCCCGCCGACCTTGTAGTCATAGGCCACCGGCCAGCCATCCGCCCCCGGCACCAGATGCACCCGATCCGACCGGAGCACATGCAGCTCGCCCGGCAGCTGCCCTGCCCCGGGCACCGCCTCGACATAGGCATTGCCCGCCAAGAGGAGGTGACCATAGACCGCCTCCAGAAACTCCGCTCGCCCCTGCCCGCCGTTCGGGCGCGAGGTCAGGTCCAGCACCGGATGCACGTCATAGCGCCGTTCGGCATCCTGGCAGATCAGCGGCAAGGCAGCAGCCGCCTCGGCAATCATGCGGACCGCGCGAAACCCGACCGGATTGCCCTGAAACCCGCTCCGGGTCAGTGAGGCGACATCGCGCGGGCTCCACGCCACCCGACCGGCATTGCCCCATGCAACTACCCGCCCGACGGCGCTGGCCTTGCGCTCCGGCACGGGCTCTACCGGCGCCTTTCGCAGAAAATCGAACACCATCCCGGCACTCCTTCTATCCTCGGGCAAACCGCGCCCCGCCGGGGTCGGCCTTTCGCCCCATGCACATTCTTCGTCCCCAAATATCCCCGCCGAAGGCTTAAATCCTCTAAAGCGACCGTACGCTGGGGCGCGCAACACCGGCGGGCGCGATCAGAAGGTCAGTCAGCGCCCAGACCAGCGCATCCAGCCGGTCGGGTGAGCCTTGCCCCTGCCAGCCCTGCGCCGTCATCCGGCACATCTCGTCCTCCAGAAGCCCAAGCCCCCGGACATGCGCGACCCGGCCCTGCTCGTACAAGGCCGCCACCGGTTCGGCGCGCAGCATCTTCGACCGCGTGGCATGCACCGCGCGGTAGGGCACCAGCGGGTCGATCATCCGCACCATCTGTTCCACCAGATCGCCGCCCTGGTTGACCTCGGCCACCAGCCGGTCCGCGCCATGCCGTTCCATCGCCGCCAGCGCCGCCCGGGCCCACCCCTCGGGCGAGGCGCCTTTGACGCTTGCATCCTCCAGCACCACCGCGCGCCAGGTCCTCGGGTCACCCCGCGTGTCGGCCCCGACAACCACGATCCCGCAAGCATCGCTGCGCTTGGTCGCGGTCACCGGCGGATCGACCGCCACGACCACGCGATTGACCTCGGGCGGTGCCTCAACCCGCGCCGCTTCCAGCATCGCGGTGGTCCACAAGGCCCCTTCCGCGTCCTCCAGAAGCACACCCTCCAGCTCTTGCCGCCCCAGCCGCGTGCCGCCATAGCGCGCCTCGACCTCGGCCAGAAAGCTGTCGGCCAGATGCGCCCGGTTCGCCTCGGTCGGCGCATGCGTGATCACGGTGGAGGGGTTCTTCAGGATCGCCTTCAACACCCCCACATTGCGCGGCGTCGTCGTCACCACGGTCCGGGGGCTTTTGCCCAGCCGCAAGGCGAACTGCAGCTGATCCCAGGTCTCCGCCCCCTTCTTCCACTTCGCGAGCTCATCTGCCCAGGCGGCATCGAACTGCGGCCCGCGCAAGGATTCCGGCTCATGCGCCGAGAACACCTGCGCCACGGCCCCGTTCGGCCAGACCAGCTGCTGCCGCGTCGCCTGCCATTCCGGCCGTCGGTCGGGGGGGGAGCAGGCAAGGATCCCGCTTTCCCCCATCACCATCACCTCGCGCACCTGATCGCGGGTTTCCCCCACCAGCGCCACCCGGCGCGAGCGGCCCGGATCCGCAGGCCCCGCGCCCTCAACCTCGGCGCGAACCCATTCGGCCCCGGCGCGGGTCTTCCCCGCCCCCCGCCCGCCCATGATCACCCAGGTCTTCCAAGCCCCCCGCGGGGGGAGTTGATGCGGCAACGCCCAGAACTCGAACAGCCAGGGCAAGGACAAGAGCGCGTTCTCGTCCAGCGAGCCCAGAAATTCATCCACCGCCTCCGGCGTCGCGGAGGCAAGCCAGGCGGCGCCCGATTTCAGCCCTGGCCCCGTCGAAATCAAGGAAGCCCCTGGCACCGACCTGGTCGGTGATCTGCTTGCGGAGTTTGTCAACTTTGCCTCTTTCGTCCAATACATGCAGCGCGGTCGCCCGCAGGTCGCGGATCGCACCCTGAGCGGCCCGCACCTCGCCGAACTGGCCTGCGCGCAGGGCCTCGATCACCCGATGCAGCTCCACCGCCGCATCGCGGTAAAGCGTCTCTGCCAAGGCCAGCACATCGCTGCCACTGGCATCGCTGTCGTCCATCCTTGCTGCCATCTATATCTGCCCAGCCCCTCCACCCCCGGACGGGCGAAATGAAAAAGCGGCCAACGGGTTGCCCCGGGCCGCTGTCACACCTCTTCCATCATGCCGGAACGTCTACCCCGGACCGCGCGCCAAGTCAAGTTAATTCTGTTTATTACCAGCGCCTTAGCGGTCGCCACCTTAACGGTTTCGCAACCATCTCAGCGACGGGGTCACCCGCCCTTGCGGGCAAGCAAGACCGACCGACCGCCACATCCCGGGTCGTTCGGCACAAAGTCGATGACGGCCATCCCGACATCGGCAAAAAGCTTGCGATAGCCTGCCGGGGCCAGACTGGCGTGATAGACCGTCTCGCCGCCGACGCATCCCAACGGCTCTCCCGCATCCGGCCCCACGGTCAGCAAGACCGCGCCGCCGTCTTCCAGATGCGCGGCCAGCTTCGGGATCACCGCCATCTGTTCCGGCGGGGTCAGATGAAAGAAGCTGTCCCAGCCGATGATCGCCGCGAAGGTCCGACCCAGGTGCAACGCGCGCATGTCCGCGACCATCCAGGTCTGCTCCGGCATCCGCGCCGCCGCCAAACCGATCATCGCCGCCGAGAAATCCAGCCCCCAGACCTGCCGCCCCTGCGAGACAACATAGGCCGCAATCGGCTCACCCGCTCCGCAGCCAAGGTCCAGCACGACCGAGCCCGGCTCGGTCATCGCCAGCGCCCGGTCCAGCCAGCCACGCTCATAAAGGGCCCGCGTTCGCGTCTGGTCGAAATGGACGGCCTGCCGGTCATACACCCCGCGCAGCCCGGCCGCGACCGCCCTCGGCTCCGTCTCCATCACCGCCTCACTCGCCCTGGACACCCGTCTCGCCATCGGCGCCTTGCGCGGCCTCGATCGCGCGCCAGCGGGCGACGTTCTCGTTATGCTCGTCCAGCGTTTCGGCAAAGGCATGACCGCCGGTGCCATCGGCCACGAAGAAGATATAGTCGGTGTCATCGGGGTTCAGCGCCGCCTCGATCGCCAGCCGCCCCGGGTTGGCAATCGGCGTTGGCGGCATCCCGTCGATGACATAGGTGTTCCACGGCGTCTCGCGGCGCAGCTCGCTTTGCCGGAGGCCCCGCCCCAGAACGCTTTCGCCCCTGGTCAGCCCGTAGATCACCGTCGGGTCGGTCTGGAGCTTCATTCCGCGTTCCAGCCGGTTGACAAAGACGCTGGCCACCTGACGTCGTTCTTCGGCGATGGCGGTTTCCTTCTCCACGATCGAGGCCATGATCAACGCCTCTTCCGGCGTGTCATAAGGCAGATCCGGGGCCCGCGCCTCCCAGGCTGCTGCAAGGATCGCCGCCTGCCGGGCCGACATCTCGGCAATCAGCGCGCCGCGTTCGGTGCCCCGCTCCACCTCATAGCTGTCGGGCGCAAGCGTGCCTTCAGGCGGCACCGTCTCCAATGCACCGCTCAGGAAATCGGCCTGCTTCAGCGCATCCGTCACCTGCCAGCTCGTGACACCTTCCGCCACCGTGACCCGAAACCGCAAGTCGGGGTCGTCGGCCGCCGCAAGATATTCCGGCGGCAGCGTCTCGACCCCGGCATCGAACTTGGCGACCTCAACGAATTCGTTCGTCACAAGGTCAAGCTCGCTCAACACGACATCGCTGCGCGTCACCCCGACCCGGAAGTTGAGATCGCGCCCGCAGGTCGACCGCCCGCCCGCCGTGACCGCCTCCAGCACCTCGGCCATCGAGGCGGCCGCGGGGATCATGTAACTGCCGAACTTCAGATCCTCGGCCCGGTCCGAATAATCCGCCCCAAGCCGGAACACCCGCGCATCGGTGATCGCGCCCCGCTCTTCCAGAAGCCGGCTCAGACCGCTGATGGACGCCCCCCGTTCGACCTGCAGACAGATCGGAGCGGCCAACGGACCGGGCTTGGCAAATTCCGTCCGGCCCCAGCCGATGACGGCGGCGATGACCACCAGAAGACCGATGATCAGCGTGAACCCGCCCGAGGCGATTGCTTTCCACATGGGTCAGCGCACCTTGCCGACGACAAGGCTCGCGTTGGTGCCGCCGAAGCCGAAGCTGTTCGACAGCGCCACGTCGATCTGCCGCTTGACCGCCATGTTCGGCGCAAGATCAAGCCTCGGCTCCACCGCGGGATTATCAAGGTTGATCGTCGGCGGTGCAATCTGGTCGCGGAGTGCCAGGATGCAGAAGATCGCCTCCACCGCGCCCGCCGCGCCCAACAGATGCCCGATGGAGGATTTGGTCGACGACATCGTCACCCCGCCGGCACCGTTGCCAAGCAAACGCTCCACCGCGCCAAGCTCGATCGTGTCGGCCATGGTGCTTGTGCCATGCGCGTTGATGTAATGCAGATCCCCGGGCTGCAATCCGGCCCGGGTCAGGGCCGCAGCCATGCTGCGATAGCCGCCGTCACCATCTTCGCTGGGGGCGGTGATGTGATAGGCGTCGCCCGACATGCCATAGCCCAGAATCTCGGCATAGATCTTCGCGCCCCGGGCCTTGGCATGCTCGTATTCCTCCAGCACCACCACCCCCGCGCCTTCGCCCATGACAAAGCCGTCGCGGTCGGCGTCATAGGGGCGGCTGGCCTTGGTCGGATCGTCGGCGCGCTTGGTCGACAGCGCCTTGCAGGCATTGAACCCGGCAATCCCGATCTCCGAGATCGGGCTTTCCGCGCCACCCGCCACCATCACATCGGCATCGCCCCACTGGATCAGCCGCGCCGCATCGCCGATGGCATGCGCCCCGGTTGAACAGGCGGTCACCACCGCATGGTTCGGCCCCTTGAAGCCGAAGCGGATCGACACCTGACCCGAGATCAGGTTGATCAGCGCCCCGGGGATGAAGAACGGCGACACCCGCTTCGGCCCCTTTTCCTTGATCAGGATCGCCGTTTCGGCAATCGACGACAGCCCGCCGATACCCGAGCCGAGCATGACCCCGGTCCGCAGCTTTTCTGCCTCTGAAATGTTGTCCCACCCGGCGTCGCGCACCGCCTGCACCGCCGCGGCCATGCCGTAGATGATGAAATCATCGACCTTGCGCTGGTCCTTCGGCTCCATCCAGTCGTCGGGGTTGAAGGTGCCGTCGCTGCCGTCGCCGCGGGGGACCTCGCACGCGTATTGTGTCACCACGTTTGAGGGGTCAAACCGCGTGATCGGCCCTGCCCCGGACTGCCCCGCAAGAAGGCGGCTCCAGGTTTCCTCCACCCCAGAGGCAAGGGGGGTGACCATGCCGAGACCGGTGACCACGACGCGACGCATGCTGCCTACTCCCTCGTCAAGACGGCTTTGCCGGGTGATACACGGCCCCATGCCGCCGCGCAACCTTGGCCCCCGGCGGTGGCGGGTCCGCCCCGGCAAGGACGCCCAAAATTTTTCGCCGAAAAATTTTGGCCCCTCAGCCGCACTCCCGGCAAAAACAAAGGGCGCCCCAAAGGACGCCCCTGTGAAACCGATGGCCGGAAAGATCAGGCGGCAGCCGAGATGAACTTGACCGCATCGCCGAAGGTCTGGATCGTTTCGGCGGCGTCATCCGGGATCTCGATCCCGAACTCTTCCTCGAAGGCCATGACCAATTCGACGGTGTCGAGCGAGTCCGCGCCCAGATCGTCGATGAACGAGGCCGATTCCGTGACCTTGTCTTCCTCGACGCCAAGATGCTCGACAACGATCTTCTTAACGCGATCAGCGATATCGCTCATGTCCGTTCCTCTTTCTAGGGCCGACTGTCCCGGCCTTGGTAAATCAGCCCGTCGCCGGGCGGCTGCCTGCCAAGACCTGTGCCCGGCGGGAATACTGCGCGCCTATAGCAAGGGTGCAGGCCCATGGCAAACCCTTTCCCCAAGGCTTGCCATCGCTTGCCGATCTGGCGCTTGCCGAAATGGCCGCTCAGACCATTGCCATGCCGCCATTGACATGGAGCGTCGCCCCGGTGACATAGGCCGCCTCGGGCGAGGCGAGGTACAGGACCGCCGCCGCAATCTCATCGGCCTTGCCCATGCGGCCCGCTGGCACCGCCGTCAGGATGGCCGCCCGCTGGGCCTCGTTCAACTTGTCGGTCATCGCGGTCTCGATGAATCCGGGCGCGACCGCGTTGACGGTGATCCCCCGGCTGGCAACCTCCGCCGCCAGCGACTTCGACAGACCGACCATCCCGGCTTTCGACGCCGCATAGTTGACCTGACCCGCATTCCCCGTCGTCCCGACGACCGAGGAGATGTTGACGATCCGCCCCCAGCGCGCCTTCATCATCCCCCGGATCGCCGCGCGGCACAGCCGGAACGTCGCGGTCAGGTTCACGTCGATCACCGCCTGCCAGTCGTCATCCGACATCCGCATGACCAGACCGTCCCGGGTGATCCCGGCGTTGTTGACCAGAATGTCGACCGCCCCCATCGCCTCGACCCCGCGAAGCGCCACCGTCGCCCCGGCCCCGTGCAGGACGCGGGCAATCTCGGCCCCGATACCGCCCGAAGCGCCGGTGATCAGGGCGGATTTGCCGGTAAGGTCGAACATGCTGAAACTCCTGGGCTTACGCTTGAAGGGCTGCGATATCTTCGGGGCTGCCGATCGCGCGCGAGGTGGCGTTCGGGGCAATCCGCCGGATCATGCCGGACAGGGCCTTGCCAGCACCGATTTCCCAGAACTCGGTGACCCCGGCCTGGTCCATCCAAAGCACACTTTCGCGCCAGCGCACCGCCCCGGTCACCTGCGCCACCAGAAGGTCAGCGATGCGGTCCGGCTCGGTCACCGCTTCGGCGCGCACGTTCACCACGACCGGCAGGCGCGGCGCAGAGATCGGCACCGCCGCCAGCGCCTCGGCCATCACATGGGCGGCGGGTTGCATCAACGTGCAATGGAACGGGGCCGAGACCGGGAGCAGGATCGCGCGCTTGGCACCCCTGGACTTGGCAATCTCCAGCGCCCGCTCCACCGCCGCCTTGTGGCCGGAGACCACAACCTGCGCCGGATCATTGTCGTTCGCCGCCTGACACACCTCGCCCTGCGCCGCTTCCTGCGCCACGGCAGTCGCGGTTGCGAAATCAAGGCCCAGCAAAGCCGCCATCGCCCCGATGCCCACCGGAACCGCCTCCTGCATCGCGCGGCCCCGGATCTTCAACAGCCGTGCGGTATCGGAAAGGCTCAACGCCCCCGCTGCACAGAGCGCCGAATATTCGCCCAGCGAATGCCCGGCGACAAAGCTCGCCTGCTCCAGCCCGAACCCCTCCGCCTCCAGCGCCCGCAGCGCGGCGATGGAGGTTGCCATCAACGCCGGTTGCGCGTTCTCGGTCATGGTCAGCGTGGCGATATCGCCGTCCCAGATCAGCGCCGACAGCTTTTCCCCCAGCGCCGCGTCAACCTCGTCGAACACCGCCCTTGCGGCGGGAAAGGCCTCGGCCAAGGCGCGGCCCATGCCGATGGTCTGGGCCCCCTGCCCCGGAAAGACGAATGCGCGGCTCATGCCATTTCCCCTGCGGTTTTTCCCCCGATACCGCCAAAGGCACCCCGCGCCAAGATTTTTCGGCGAAAAATCTTGGCGCCCCCAGCGCCGGGATCGCCCGGAACACCAGTGCATTGCCCTTGCACCAGCGCAAAACCCCTGTATAAGGCCGCATCTCTGCACACCCATGAACCGGCGATGCCTCTCGTGGACGGGCCGCAGAGATCTTGCCCGTCCTATGAAGCCGCCCTGAAACGAAGGAATACGCATGCCGCTTTATGAGCATGTCTTCATCGCGCGTCAGGACTTGTCCAACACGCAGGCCGAAGGCCTTATCGAACATTTCTCGACCGTCCTTTCGGACAACGGCGGCAAGGTCGTTGAGAACGAGTATTGGGGCGTCAAGACGATGGCCTACAAGATCAACAAGAACCGCAAGGGCCACTATGCCTTCCTGAAATCGGACGCGCCCGCCGC
>NCDS01000093.1 GCA_002280315.1 Rhodobacterales bacterium 32-66-7 | reverse complement strand
ACGGTCATCGTCATGGATGTCTGGCACTGGACCTCGCTGGTGGCGCTCCTCTGCTACGCCGGGCTGCAGTCGATCCCCTAGGCCGATTATCAGGCCGCCAAGATCGATCAGGCCAGCCGCTGGAGCGTGTTCCGCTATATCGAGCTGCCCAAAATGCAGGGCGTGCTGCTGATCGCGGTGCTGTTGCGCTTCATGGACAGCTTCATGATCTACACCGAGCCCTTCGTCGTCACCGGGGGCGGGCCGGGCAACTCGACCACCTTCCTGTCGATCGACCTCGTGAAGATGGCCATCGGCCAGTTCGATCTCGGCCCGGCTGCGGCGTTCAGCCTCATCTACTTCCTCGTCATCCTGCTGATCTCATGGGTGTTCTACACCGTCATGACCAACCTCGACCGTGAGGAGAACCGCTGATGCGCAACCGCTCCTCTGCCATCGTGATGACGGTGTACCTTCTGTTCCTCTTGATCCCGATCTACTGGCTGATCAACATGAGCCTGAAGACCAATACCGAGATTACCGGCAGCTTCACCCTGTTCCCGGCGAACCTGACGTTCCGCAACTACGTCGTGATCCTGACCGACCCAAGCTGGTATATGGGCTATGTCAACTCGATGATCTACGTGACGATGAACGTCGTCATCTCGATCACCGTCGCGCTGCCCGCGGCCTATGCCTTCAGCCGCTACAGCTTCATGGGCGACAAGCACTTGTTCTTCTGGCTTCTGACCAACCGCATGGCCCCGCCCGCCGTCTTTGCGCTGCCGTTCTTCCAGCTTTATTCGGCGATGAACCTGATCGACACGCATATCGCGGTGGCTCTTGCCCATAGCCTCTTCAACGTCCCGCTTGCCGTCTGGATTCTTGAGGGCTTCATGCGCGGTGTCCCGAAGGAAATCGACGAGACGGCCTATATCGACGGCTATTCCTTCCCAAGGTTCTTCGTGAAGATCTTCATGCCGCTGATCGCTTCCGGCATCGGTGTCACGGCTTTCTTCACCTTCATGTTCTCCTGGGTGGAACTCCTGTTGTCCCGCACCCTGACCACCACCGACGCCAAACCCATCGCCGCCACCATGACCCGCACCGTTTCGGCTTCAGGAATGGACTGGGGCGTCCTTGCTGCTGCCGGGGTCCTGACCATCGTGCCGGGGGCTTTGGTGATCTACTTCGTCAGGAACTACATCGCCAAGGGCTTCGCCCTGGGGAGGGTGTGATGACGATGTCGCACGACAACCGCGTCCCGGGCCTGACCCGGGACCTCCCCCTCCACCAGCCCGACCTTCGCCGCCGCGAGGCCCCGGATCAGGTCCGGGGCGTGGCATCCTTTGTATCGGGGAAAGCAGCATGACCACCCGCTGGACCAGCATCTACGCCACCCTCGCCATCCTGATGGCCGCGATCCTCGCCCTTCTCGTCTGGGCCGTCCCGGTCGAGGATGGCGTGCGCGAATGGACCGGGCAGTTGATCCCCGGGTTCTGGATGGCCTGGACCTTTCCCATCGCGCTGTTCTTCTGGTGCATCGCCAGCCTTCTGATCATCATGACGCTGCTCGCCATCCGCTATCCCGAAACCCCACGCGTCGGGGTCTTGCGGATCGAGACCACGCGCGGCGATCGGCTGTTCATCTCGCTTCTCGGCTCGGCCTTCCTCCATCTTGGCTGGCTGTTCTTTGCGGGCCCCGACTTCCTTTGGGGCGCGCTTATCCTCTCCCTCGTTTACGCCGTAGCGGTCTTTCGCTGGGTCTAGGCAAGGGTACTTACGGCCCCGGGCAGGGAAAGGAGACCCGCCCGGGGAAACCAACAACAAACGTCTCAATTCTGGGAGGAATCACATGAGACTTCGCACCACAGGAACCGCCATGGCGCTTGCGCTGATGGCCCTGACCGCCCCGGCCTGGGCGGACATCGAGGCCGCGCAAGCGTTCCTTGATGCCGAGATCGGCGAGCTTTCGACGCTGGACCGCGCCGCACAAGAAGCGGAAATGCAGTGGTTCATCGATGCAGCCGCCCCTTACGCAGGGATGGAAATCAAGGTCGTGTCGGAAACGCTGACGACCCACGAATACGAATCCAAGGTCCTCGCCCCGGCGTTCGAGGCGATCACCGGCATCAAGGTCACCCACGACCTGATCGGCGAAGGCGATGTCGTCGAAAAGCTGCAGACGCAGATGCAGACCGGCGAGAACATCTATGACGCCTATGTCAACGACAGCGACCTGATCGGCACCCACTGGCGCTATCAGCAGGCCCGCAACCTGACCGACTGGATGGCAGGCGAAGGTGCTGCGGTGACGAACCCCGGTCTTGACCTTGCCGACTTCATCGGTCTGTCGTTCACCACCGGCCCGGATGGCAAGGTCTACCAGCTGCCGACCCAGCAGTTCGCGAACCTCTACTGGTTCCGCTACGACTGGTTCAACGATCAGAAGACCAAGGACGACTTCAAGGCGGCCTATGGCTATGACCTGGGCGTTCCGGTCAACTGGTCGGCCTATGAGGACATCGCCGAGTTCTTCACTGGCCGCGACATGTCCTATGCCGGGGGCCCCGCGACCGGCGTCTATGGCAACATGGACTATGGCAAGAAGGACCCGTCGCTTGGCTGGCGCTACACCGACGCGTGGATGTCGATGGCCGGCATGGGCGACGTGGGTGAGCCGAACGGCCTCCCGGTCGACGAATGGGGCGTACGGGTGGACGAGAATTCACGCCCAGTCGGCTCTTGCGTGACACGTGGCGGTGCGACCAACGACGCGGCGGCGGTCTATGCCGTCACGAAGGCGATAGACTGGCTGCAGAAGTACTCGCCGCCGGAAGCGCAAGGCATGACCTTCGGGGAAGCTGGCCCGGTTCCTGCCCAGGGCGCGATTGCCCAGCAGATGTTCTGGTACACCGCCTTCACCGCGGCTTCGGTCGTCGAAGGCACCCCGGTGATGAACGAGGACGGCACGCCGAAGTGGCGCATGGCCCCGTCGCCCCACGGGGTCTACTGGCAGGAAGGCCAGAAGATCGGCTACCAGGATGCCGGTTCCTGGACGCTGATGAAGTCGACCCCTGTGGACCGCGCGCAGGCCGCCTGGCTTTACGCGCAGTTCGTGACCTCGAAGACCGTGGACGTGAAGAAAAGCCATGTCGGCCTGACCTTCATCCGCGAATCGACGATCCAGCACGAAAGCTTCACCGAGCGGGCGCCGAAACTTGGCGGCCTGATCGAATTCTACCGCTCGCCCGCCCGTCTGCAATGGTCGCCCACCGGCACCAACATCCCGGACTATCCGAAGATGGCGCAGCTGTGGTGGCAGAACATCGGCGATGCCATGTCGGGGGCGAAAACCCCGCAGGAAGCGCTTGATGCCCTCTGCGAAGAGCAGGAAAAGGTGCTTGAGCGGATCGAGAAGTCCGGCGTTCAGGGCGATATCGGTCCGAAGATGGGCGAAGTCGTCGATGCTCAGGTCTGGCTTGACGCCCCCGGTGCGCCGGTTG
The DNA here is from genome assembly GCA_002280315.1 of Rhodobacterales bacterium 32-66-7. Classification (GTDB taxonomy): domain Bacteria; phylum Pseudomonadota; class Alphaproteobacteria; order Rhodobacterales; family Rhodobacteraceae; genus Tabrizicola. Next base: position 6,803 of record NCDS01000093.1, on the reverse strand, counting down.
CCAAGCTCGACAACGAAAAGCCGCAGGGTGAGACGGTCTCGTATGACGAGCTGATCAAGTCCTGGCAGTAAGCTCACGATGGCGGGCGGAGGCTTAGGCTTCCGCCCGCCGTTCCCCCAAGCGGACGGCAAAGGCAGGGCCGACCTTGCCCCGGCGTCAGGATGTGATGAGCGCATGGTAACCATGCGCTGGGATATGACCGGGATCGGCGACATAGACCAAACCTGACCACCTCACGCTGCAGAAAAGGACTGAACGATGTCGAACCTTGCCTTGCCCGCCTTCAACGCCCGAACCCTTGGACTGATGTTCATCGCCGGGTTCTTCGCCACCATCGCCTTCGATCTCTGGGGCCAGGTGATCAGCCCGGCGCTCGGTTTTGCCAATCTGTCGCCGCATGGGCTGGCCAAAAGCCTGTTTGGCCGTCTGGGCCTGCCGAACAACGATTTCGCGGGCTATTTCATGCACTTCTACCTTGTCGGTCTCGTCGGCTACCCGGTCGGCTGGCTGTTCATCTTCTCTCCGATCTGGACCCGCATCGTCGGCCACACGCATTGGTTCATCCCCGCGACGATCTACGGCATCGGCATCTTCATCTTCGCCATCGGCGGGATCACCGCCATTGCCGGGCTGCCGCTGTTCCTTGGCTTCACCGGGATCACCTGGGTCGCGCTGGCGGGCCATACGCTTTACGGGATCGTGCTGGTCGCGGTCCTTCAGATCATCGACCGGGACTAGTCCCCACCCTTCGCCGGGGTGGCTTGCCGCTGCCCCGGCCTGTTCCAAGGCCAAGACCGATGACCCATATTCTTGCCATCGACCAGGGCACCACCTCGTCCCGCGCGATCCTGTTCGATCAGGGGTTGCGGCCCATGGCCTCCGCGCAGGAGGAGTTTCCGCAACACTACCCCCGCCCCGGCTGGGTAGAGCATGACCCGGCGGACCTATGGGCCACCGTCGCCGGAACCGCCCGCGCCGCGATCGAAAAGGCCGGGATCACCGCGCGCGACATCGCCGCGATCGGCATCACCAACCAGCGCGAAACGGTGCTGATCTGGGACCGCGCGACCGGTCAGCCGATCCATCCGGCCATCGTCTGGCAGGACCGCAGGACCGCCGACACCTGTGCTGCGCTGAAGGCCGCCGGGCATGAGGGGATGATCACCGCCAGGACCGGCCTTCTCCTTGACCCCTACTTCTCGGGCACCAAGATCAAGTGGCTTTTGGACCATGTCGGCGGCGCGCGCGCCAAGGCGGAACGCGGAGAGCTTGCTTTCGGCACGGTCGATACCTGGCTGATCTGGAACCTTACGGGGGGGAAGGTGCATGCGACCGACGCCACCAACGCCTCACGCACGCTGATCTACAACATCGCCAAGGGGGAATGGGACGCCGAGATTTGCGGGCTTCTTGGCATTCCGCTGGCCCTTTTGCCCGCGGTGCATGATTGCGCCGCCCCCTATGGCATGACCCGGCCCGACCTTTTCGGGCGCGAGATTCCGATTCTGGGGGTCGCAGGCGACCAGCAGGCGGCAACCGTCGGGCAAGCCTGTTTCAGCCCCGGCATGATGAAATCCACCTATGGCACCGGCTGCTTTGCGCTCCTGAACACCGGCACGGACCGGGTACCGTCGAAAAACCGCCTTCTGACCACCATCGCCTACCAGCTGAAGGGCCAGCCCACCTATGCGCTGGAAGGTTCGATCTTCATCGCGGGGGCGGTCGTGCAATGGCTGCGCGACGGCCTCAAGATCATCCGTGAGGCGAAAGAGACCCAACCCCTCGCCGAAGCGGCAGAGGAGGCGCAGGGCGTGATCCTGGTCCCCGCCTTCACCGGCCTGGGCGCACCTTATTGGCGGCCTGATTGCCGGGGCGCGATCTACGGTCTTGCCCGGAACTCCGGCCCGGCAGAGCTTGCCCGCGCCGCGCTGGAAAGCGTCGGCTACCAGACCCGCGACCTTCTGGAGGCGATGCGCGCCGACTGGGGGGCTGCGGCGGATGGCGTGCTGCGCGTCGACGGCGGCATGGCGGCGAGCGATTGGACGATGCAGTTCCTGTCCGACATCCTGGGCGCGCCGGTCGACCGGCCGAAGGTGACCGAGACGACCGCGCTGGGGGCGGCCTACCTTGCCGCGATGCAGGCCGGGGTCGCGGGCGGACCGGAGGAGTTCGCGAAGTCCTGGGCGCTCGACTGCCGCTTCCTGCCCGAGATGGACGAGGCCACCAGGGCTGCGAAATACGCCCGCTGGGGCAAGGCCGTAGCCGCCACGATGAGCGTATGACCAGCGCTGCCGACCAAGAATTTTCGCCGAAAATTCTTGGTCCCATCCCCCCGTTCGGCATTCTGACGCCCGGTCGTATCCTCTTTGGGCGGGGTGAGGCCGCGAAAGCCCCGGGGTTGATCCGCGCCTTTGGCCCGCGCGGTGTGGTCGTGCAAGGCGCTGATCCGGCACGGGCGGCGTGGCTGGTTGGTGCGCTCGGGCCGGGGGTGCTGGCCCTGCCTTGCGCGGGTGAGCCGACATTGATGGACCTTGTGGCGGCGCTTGCGCAGGCCCGCCCGCACCGGCCCGACTGGGTCGTGGCCATCGGCGGCGGCGCGGCGCTGGATCTGGGCAAGGCGCTGGCCGGACTGATCCCCGCGTCCGGCGACCCGCTGGACCATCTTGAGGTGGTGGGCAAAGGCCTGCCCCTGACCGCCGCCCCCCTGCCGTTCATCGCGCTTCCTACAACCGCCGGCACCGGGGCCGAGGCGACGAAGAACGCGGTGATCGGCCTGCCCGAGCATGGCCGCAAGGTCAGCCTGCGCGATGACCGCATGGTGGCGCGACTGGCGATTGTTGATCCCGCATTGACCGATGGCTGCCCGCGCGGGGTCACCCTTGCCTCGGGCCTTGATGCGGTGACGCAGGTGATCGAGCCCTATGTCTCCTGCAAGGCGACGCCCTATACCGATGCGTTGACCCGCCCGGCGATTGGTCCGGGGCTTTCCGCCCTTCTGCGGTTGATGGCGGGGGAGGATCCGGCGGCGCGGGACGATCTGGCCTGGGTCAGCCTGTGCGGCGGGCTCGCGCTGGCCAACGGCGGTCTGGGTGCGGTGCATGGGCTTGCCGGGGTGATCGGCGGCATGACCGGGGCGGCGCATGGTGCGATCTGTGGTGCGCTTCTGGGGCCGGTGCTGGAGGCCAACCGCGCCGCCACTTCGGGCGCTGCGCGGATAAGGCTGGAGGAGGTGTGCCGCACTGTGGCCGAAACGCTTGGGACCACCACCTCCGCTGCGCCGGGGGCCTTGCAGGCCTGGGCGCGGGGGGCGGGTTTGCCGGGTCTTGCGGCGCTTGGGGTGGCACCGGACCGGCATGGCGAGATCGTGGCGGCTGCAAAGACCGCCTCATCCATGCAGGGCAATCCGGTGGTGCTGGACGATGCCGCCCTGCGCGGGGTGCTGGAGCGGGCCTGATCTCGCGTGGGCAGAGTGCCCACCCTGCGATCCAACGGCGCGCGTGGGCAGATTGCCCACCCTACGTCACGCCTCCAGAAACACCCGGACGGTCTCTTCGAACTCCCTCGGTTTTTCGGCGTGAAGCCAGTGGCCTGCGCCGGGGATTTTCGCAAAGCGCGCCTTGGGGAACAGCGCCCGGATCGTCTCGCGATGTTCGGGCAGGACATAGCTGCTGTCGGCCCCCGACAGAAACAGCGCGGGGCGGTCGAAAAGGCCGGTCGTGCCGGGCCAGCCGACGATCTTCGGCATCTCGGCCAAAAGGACGGGCAGGTTCAGCTTCCAGCGCGGCGGCCTGGTGCGAAAGTCGAGCGATTGGAGAAAAAAAGCGCGAAGCGCGGGGTCAGCCACGACATGGGCAAGGGCTTCGTCTGCCTCGGCCCGGGTGGTGATATGCGCAAGGTCAAGCCCGGCCATCGCATGGACATGCCGGGTCTGATCATGGGTATAGGCGACCGGGGCGATATCGGCCACGACCAGCCGGCGGATCAGATCGGGCTGGGTCAGCGCCAGCTCCATCACCGCCTTCCCGCCCATCGAATGGCCCAGAAGGTCGACCGGTCCCCCAAGCGTCGCGATCACCTCGGCCAGATCGGCGGCCATCTCGGGATAGCCTTGCGTCGCGCCGCGCGGGTGCGCATGTCGACCGCTACCACGGCCCGCCGGTCGGCCAGCCGCCGCGCGATCACCCCCCAGTTCCGCCCCGAGCCGTAAAGCCCATGCGCGATGACCAGCGTCGCGGCCTCGGGCCCTGTCGTCGGGGGATAGGTGTCCATCGCGAGCATGTCGTCTGATACTCTTCTGCCGGACAGACCGCCAGAGCGGTTGAACCGGGCCGGGTTCCTCCCTAGGCTTCCGGGAGGGTGCGGCAGGGGTAGGTGGTATGAGTTCGGTGGCAATCCAGCAGATGGCAGACCGCGTGGCGGGGCTTATGGAAGAGCGGTTGAAGCTAGGCGGCGGCAGTCTGGCGGCCAAGCTGAAGCGGGGCCAGCGCGCCTTGCCGAAGCGCGTCCGCGATGCGGCGCTGTTGCTGGCCGAGGCGGCGGAAAAGGTGCAGCATCCGAAGCTTGTGGCCCAGGTCGACATGGGGGCGGTGTCGGATGCCTACGATCTTTGCGTGCGGCACCTGATGACGGTCGATCCGGGCAGCCGCCGCCGGGACTATCTGGCCAGCATGGTCTCGACCTTCGGCTTCGGGGTGCTGACGCTGATCCTGGTGCTTATCGCGTTTCTGGCATGGCGCGGATATCTGTGATCGTCAGCCCCGTCGGGTAAAGCGCGCGGCGGCTGACCAGCGTCACCGTGACAAACGCCACGTAAAGGAGCAGATACCACGACCCGAGCTTCGCCAGGCTGACGGTCTAACCGGGGAACTGCCCGGAATAGACCCAGGTGCCGTGTTGGATCGGTCTTGCTGTTGTTGTCCTTCCATCTCTGCGCACGGGGTTCGTAATGGGAGATAACCATATGGGCCGAATCGCGAATGATGGGGTTGGCAGCCACCCTCTACCGATCCGCACGGACAAAACTGGAACCTTGCGCTACACTTGAGAGCATGGATGCAGAGTTACGAGGTCTGAAGTGTCCAAGAAAGCGCTTTATACGGTCTTTCGCGGGCGCGCCGGTGACCACAATGATCTGGCAATGCCAGGGGCGATGGCGATCGGCGAGGCTTTGGCCCGCCGCACTGGTGAAGCGCCCCTCGTCATCGGCAGCCCGGAACCGGCGTTGAACCTGGGCTGGAGACTGGAGCTTGACGCCGCCCTGCCTTTGCTACGGCAGGTTCAGGCCCGGTTCGACGCTGTGCTGGAAAGCGGCGCGGTTTCGATTGCGGCGACCGGCCGCTGCGCGGTAGCGCTGGCAACTTTGCCTGCGGTCGCCCGGCATTGCCCCTCCGTCTGCGTTGTCTGGTTCGATGCCCATGCCGACCTGAATACGCCTGAGGCCACGCTCTCGGGCTATCTTGGCGGGCTTGCTTTGGCGGGGCCTGCGGGGCTGTGGAGTTCGGGTCTGGGGGCTGGCCTTGCGCTGGATCAGATCGTGCTGGTTGGTGCACGCGATCTGGACCCTTTCGAGCAGGCGCTGATCGACCAGCACAGGATACCCGTTGTAAGTCCGGACCGCGATCTGGCCAGGGCGTTGCGCAAGGCAATCGCAAACCGCCCGGTGTATGTGCATCTGGATTGCGACGTTCTGGAGCCCGGCATCGTGCCGACGGATTTCGTGGTTCCGGGCGGGTTGACGCTGAATGACCTTCACACCTGTGCTGCTGTGATCGCCGAGCATGAGTTCGTGGGGATCGAGATTGCCGAGTTCCAGAGCAGATGGGAGGCGGGTGGAGAGGACGCCTTGCCTGACCCGGTACTCGACGCGCTGGCCCCGCTTCTGGCGGTCGGACCCTCCTGATTTACAGGCGGTTACGGACTGGACGCTTCTCTTTCGCGTCAGGTCCGGCATGGCGAGGTAGACGGTAGGGTGCGCTATAGCGCACCCTACGATGACCTCACAGATCCGGATAGATCGGGAAACGTTGGCACAGTGCTTCGACCTCGGCCCGGACCTTGGCCTCCACCTCGCCATTGCCGTCTTCCCCATTCGCGGCCAGCCCTTCGACCACCTCGATGATCCAGCGGCCGATCTGGCGGAACTCCGGTTCGGCAAAGCCGCGCGTGGTGCCGGCGGGGGTGCCAAGGCGGACGCCGCTGGTGATGGTGGGCTTTTCGGTGTCGAAGGGGATGCCGTTCTTGTTGCAGGTGATATGCGCGCGGCCCAGCGCCTTTTCGGTGGCGTTGCCCTTCACGCCCTTGGGGCGGAGGTCCACAAGCATCAGATGCGTGTCGGTGCCGCCGGTGACGATATCAAGGCCACCCTTCATCAGCTCATCGGCAAGCGCCTGGGCGTTCTTGATCACCTGCGCCTGGTAGGACTTGAAGCCGGGGCGCAGCGCCTCGCCAAAAGCCACCGCCTTGGCGGCGATCACATGCATCAGGGGGCCGCCCTGGATGCCCGGGAAGATGGCCGAGTTGAACTTCTTCGCCAGCGCCTCGTCATTGGTCAGGATCATGCCGCCGCGCGGGCCGCGCAGCGTCTTGTGGGTGGTGGTGGTTGCCGCATGGGCATGCGGGAAGGGGCTGGGGTAAAGACCCGCCGCCACCAGCCCGGCAAAATGCGCCATGTCGACCAGAAGGTAAGCACCAACCGAATCGGCAATCGCGCGCATGCGGGCAAAGTCGATCACGCGGGGGATGGCCGAGCCGCCGGCGATGAGCATCTTCGGCTTGTGCTCGGTCGCGAGGGCCTGGACCTGGTC
>NCDS01000092.1 GCA_002280315.1 Rhodobacterales bacterium 32-66-7 | reverse complement strand
CCACCTGCGTCAGCAGCGTCGCGACCGGGCGGTCGTGGCCCAGCGCATTCTCCAGCTCCTGCTCGATCAGATAGCCGATCATGCCCTCGGTCTCGGCCCCCAGCATGTCCAGCGGATCGGGGGCGTCGGGTCGGAAGGCAGCACCCTGCAAGGCCAGCAATCCGACCTGCGGGCCGTTGCCGTGGGTAATGACCAGATCATGCCCTGCCCGCACCAGCCCGGCCAAAGCCAGCGCCGCCCGCGCCGCATTGGCGCGCTGCACCACGGCCGTCATCGGCTCGCCCCGCCGCAGCAGAGCGTTGCCGCCAAGGGCTGCGACCACCAGCACCCCTCAGCCCCCCAGCGTGGCGACAAGCACCGCCTTGATCGTGTGCAGCCGGTTCTCGGCCTGGTCGAACACGATCGAGGCCGCGCTCTCGAACACCTCGTCGCTGACCTCCATCTCGGTCAGGCCGAACTTTTCGGCAATCTCGCGGCCCACCGCCGTTTCGGTGTTGTGGAAGGCGGGCAGGCAATGCATGAACCGCGCCCTGGAATTGCCGGTGCGCGCCATCATCGCGGCGTCGATGCGCCAGGGCGTCAGAAGTTCTATCCGCTCGGCCCATTTCGCCTCGGCCTCGCCCATCGACACCCAGACATCGGTGTAAAGGAAATCCGCGCCCTTGACCGCTTCGTCGGGATCCTTGGTCACGGTGATCCGCGCGCCGGTCTCTTTCGCAATCGCAAGCGCCTCGTCAATCACCGGTTGTTTCGGCCAGCAGGCCTTGGGCCCGCCAAGCCGCACATCCATCCCCATCTTGGCCCCGCCGATCAGCAGGCTTTCGCCGACGTTGTTGCCCGCATCGCCAAGGAAGGCGAAGGCGATCTTGCGCAAGGGCTTTTCGGCATGTTCCTGCATGGTCAGAAAATCGGCCAGCACCTGGGTCGGGTGGAACTGGTCGGTCAGCCCGTTGTAGACCGGCACACCGGCGTAACGCGCCAGCTCCTCGACGATCTCCTGCCCGAAGCCGCGATATTCGATGGCGTCATAGACCCGGCCGAGGACGCGGGCGGTATCCTTGACGCTCTCCTTGTGGCCGATGTGACTGCCGCTGGGGCCAAGATAGGTGACATGCGCCCCCTGATCGTGGGCCGCAACTTCGAAACCGACGCGGGTGCGCGTCGAGTCCTTCTCGAAGATCAGCGCGATCTCGCGGCCTTTCAGCAGTTGCTGTTCGGTTCCCGCATATTTCGCGGCCTTCAGGTCAGCCGAGAGTTTCAGAAGAAAGCCGATTTCCGCGGGGGTGTAGTCCCGCAATGTCAGGAAATGGCGGTTGCGCAAATTGAAGCTCATGATGGGTCCTCTGCGTTTCAGGCGGGATCGCGGATCGTCGGGCAGGTCATGCAATGCCCGCCGCCGCGGCCCCGGCCCAGCTCGGCCCCCGGCATTTCGCGCACGTCGATGCCTTCGGCGCGCAGCATGGCGTTGGTGTCGTCGTTGCGGTCGTAGCCGACAATCACGCCGGGACGGAGCGCCACCACGTTGTTGCCGTCGTTCCATTGCTCGCGCGCACGCTCGGCCTGGTCGCTGCCGCCGGTCGGCACGATCCGCAGTTTCCTGAAGCCGAGGATCTCCGCGACAACCTCGAAGATCGGGCGGCGGTCCTCGGTGACGCGGAACGGCTTGCCCGCGCCGCCGGGGCGCAGGTCGAAACAGGTGATGCCATCGGCGACTTCCTTGAAGGTCGTCACCACATCGCCGCCGCAAAAGGTGAAGACCGTGTCGAGATGCATCGCCGAGCGGGTGCGCGGCAAGCGGCAGGCGACGACGCGCGACGCCGCACCTTGATCGAACAGGGCCTGCGCAAAAAGCCCGATCCCCTGGGCCGACGATCGTTCGCCCATGCCGACCAGAACGGTATCCTTGCCCGCCGGCATGATGTCGCCGCCTTCAAGGCTGGCCGGGCCGAAATCCCGCGCCGGATCGCCGAACAGCTCGCGCACCCGGCCGGCGAACTTCGGATGGTGGCGGTAGATCGCGGTCGTGAGCAGCGTCTCGGGCTTGCGCGCCGCCCAGAACATCGGGTTCAGTGACACGCCGCCGTGGACAAAGGCGCTGTTGTCGCGGGTGAAGATCATGTTCGGCAGCGGCGGCAGGATGAACCCGGACTTGCCGAGCCAGGCCCCGAACAGGCCTTTCGGCACGAAGGGCAGATCGCCCACCGTCAACCCGCCGATCAGCCAGCGCGCCAGATCGACGCCCGACAATCCCTCCATCCACAGGCGCAAGGGCTCCACCATGCCTGCGCCTACCGTGGTCAGCGTGACGCGGTGGTCGAGCACGAAGGCCCGGCCCGCCGGGATGTCCAGCGTCTCGGCCAGAAGGTCGTTGGCGTCCAGCACCTCGATGCCCTCGGCGCGCATCAGGTCGGTAAAGACGGCATGGTCCTTGATCGCCTGCTTGACCCAGAACACGTCGTCGAACAGCAGCTCGTCGCAGTTTTCCGGCGTCAGGCGCCGATGCGCGAGGCCGGGGCGGCAGACGATCACCTGGCGCAGGCGACCGGACTCGGAATGGACGCCGAGGGAAGGTTGGGACATGGGAAGGCTCCGGTCAGAGGAAAGTGGCGACGCCGAGGGCGGCCATGATGAAGACGGTCAGGATCAGCAGAAGCGGCCAGACGAAGCCCAGCCAGCGTTCATAGGGCACCCGGGCGATGGCCAGCCCGCCGATCACCACCGCGAAGGTCGGGTTGATCAGGTTCACCAGCCCGTTGGCCGACTGATAGGCGGTGACCGCCAGCGACCGGTCCACCCCGGCAAAGTCCGAGAGCGGCGCAAGGATCGGCATCGACAGGACCGCAAGTCCTGACGAGGACGGGACGAAAAAGCTCATCCCGACCTGGATCCAGTAAAGCAGCGTGATGAAGGCCAGTTCCGACAGGCCTGCAACCGCGTTGGCGGCGGCGTTGAGGATGGTGTCGGCGATCAGCCCCTGTTCCATGACGACCACGATGCCGCGCGCCAGCCCGATCACCAGCGCCACGCCCAGAAGGTCGCGCGCGCCATCGACGAAGGCCCCGGTCAGCCGCTTTTCGCCCAGCCGTCCGATCAATCCGGCGACGATGGCGGCAGCGATGAACAGCGAGCCCATCTGCGCCATCCACCAGCCCTGGCTTGACACGCCCCAGATCAGTGCCGCGAAGGTCAGCGCAAAGACGACCAGCACCGCCGACTGTGTGCCGGTCAGCGCTGCATCACCAGTGTTTGCGGATCCGGCAAAGGCGGCACGGTGGTCTGCGGCAAGGTCCGCCACGCGCGATTGCGACGGGTCGCGCCGCACGCGCGTGGCATAGCGCATGACATAGGCGATGCAGATCGCCAGCCCGCCCAGCAGGATCACCAGCCGCAGCGGCAACCCGTCTGTAAAGGCCACGCCCGCAGCGTTCGAGGCGATGACCGTGGCGAATGGGTTGATTGTCGAGCCAAGCGTCCCGATGCCGGCTCCGAGGAGGATGATGGCCGCGCCCGTCACCGCGTCATATCCAGCGGCGATCATCACCGGCACCAGAAGCCCGTAGAAGGCCAGCGTCTCTTCGGCCATGCCGTAGGTCGTGCCGCCAAGCGCGAACAGGCTCATCAGGATCGGGATCATCCAGATCTCGCGTCCCTTGAGCCTGGCCATCGCGCGGCGGATGCCGGTGTCGATGGCGCCGGTGGCGTTGACGACGCCGAGGAACCCGCCCAGCAGGATCACGAACAGCGCCACGTCAATGGCATTGGCAGCATAGCTGTCGGGGTCATAGAACCCCGCCACCGGCGCCATCAGGATGTCGAGGATGCCCTGCGGGTTGGACTCGACCGTCTTGTAGGTTCCCGCAACCGCGATCTCGCGGCCGACCGCCTCGTTCTCGACCCGGTCGAAACGGCCCGCGGGGATGATCCAGGTCAGCCCGGCGACCAGAACGATCAGTGCAAAGAGGATCGTGTAGGCGGTTGGAAAGCGGGCGGCCAGACGGTCGGCTCCCGGCCCGGTGGTGAGGTCGCTCATGCGGTGCTCCTTTCAGACAGGTGGGAGGAGGTGGCCTATTCGCCACCATCCATCTTCATCATCAGCGCGGCGATCGGCGCGGGAATGTCCGCTTCGGTAAAGCGCTTCTGCTCCTCGGCGTCGTGCACGAAGGCGGTGATGTCGGCCAGTTCCTGCCCGGTCAGCTCGATCTGGTCGCCGAGCTCGTCGCGTTGCAGCGCTACCATCGCCTCCGAACCGCGCCACATGCCGGCAGCGAAATCGAACGGGTTCATCATCGCGTCCATGTACTCGGCGTCCATCGGCGGCGCGTCCTGGCCGCCGACACCGTTGACCGAATGGCAGAGCACGCAGCCCTTGGCGGCAAAGAGCTGCCGCCCCGCCGCCGCATCCATGCGCGGCAGGACGATGCCGGTGGCCATCATCGGCATGTCACCCTCTGTCATCGCCTGCTGCGCCGCAGCCGGGGACAGGCCGACCGGAGCGGCCAGAAGCAAAAGAAGCAGGACAGGCAGGCGGTTGTTCATGGCGTGGCTTTCCCAATGTTGCGGCGCGCGGGCAGGAAGGCGGGCACCCGGCGCGCCCAGGTGTCGTATTCGGCACTGAAGCGCGCGCGCGCCTCGGCTTCCTCGCTGCGGGCGAGGCGGAGATACATCCAGACGAGCACCGGATACATCGCCAGGGTCAGGAGCGTCGGCCACTGCACCAGGAACCCGGTCAGGATCAGCACGAACCCCACATACTGCGGGTGACGGATGCGCGCGTACGGCCCGGTCACAGCCAGACGACCGGCACGCTGCGCCTCGAACAGCACCGGCCAGGCGACCGAAAGCAGCCAGAAGCCGCCGCCGATCAGCACGAAGCTCAGGATGTGGAACGGACCGAAATGCGGATTTGCTTTCCAGCCGAACATCATTTCCGGCAGGTGCCCGGCATCATGCGAGAACCAGTTGATGGACGGATAGGCGGATTGCAGCCAGCCGGACAGAAGGTAGATCGTCAGCGGAAAGCCGTACATCTCGGCGAACAGTGCCACCAGAAAGGCGCTGAAGGCACCGAAACTGCGCCAGTCGCGCGGGGTCTGCGGCTTGGTGAAGCTCAACGCGAAGATGATGAAGACAGCCGCATTGACGACGGCGAGAAACCAGAGGCCATAGGCGGGCGCGGCATCGGGTGTCATGATGGCTTTCCTGTCTGGTCTTCGACGCGGGTCGCCGCAGCCGATCTGGACGCCTCGTCCCCGTCGGAGTTGCCGTGATTGCCGTGTCCTCCACCATGCCCGTGGCCCCCGTGCATCAGCGAGTGCAGCCCGAGACAGGCGAGGAGCGGCAAGAACAGAAGGATGCTCCCGAACGGGATGTGAATCCGGTGTTCATAGACCAGAAGCAGCGCGGCGATGACCGCAAACCCGATCAGCGCCATTCCCCAGCGCGTCCTGAACCAGGCGGGAGAGCCGTGGCTTTCGTTGGAATGGCTGTGACCGTTCATGTCCCGTCCTTTGCTGGCATGGACCCTCGCCCTGCACGTCAGAATAGACGCCGGACGGGTTTCGCCATTACACCCCGCGACGCGCCATTTGCGGAAAACCCGCGCAAAGCACAGGATTCTGCCCGGGCGAAGGCGAAGGTCCGGCGCCCTTGATTCAGGTCAATGTGTTCTTCCGCCACTTGCTTCAGGGTGGCCGCATGGAAGACGTTTCGCAGTCACTCAGGCAGTCATGGCCGCACGTGGTGCGCGCCGTTCTGCTGGTCGTTGCCGTCGCGTTGATGACCGTTTCGATCATGGTCGCCGTGTTGGCGAAGGAGGATGCCGGGTCCGTTTCGGCGTTGACGGTTGCGCTGGATCCGAAGACATCGCTTGCGACCGATTGCGCCCCGGTGCGCGGAAATGCAGCGACCCATTGCCTTCTTCAAATACTGATGGCCATGGACGACCCGCTCGGGGCCTGCCGCCTTGTGCTGACCATGAAAGCCCGCCCGGACTCCGAAGACAGATCGCGTCGCGCCCAGTACCGGCCGGACGACCCGTTTCGCCCGCCGCTTGCTGTGTCCCTCGTCATCTGACGTCGAACCGTTTCCCGGCAGGGGCCAGAACCGACAGTGCCGCCCGGGAGTTTCTTTCCCCTCTCGTCAGAAAGTGGAACGCACGATGCGTCACTCGGACTTCGCACGCCTGAAACCGCAGCCCTTGAAAGCCGTCGACGCCGATCCCCGCACAAGGCTCGCCGCCCGGCAAAAGGCTTATCTGGCCTATTTGCGCCGCAGGATCGCTGACCCGAGTGCCGCGGAAGACGTGCTGCAGGATTTCAACCTGAAAGTCATCAGCGCCACGAACCGGACGAAACCCATCCGCAACACCGATGCCTGGCTGGCCTGCATCCTGCGCAACAGCCTGTTCGACCACTACCGCCGCCGAGACGCGCGTCGGCGAGCGGAAAGGGCCTATTGCGATCATGTCCTGCTGTTCTCGGCTACGGTCGAAGGCGCGACCGGGGCTCTGCCTCCCAGCGAGGACGTTGATGCCGTGGAAACAGCCCTTGGGAACCTTCGCCCAGACTACGCCGAACTGATCCGCGCGCTGTATTTGCGCAGCGTGCCCCGCGCTGCGTTTGCCCTGGAAATCGGTGTTGAGGTTGGCACATTGAACGTCCGCGCCTTGCGGGCCCGGCGGGCGTTGCGCGCCTGTCTGGATCATCAGTCGGAACGGTCTGCGGAATGCCGATTGACCGGCGCGCGACCTGAAATGGAGATCGCGAAATGAGCCGAAAAGCCGTCGAGGCCGCCCTTCTGGAAGATCAGCGCCGGTTTCTGGGCTTTCTGGTCAGCCGCTTGCGCAACGTCGATGACGCGATGGACGTGATGCAGGATTTCGCCGCCAGAGCGCTCGCGCGGGCGGAAGACCTGCGCGATGTTGCCAGCCTGCGCGGCTGGCTCAGCCGGATCCTGGCCACCACGCTGGCCGATCACCAGCGGAAATCCTCGCGCCGACGGCAGCGGGAAATGTCCGCCGAAGTCGAGTCCGAGACGCTGGACACCACCGCCGAACCCGATCGCGAAATCGACGCTGCAATCTGCGAGTGCATTGGCGACATGATCCGCCACCTGCCGCCGGGCCAGGCCGACCTTGTAAGGCGGATCGACCTTCAGGAAGAGGGGCGGGCCGCGGTTGCCGTTTCGCTTGGCATTTCCCTGGGCACGCTCGCCGTGCGACTGCATCGGGCCCGGACCAGATTGCGGGACCTGCTGATGCAGATGTGCCTGACCTGCCCGGATCACGGGTTCCTTGATTGCGAGTGCGCCCGCGCCCGCAAACGGGCCGCTGAAACTTCGCCCGCTTCCGTCAAGGTGTAATGTTTGCAGCCCTGAAGCGTCCATACTGTGGCAACGGCGAGCACTGTTCGGCCTTGCCGGAACCTGAATCAATCGACGGGAGACGACAATGAGCACGCATGAAACCAACGTTCTGGCCGAGACCGAGGCAGGCGGCTGCTGTGGCGGCGGATCGCAGCAGGCGAAACACCACGAGCACGCGCACGGCCGTGCGCAGCGCGACCAGGCAACCAGCGAAACTTTGCAAATGGTGGAAGACTCGCCCACGGCTGCGGTGCAAAAGCCGGTCGGCAAATCGGGCTGCTGCTGTTCCTGAAAGAATTACCGTGCGGCGCGCCGGGTTGCCGGGACGCGC
>NCDS01000091.1 GCA_002280315.1 Rhodobacterales bacterium 32-66-7 | reverse complement strand
TCCGCAGCCCACGGCCAGCGCGAGCCCGGCGATGGCATGGGGGCGCAGGACCGGGACCAGCGGATCCAGCCCGCGCAGTCGGCGCAGATGCATCGGCACCAACGCGCCCAAAAGCAGCGCGATCCCAAGGATATGCCCGGCATTGACCAGCGGATAGGTCCAGCGCGACCGGCGCAGATGTTCGGCCAGCCAGGTCGCCTCCAGCGCCTCGATCACGACCGGTCGGGGTACAGGTCGTAGACCTGACCGCCAAGGACCAGCCGCTCGGCCTTGACCACCAGCTGCGCCGGATCGGTCCGCAGGTCACGGTGAAATTCCGCCCCTTCAGTGCCCTGCACGCAATGCGTGGGCCACAGGACCTGGGGGCCATAAGGCATCGTCGTCAGGCTGAACGGGGCCGCGCCGGGGTGGTTCGCGGCAAACGACAGGTGGCTCGCCGGATGCCAGTCCTGCGTCAGGATCACGGTGGCGAAGCGGTCCATCAGCCCGTTGATCCGGTCGATGATCGCATCGCCTTCGGCCACGGCCAAGGCTCCACCCGGGCAGAAATCGTTCTGCACGTCGATCACGATCAGGGCTTCGGGTGCGGGGTTCATGGCGGCCTCATCTGCTTGGCCCCCCTTGGGTAAGGTGGTCAGGGTGGCGAGGTCAAGCGAAGTGCTTGAATCCCGCCAGGCTTCGCGGCATGGGAAGCGCCATGCCGATCATCGCCGCATTCTACCGTTTCGCCCGCTTTCCCGACCCCGCCGCCTTGCAGCCGGGGTTGCAGGCGGTGTGCGGTACGGCGGGGGTCAAGGGCTCGATCCTTCTCGCGCCCGAGGGGATCAACGGCACCATCGCCGGATCCCGCGCCGGGATTGACGCCGTGCTCGCCGCAATCCGGGCGCTGCCGGGGTGCGAGGACCTTGAGTGGAAGGAAAGCGAGGCCGAGGCGATGCCCTTCGGCCGGATGAAGGTAAAGCTGAAGCGCGAGATCGTGACCATGGGCCAGCCCGATGTCGACCCCCTCGCGCGGGTCGGCAACTATGTCAGGCCAGAGGCGTGGAACGCGCTGATTGCCGACCCCGACACGGTGGTGATCGACACTCGCAATGACTATGAGGTCGCTATCGGTACCTTTGCGGGGGCAGTAGACCCGAACACCCGCGCCTTTGGCGAGTTTCCCGATTGGTGGCAGGCGAACCATGAACGATTTGCCGGCAAGCGGGTGGCGATGTTCTGTACCGGCGGCATCCGCTGCGAGAAGTCGACGAACTACCTGCTGGGGCAGGGGGTGAGCGAGGTCTATCACCTTCAGGGTGGCATCCTGAAATACCTCGAAGCGGTGCCCGAGGCGGAAAGCCTGTGGCAGGGGGAATGTTTCGTGTTCGACGACCGAGTGTCGGTCGGCCATGGGCTGGTGCCGGGTGGCCTGCGGCTCTGCGGGGCCTGCCGGAGGCCGGTGGGGCCGGAGGAGGTTCAGCATCCCGATTATGAGGCCGGTGTGTGCTGCCCGGCTTGTGTGAACGACTATTCGCCATCCGACCGGGCAAGGTTCCGCGAGCGGCAACGGCAGATGCACCTCGCCGCGAAGCGCGGGCAACGGCATCTGGGCGGGTGACCCGAGTTTCCCATCGAGCGGGCGCTCGTCGATGACTTCGTCACTCCTCGCTGGGCTGGTCCCGACGAGTAGACGAAGTCGCACGAGGAGGCCTTTCAGGCGATATCGCGGACCATCAGCTGGTTGCCGTCCTTCCTGACCTCGAACCGTTTGGTCAGGCGCTTCACCAGGTCGGACAGGCGCGCGCTGCCATAGGTGCGGGGGTCGAAGTCGGGGTCGGCGCGGACCATGTATTGCCCGATCTGGCCGAGGGAAAACCACTCGCCATCCGGGTCGATGGTGGTCATCGCCTTGCGGATCAGCGGGATCGCCTCGGTCTCGGGGCGCTTGGCGGGGAGGGCGGGGGTAGCATCCGGTTTTGCGGCGGGTGCCGCAGTGGCGCGGGCCGGTGCGGGCTTCGCCTCAGTCTCCACCTCGCCCACGATATTCTCGATCAGGATGAAACGGTTGCAGACCTTGCGCAGGCTTTCGGGGGTCTTGCCCTCACCGATCCCCACCACCTCCAACCCCTCTTCCCGGATGCGGGAGGCGAGCCTCGTGAAGTCGCTGTCGGAACTGACCAGCACGAAACCGTCGAACTTGCCCTGATGCAGGATGTCCATCGCGTCGATCACCAGGCCGATGTCGCTGGCGTTCTTGCCCTTGGTGTTGGCCGATTGCTGGTGCATCACAAGGCCCAGATCGCGGGCCTGGTTTTTCCAGCCGGCCAGCTGCTGGCTTGACCAGTCGCCATAGACCCGCCGCAGCGCCGGTTCGCCGATGGTGGAGATCTCCTTCAGGATCGCCTCGGCGTGTTTGGCAAGGACGTTGTCGGCGTCGATCAGGACGGCGAGGAGGGCGGGACGGTCGGGGCGAAGGGCGTGATCTGAATGGGCCATGCCGCAGTGTGACAGAGCGGCTGGCGGATGAAAAGCCGCGGTCGGCTCCGGCCAGCCTGCCGGGGCGCCCCTTGCCACAAAACTGTCATGCCCCGCCGCTAACGCTGCCGGGAGATCAACCCGTGGAGGTTCACGATGACCCGTTCCTTGCAGACGACCGCCATGCTGGCAAGCCTGCTCCTCACCAGCCTGACCGCCCCTGCGGCGCAGGCGGGCGAGGTGCTGGCCCAGGGCACGATCACCTGGGGGGACTGCAGCGAAGCCTATCCGGCCGATATCGCCTTTGAAAAGCACAAGAAGGCCGGCCGGGTCGAGGTGGTGCACGACGGCGAAAGCGGGTCGGTTGATCTGGATGGCGATGGGGTGACGATCGGATCGGACAACATGGCCGGGAAGGTGGGCAAGCCGAAAACCGTCAAGGTCACCGGCACGATCACCGCAGGCACGATCGAGCGTGGTACCTGCACCGGCACCTACGCCGCGAACTGATCTTGAAGGGCAGGGGCCAAGCCGCCTGCCCAACGGGCTAGAACACCACCACCGCCCGGATCGACTTCCCGGCATGCATCAGATCGAAGCCTTCGTTGATCCGCTCCAACGGCAGGATGTGGGTGATCATCGGGTCGATCTCGATCTTGCCGTCCATGTACCAGTCGACGATCTTCGGCACATCGGTCCGGCCCCGCGCGCCGCCGAAGGCGGTGCCCTTCCAGATCCGGCCGGTCACAAGCTGGAACGGGCGGGTCTCGATCACCGCCCCCGCAGGCGCCACGCCGATGATGATCGACTGACCCCAGCCGCGGTGGGTGCATTCGAGGGCATCCCGCATCACCTTGACGTTGCCGGTGCAGTCGAACGAGTAATCCGCCCCGCCGATCTTGTCGAACGGGGTCTTGGTCAGCTCGACGATGGCTTGCACGACCGACGTGCCCTCGGGCAGGTCCTTGGGGTTCACGAAATGGGTCATCCCGAATTTCTCGCCCCATTCCTTCTTGTCGGGGTTGAGGTCGACGCCAATGATCATCCGCGCGCCTGCCATTTTCAGGCCCTGGATCACGTTGAGGCCGATGCCGCCCAGGCCGAAGACCACGGCGGTTGCGTCCTGTTCCACCTTGGCGGTGTTGAGGACCGCGCCGACCCCGGTGGTGACCCCGCAGCCGATGTAGCAGATCTTGTCGAAGGGCGCGTCCTCACGGACCTTGGCAAGCGCAATTTCGGGCAGGACGGTGTGGTTGGCGAAGGTCGAGCAGCCCATGTAGTGAAAGATCGGCGTGCCATCCAGCATGGAAAACCGGCTGGTGCCGTCGGGCATCAGACCCTGGCCTTGGGTGGTGCGAATCGCGGTGCAAAGGTTGGTCTTCCGCGACAGGCAGGACGGGCACTCGCGGCATTCGGGGGTGTAAAGCGGGATCACGTGGTCACCCGGTTTCAGCGATTTCACCCCGGGGCCGCATTTCACCACCACGCCGGCACCCTCATGCCCCAGGATCGCGGGAAACAGCCCCTCCGGGTCCGCGCCCGACAGGGTGAATTCATCGGTGTGGCAGATGCCGGTGGCCTTGATCTCGACCAGAACCTCGCCCTCGCGAGGGTCGTCGAGGTTCACCTCCATCACCTGAAGCGGTTGTCCGGCGGCGATGGCAACGGCGGCACGGGTGCGCATGGTAATCCTCCCCTGGCTTTTGTCGGAACCTGTGACATCGTGCGACGTTTAGCAATCACGGAATCCATTGACCCATGGAACGGAGACCCGCCATGAAACATGCGTCTGTTGCCCTGCTTTGCCTGCCGATCCTGATGTCCGCCTGCGTCGCGCCCGAGCCGGTGGACCGGGATGCCTGCGGTGCCTCGGATCTGCAATATCTTGTCGGCCAGCCCGCAAGCGTTCTGGACGGGTTGCGCTTCTCGCAGGAGTTGCGGCTGATCCAGCCGGGGACCTCGGCCACGCTTGACTACCGGGCGGAGCGGTTGAACATCCGTATCAACGCGAATGACTTCATCGCCGAGGTCGCCTGCGGCTGAGGCGACCGGAAAAGGCCCCGGTCGGCTGGACCGGGGCCTTCGGGAAGGGCCGCTTCAGTTGTCAGTTCGAGGCGCGGTAGGTGCTGTGGCAATCCTTGCAGGCACCGCCGATCGCCCCCATCCCCGCGCCGATGCCTTCGGCCGAGGCGACATCGACCGCAGCCGACGCATCGCCGAGTGCCTTGGCCTTCACGAGAAAATCGTCCCAGTTGGCCCAGATTTCCGGCTTTGCGATCGAGGCCGGGTCTGCGGCGCCCTGCTCCATGAAGGTGGCTTCGATCTTGCCCGCAGCCTCGACCAGGGCGGCCTTTGCAGCCTCGGCCTTGGCGGCGTCATGGGGTTCCTTGCCGCTGGCCATGCCGCCAAGGATGCCGACATTGGCACCGATGCTCTTCATCAGTTCGGACCGGGCGATGGCGTTCGGGTCGGTCGGCGCGGTCTGCGCAAGGGCAGCGCCTGCGGCCAGAACGGCCCCCAGGGCGAAGGCTTTGATCAGTTTCATGAATCCGGCTCCAGGGCTTGGGGTGATTTGCCGCAGTATAGGCGGTGTGGGCCACCTGGGTAGCCTGCCCGTTGCGCTTTCACGGATATGTCATCGGGTCCGGGGGTTGGCTTTCGCTTGCCGGGGCGTGGCGAAGATGGCAGGAACGTAAGGCGAACACAAGCACAGGAAGGACCCATGGCGGCGCGACGGATCCTCTCGCTCTGGTTTCCGCGACTGGCGGCGGAACGCCTGCTGCGCCAGCGCCGCGAGGTGGAGCCGCTGCCCTTTGCGGTGGTCGGCGATCAGGGCGGGGCGCAGGTCCTGACCTCGCTTTCCGCCAGTGCCGAGGCGGCGGGGCTGGCCCTGGGCCAGGGGTTAAGGGATGCGACCGCGATCTGCCCCGGCCTTCTGACCGCCCCCGCCGATCCCTTGAACGACGCCCGGTTCCTGGCCAGCCTGCGGCGCTGGGCGGGGCGGTTTTCACCCTGGGTCGGGACCGAGGCGCCGGCGGGTCTGTTGATCGACCTGAGCGGGACGGCGCATCTTTTCGGCGGCGAGGCGGCGGTGCTGACCCAGGTGGCCGAGGAGTGTGAGGCTCTGGGTCTGACGGTGCGTGCAGGTCTTGCCGACACGCCGGGGGCCGCCTGGGGTCTGGCACGGTTCGGGCGGGCCGGGGGGCAGGCAGGCGGGCGTCCTGGTACGGCAGCAGGCCGATCCGGCGACGCCATTGACCAAGAGGCGCGGGCAACCCGGTCCCGCGCCGTCAAGCGCCGGGGATGGGAGCGGGGCGGCAACCCGCCGCACCCGCTGGCAGGCGGGGCAGGGGCAGGGGTACGGGGAGGCCTGCCGCCCGATCAGCTTGGGAACCGGGCAGCAGGCCTGCCACAGGGCATGGCCATCGCCCCCCCCGGCCGCCTGCGCGAGGCTTTGGGCGACCTGCCGCTCGCCGCGCTGCGGCTGGAGGCGGAGACGGTTGACCGGCTCCTGCGCCTCGGCCTGCGGCGGGTGGGCGATCTGATGGTCCTGCCGCGCGCGGGCCTGACGCGGCGCTTCGGGGGGGCGCGGGGCGCGGCGGATGGTGTTGCAGGCGTTCCGCGCCGATGGCGGGGTTTCTGCGGTCGAGATCGGGCTGGCCCGCGCCGCCGACAGCCCCGACCGGATCCGCCCGCTTCTGCACCTCAAGCTCGACCAGATCGACGCGGGCTTCGGGATCGACTGTCTGCGGCTGGAGGCTTTGGCGACCGAAGCGATGACCGCCTTGCAGCATCGCGGCCAGGTCGACGCGACCGAGGCTGCCCTGGCGGACCGGCAGGGTAAGGACAACCATGCGCTGGACGATCTGATCGGCCGGCTTGGCGCGCGGCTTGGGGCCGAGGCGGTGACACGGCTTCATCCGGCGGACAGCCATGTGCCCGCGAAGTCGGCGCAGGTCCTGATGGCGGCGTGGAGCGCGCCTTACCCCGGCCCCTGGCCCGCCTCGCCCAGCCCGCGCCCCCTGGTGATGTTCCGCCCCGAACCCATCGATGCCCCCGAAGTGCCGGACCCGCCCGCCCGGTTTCGCTGGCGGCGGCGCGACTATACGCTCCGCATGGCGGTGGGGCCGGAGCGGCTGCAGCCGGAATGGTGGCTGGAGGACCCCGACTGGCGCGGCGGCGCGCGGGATTACTGGCGGGTAGAGGTTGCAGGCGGCGAACGGCTGTGGCTGTTCTTCGGCCAGGGGGGGGCGGTCAGCAACCGCTGGTATTGCGAGGGCAGCTTCGGCTGATCCCCGGACCCGGACGTGCAGGCCCGCGTGACTTGCGCTTGCGGTCGGGCTGTGGGCACGATCCCGGGGGCGGAAGGGGCCCGGGGCGGAAAAGGGGGGGGGGCTGGACAGGATGAAATCCAGAAGCCGGATCTCGATTGCGCAGACCCAAAGGCTGCAGTTGACCCTGGGCCTTGCGGCCTCGATCCGGGTTCTGCACAGCGATGCGGCCGGTCTCAGCCGCTACCTGGAAGAGCAGGCGGCCGAGAACCCGCATCTCGTCCTCACCCCCACCGTGGCGCGGGACTGGCTGCCGCGCTGGACCTCGGCCCTGGCGCGGCAGGCCCTGCCCGAACCGGCCGAGGCCGCGGCCCCGGGTGCCAGCCTGATCGGTCAGGTCTTTGCCCTGATCGACAGCCTGCGCCTTTCGCCGCGCGAAACGGCGATTGCCGCAGCGCTGGCCGAAGCGATGGAGCCGAGCGGCTGGCTCGGCCTGCCCCTTGCCCGGATCGCCGAACGTGCCGGCGCGCCGGAACCCGAAGTGGCGGCGGTGCTGGACCTTCTCCAGAAAGCTGCCGACCCGCCGGGGCTCTTTGCCCGCAACCTTGCGGACTGCCTCCGGTTGCAGGCCATCGATGCGGGCGACCTCGATGCCGCCATGGTGGCGGTCCTGGATCGGCTTGATCTTGTCGCAGTTGGCGACGGCGCGCGCATTGCCCGCGAGGCCGGGCTTGATCCGGGCGAGGTGCGCACGCGGATCGACCGGCTGCGCGGCTATGATCCGAAGCCGGGGGCAAGGTTCGACCCGCATGCCGCCCCGCTTCGCGAACCTGATCTTCTGGCCAGCAAGGCCGAATCCGGTTGGGTCGTGGCGCTCAACCGCTCGGCGCTGCCGACGCTGACCCTGGCGGAAGCTGCGGGCCAGGGCAGGGCGGGTCGGGGCGGGGCGGGTCAGGGCAGGGCCGGGCGGGCCGAAGCCCGGGCGCTGATCCGGATGGTCGAAGGGCGGAATGCCACCCTGCTGACGGTGGGGCAGGAGATCCTGCTGCGTCAGGTCGCCGCCCTGGAGGCGGGCCCTGGGGCGCTGGTCCCGATGACGATGGCCGAGGTGGCCGAGGCGGTGGGAATGCATGTCAGCACCGTCAGCCGCGTCGTGGCCGGGACCGCCGTCGACACCCCGCGCGGCACCTGGTGGCTCCGCAGCCTGTTCACGCAATCCGCGCAGGACGGTGGCCCGGCGGCAGGCGCGCTTCGAGACCGGCTGGCGCGCCTCGTCGCGGCCGAGGATCGGGCCCGCCCCCTCAGCGATGCCGACCTGGCTGCAGCCTTGTCGGACACGGGCGCTCCCCTCGCGCGGCGCACGGTTGCCAAGTATCGCGCCCTCCTTGGCCTGCCCCCGGCGCATCGCCGCAAGGCCCGCCACGCCCCTTCGCGCCCCAGGGGCTGACCGCAGCCCAACCCCGCCAA
Organism: Rhodobacterales bacterium 32-66-7; assembly: GCA_002280315.1. Taxonomy (GTDB): domain Bacteria; phylum Pseudomonadota; class Alphaproteobacteria; order Rhodobacterales; family Rhodobacteraceae; genus Tabrizicola. The sequence goes on along the minus strand of NCDS01000091.1, from coordinate 17,049 downwards.
AATTTTTCGGCGAAAAATTTTGGCGCCCGCCCGGATGGCATGCGGCTGCGTCTTGCTGTAGCCCGAAGCAGCACGGGCAGAGGCGGCACGGCAAGCGGGGACGGCAACCTATGGCGATCTTTCTTGGTGTCGATACCGGCGGCACCTATACCGATGCGGTGATCCTGGATGAGGGTTTGAACCTCGTCCTTGGGAAAGCCAAGGCGCTGACCAGTCGCCACGACCTTGCGGTTGGGATCGGGCAGGCGGTCGATGCGGCCATCGCGGCGGCCGGGGTCAAGGTGGCTGAGGTGGCGCTGGTGTCGCTGTCGACCACGCTTGCCACCAATGCGCTGGTCGAAGGGCAGGGCGCGCGGGTGGCGCTGGTCTTCATCGGCTTCACCCCAAGCGACCTCACGCGCGGCGGTCTGGTCGAGGCGCTGAAGGGCGATCCGGTGCTGCATCTCGCGGGTGGTCATACCCATGCCGGAACCGAAGCCGCTCCGCTGGATCTTGCCGCCCTGGAACAGCAGGTGCGCGCCTTGGGTGACGAGGTCTCGGGCTTTGCCGTGGCCGCAAGCTTTGCCACCCGCAATCCGGCGCATGAACGCGCCGCGCGCGATCTGATCCGGCGGGTGACCGGCCGCCCGGTGACCTGCAGCCATGAGCTGTCCGCCAACCTCAACGGGCCGAAGCGGGCGCTGACAGCGGTCTTGAACGCCCGGCTGATCGGGATGATCGACCGGCTGGTTGCAGCCTGCGAGCGGCATCTGGCGGCGGTCGGGATCGCAGCACCCCTGATGGTCGTCCGGGGCGATGGGGCGCTGATCAGCGCCGCGATGGTGCGCGAACGCCCGATCGAGACCATCCTCTCCGGTCCTGCCGCCAGCATCGTCGGCGCGCGCTGGCTGACCGGGGCCAGGGATGCGCTGGTCAGCGACATCGGCGGGACTACGACCGATGTCGCCCTCCTGCGCGACGGTCTGCCCGAGATCGACCCCGAAGGCGCGCGCGTCGGTGGCTTTCGCACCATGGTCGAGGCGGTGGCGATGCGCACGACGGGCCTTGGTGGCGACAGCGAGGTGCATCTGGTGACCGAAGGTCTGACCGGGGGCCTGCGCCTTGGGCCAAGGCGGCTGATGCCGGTGTCCCTGCTGGCGGTGGACCACGGGCCGATGGTGCATGCGGCGCTGGACCGCTGGCTATCGAATGACGCGGTGGGTGAGATGGACGGCCGCTTTCTGGTGCCGATGACGGGCCAGCGCGGTGGCCTCAATGCCCGCGAGACAGCCGTTCTGAACCGGATCACCGCGCCGATGCCGATGACCGCAGCGCTCGCCTCGCGGCTGGAGGTTGCGGCGTTGGAGCGGCTGGTGGCGCGCGGCCTCGTGATGATTGCGGGGGTCACCCCGTCGGATGCAGCACACGTCCTTGGTCGCCTGACCGCCTGGGATGGGCTGGCGGCCGGGAAGGCCCTGCAGCTGATCGCCCGACGCCGGACCGGCGCGGGCGAGCGGTTCGCGACGGGGGCCGAGGTCTTTGCCCAAGGCGTCATCGACCAGTTGACCGAACAGACCGTGCAATGCCTGCTGGAAGCCGCCTTTGGCGAGGATCCGGCCTTTGCCGGTCTGCCGCCTGAAGACCTGTCCCGGCATGTCCTGACCCGGGCCGGGCTGTCGCAGCACCGGGGTGTGGTCGAGGTCAGCCTGCGGCTTGGCGTGCCGGTGATCGGGCTTGGTGCCTCGGCCCCGTCCTACTATGGCGCGGTCGGGGACAGGCTGGGATGCGAGATGATCCTGCCCGAACATGCCGGGGTCGCCAATGCCATCGGCGCAGTAGCCGGGCAGGTCAGCCAGCGGGTGACGGGGCTGGTCTCCTCGCCGTCCGAAGGGCGCTATGTCGCGCATCTGGCGGCGGGGTTGCAAAGCTTCACCACGTCAGGGGCGGCGCTGGCCGCGCTGGAAGCGGCATTGCTGGCCGAAGCGTCGGACCTTGCGCGCCGGGCCGGGGCGGTCGATCTGCGCCTGACCACCGACCGCGCGGTGAAGGAGGTCGAGATCGAGGGCCGGATGATGTTCATCGAGGCCCGGGTGACCGCCACCGCCTCCGGCCGCCCGCGCGTCGCGCATTCATGACCGTAACCAGCATGCCACCCTAAAATTTTTCGGCGAAAAATTTTAGGCCGCGATCCGGCGCTTTGGCTGTGCATCCGGCAAAGACGCGGATTGGCTCTTGACCTTGGGCGGCCTCGCCCTTACTCCGCCCAGCGTGGCTAGGTAGCTCAGCTGGTTAGAGCACGTGACTCATAATCACGGGGTCGGGGGTTCGAGTCCCCCCCTCGCCACCATTTCCCTGGTCAGGCAAAGCGACGGTCCTACCGGACCTCGAAGGTGGCGCTGCCGCGCAGGATCGACTCGTCTTCCTTGAAGAACGCGCGCACCTCGTACGTCCCGCGTTCGTTCGGGGCGGGCAGGGTTGCGGTGCCGTCCAGCGCGCCTTCGGTGTAGACATAGGACAGATAGGCGTTCCATGGGGCTCCGGCCACGACCGTGGTGACATAGTCATAGCGGTCGCCGAACATGCCGGAATAGGTGACCAGAATCTTCTCACCCGGGGCGTAGATGGTCTTGTCGAGTGCCAGCGTCGCGCGGGCATCGGGGGCGGGTTCGCCTGCCGGGGGGACGACATTTTCCTGCGGCTCAATCACCTCTGCAACCGCTGCTGTCCCAAGGACGGTGATCGGCAGGCTGGCGCGCAGCACGGTTTCATCCTCGCGGAAAAAGGCACGAAGCTCATAGTCTCCCGGCGTGGTCGGGGCCGGCAGCGTGACGCTGCCCTCACGCAGGCCGCCGGTATAGGCGTAGGTGGCGTAGCTGGCATTCTCTGACCCGGCCAAAGCGGTCGAGATGTAATCCTGATCGTCGCCCGACATGCCGGAAAACCGCACGGTGATCGTCTCGCCCGGGGCGAAGTCGGTCTTGTCGGTGGCAAGCTCCGCCAGCCCTGCGGTGATCGAAAAGTCGCGGCTCAGGGTGATCGGATCACCGCCGTCAGGGGACCAGACCTCAGCCTGCAACAGATAGACCCCCGGGGCAAGCCGCCCTTCGGTGTCAAACTGCGTTGCGACGGTGGTGTCAGAGACGAACTGGCTGGCCTCTGTCGCGTATGCGTCCGAAGCGTTGAGGATCGCAAGGTTCGCCGTGGCCCCGACGGGCAGGTTCGCGAAGCGGGCGGTGATGATGTCGGTGTCGCTGTAGTTGATATCGTCGAGGATCAGCCGGGGGCCCGCCACGATCGCCCGCGCCTCCTTGGCATAGGCGCCTTCGGGGTAAAGCTCCAGATAGTCTTCGGCGCCGTAACCGTCGGCCAGAAGGATCGAGACGAACAGGTCGCTCTCCTCCCCGGGGGCGTCGGGTTTCAGGACCGACAGGCGCGCAAGGGCGGCCGTGTCGACCGGAGCCTTCGCATCAGGCACCGTCGCCTCGGCCACCCCGTCCGGCGGGAACAGGGCAGGGCCACCGGCGAAGACCACCGCAATCCCGGTCTGGCCGAAGACGAGGTCGCCGTAGATCAGGACAAGGCGCAAGGGCCGGTCGCCCTCGGGTGGCAGGCGCACCACCTGCGGATCACCGAAGGATTCCGCGTCAAGAAACCCCAAAGCCAGCGCCGCCGCTGCAGGGTCGGTCGCCAGAAGGTCGGTCAGCGGAACCACGGGACCAAGCGTCGCGGCCCAGCCGGTCACGTCGGCCGCCGCTTCGGGCGTCAGGAACTCCAGCTGGAACCGATTGCGCCGGTCGGCCGTCAGCGACAGATACGCCGCCCCCTCCGGCAAGGCAAAACCGAGGGCGGCAGGGTCATAGGCGCGGGCGGGGTCCGACGGCTCGGTCCCGGTGCTTTCCGGCCGCTCTGGCACCCGGCGAACCACCCGCCGCGCCACCGGGTCGGGTGACAGGAAAGCCGCCGCCCAGGCAGCACCCCGAACGTCCGACGCGGGATCCTGCAGCGCCGCCATGATCGCAGGGGTATCGGCCGCATCGGGTTGCAGCTTGGCCAGCGCATAGAATGCCGAGGTGCGGATCGCGGGGCTTGGGTCCGTAAGCACCGCCCGCACGAGGTCGATGAACGCGCCCCGGTCGCGCGTGTTCCCGGCTTCGGCGATGACCTGCACCATCAGCGCCTCGCTTTGCAGCCGGGCGGTGGCGCAGGCAATACTGTCGGGCTGGTCGGCACAGAGGGCCTCGGCCGCTTCGATGGTTTCCAGCGGGTCCGCCGCTTGCGGCATGGCAGGACCCGCCAGACAGCAAAGGCCAACCAGGACGCCGGCAAGGGCTTTTGGGGCCGGCATCCCGTTCAGAACCGCTCGATGTAGCTTTGAAAGACCTTCTTGATCCGGTCCACGCGGTCTGTGCACTCCATGGTCTCACCCTTGCAGGCGTAGTCCGTGTCCTTGCAGAACCTGACATTGACGGTCCAGGGATTGTGTTCGGTGATGAAACGCTGGGCACCGGTCAGCTTTCGGTAGGAATAGACATCGGTATAGGCCGATGCCGCCACGACCGCTTCGACCGCTTCCAGCACCGCCTTGGTATCCTCTGGATCGATGCATTTGCTGGTCACCTCCTCCATGCAGAGATCGGCCAGTACCTTGAAGTCCCGCCTGATCTCGTCGACCTGTGACTTGGTGACGTGGCCATCCTTCAGGGCCTTGGCGGACCAGGTTTCGAAGGCCTTGGTGTCCTTGACGAATTTCTTGCAGTCCTTCCAGGGCGGCAGGTCGTATCTGGACAGCATCTCCTTCTGGCACTGCTTGATCCGCTGGACCTGCAGATCGATCTTCCCGACTTCTGTCGTGTTCTTTGCCCGCTTTGCGGCTTTCTTGGCCCGGTCCGCATCGACCAGAGCCTGGGTGAACTCCGCATCCGAATAGGCCGGCGCGTTGGGGTCCGCGCCGCACAATCCGGCGATCTTGGAAAACGACTCCGCCGATGCCGAAGTGGCCCCGGCGGCCAGCGCCACGATCAATACGGCAATCCAACGGAAACCCATGGCCAAATCCCTGAAAAACTCCGTTTAGAATAGCATCAGGGTGGGTCCGAGTAAACTGGCGCGGCAGCGTCGAGAAGGCGCAAGGCGTTCGTGGCTTCGCTCAGAAACGGGTCAAGCCGCAGCGCCTGTTCCAGCACCCGCCGCGCCTCGGCGACTTGCCCGGTATTGGCCAGCGTCAGCCCGTACATCAGATGCGTCCGGGCCTCATTCGGGGACTTGACCGTGGCATCGGCGAACAGCGCCACCTCGTCCTGATAAAGCGTCGCGCGGTCCCAGGACATCGTGCCCAGGCAAGGTAAAGCGGCCGCAGCGCCAACGGATCCACCCGCCAGATCACGCTGTTGGTCGGCAGCATCGCCATGAGCGTCCAAAGGACGGCAAGCGCCACGACCGGCCACCGTTTGCGCAAGGCGATGGCCGCTGCCGTGACGAAGGCCAGCGCGGCGCTGCGGATCAGCGTTGGCGGATCGTCCCAGCCATGGATCACCGGTTGCCGTGGCAGGATGCTGATCTCCCATGGCATCAGCCACAGCCGCAAAGCCTCGGGCAGGGCAAAGACATTGGCGCGCAGGGCATCCAGCGGTCCGCGCGTGGTCAGGCTGAAGCTGACCAGATCACGGTGCGAGGCCATGGCGGCCAGCACCGCCGCGGCAACCAGGGCTCCGGCCCAGACCGGCGCTGCCCGGCGAAGCGACCCCGGTTGCCCCCGCCCCACCGTCGCCTGAAACACCAGAAGGAGGAGCGGTGCCACCAGCGCCGTCTCGCGCGCCAAAGGGGCGAGTGCGGCACAAAGGAACGCAAGCCAGGGTCGGGCTTTCCGCCCCGTTGCCGCAACCAGGGCCGCCAGAACCAGAAGGCCCGACAGCCCCGACGACCGACCCGAGACATAGGACACCGTATCCGTCAGCGCCGGATGAAGCGACCAAAGGAGCGTGGCGAGGATTGCAATCCGATTGGCCCGGTCTTCCAGTCCCGCAAGCTCAACCCCCCGCCGGACCAGCAGAAACACCAACACCACCGCGCCCAGATGAAGCCCGATGTTGACCGCATGGAACGCCGCTGCATTGACGCCGTGCACGGCATCTTGGAGCGCGTAACTTGCCTTCAGAAGCGGCCTTACCGTGTGGGGCAGGCGCTCCAGAAACGTGGTGGCCTGCGCTGCCGGGTTGGCGACGATATCGCGGAGGTCATCGTAAAGGAAGCCTCCCCAAAGCGCGGGCGCATGCGCAAGGGCCGTGGCGGCCAGCGCCAGGGCCACAAGCCGCACCGGACTGGCCAACCCATGAACGGTAGCCGCAAGGCTGCGTCTGTTCATCGCAGGCTGCGACATGATAAGGTTTCCGGCGGCATCTTCGCACCGGTTCTAGGCCGCTTCGGGCGGGCCGTCGACGGTCATCTGCGTCCGGACCCGCCTGGCAGTCGTTCAGGCGACCGCGAAGGGGGCAAGCCGGGGCCAGTCGAAGCTGACCCCGGTGCCGGGCGTGTCGGGCGCAATGCAATGCAGGCCATCAAGCACCAGCGGCCGCGTCGTGTAGCGGTCGATGGGGAATGAGTGCACCTCGACCCAGCCCGCGTTGGGTTGCGCGCCGACCAGACTGACATGCAGCTCCTGCATCCCGTGCGAGCAGACCGGGATATCATGCGCCGCACACAGCCGCGCCGCGCGGAGCCAGCCGGTGATGCCGCCGCAGTTCGACGCATCGGGTTGCAGATAGGCGCATTTCGCCTGCGCCACGGCGTAGTCGAATTCATGGATCGTATGCAGGTTTTCACCCATCGCGAGCGGCATCCCGGTCGCGTCATTAATGCGCGCGTAGCCGGTGTAATCGTCGGGGATCGTCGGCTCCTCGAACCACAGCAGGTTCATGCCGGCAAAGCCCCGTGCCGCCGTGATCGCCTGATCGACCGTCCAGCCATAATTCGCATCGACCATGAAGGCCCGGTCGGGGCCCAGCAGGTCACGCACCGCTTCGGCGCGCAGGAAATCGTCGCGCATGTCGGGTTGGCCGACCTTGATCTTGACCGCCCGATACCCCTCATCGATGAAACCCTCTACCGAGGCCAGCAGCTTCTCCATCGGGAAGTTGAGGTCGATTGCCCCCCGGTAGGCGCGGCTGCGCCTCGACGCCCCGCCCGCCATCTGCCACAGCGCCCGCCCCTCACGCTTGCCGCGCAGGTCCCATAGCGCCACGTCGACCGCCGACAGCGCGAAGGCGGCGATGCCGCCCCGCCCGACATAGTGAAGCCGCCACCACATCGCGTCGTTGATCGCCTCGACCCCGGTGGCATCCTGGCCGATCAGCCAGTCCTTCAGGTCATGGTCCACCATCGCAAGGATCGCCCGCCCGCCCTTGCCGCCGGTGTAGGTATAGCCGGTCCCGCTCAGCCCGTCTTCGGTGGTGATCTCGACCGTCACCAGCTCGAAATGCGTATGTGCGCCGTGTTTTGCATCGGCCATCGGCTCGGACAGGGGGACGCGGAACAGGCGGGTGGCAAGGGCGGTGATGCGCGGCATGTCGATCTTTCAGGTCTTGGGGACGGGTCGGGCAAGCCGGGCCTGCAGCAGGATGACGATCAGAAGGAACGCGCCGCGGATCACCGATTGCCAGTTGGCCGAAAGGCTGATCGTGCCGCGCCCGTTCTCGAAATTCAGAAGGTTGAAGACCAGGCCGAACAGAAGCGCCCCCGCGACCGTGGCGGTAACCGAGCCCATGCCGCCGGTCAGAAGCGTGCCGCCCACAACGACGGCGGCGATGGCCGCAAGCTCCCACCCCGCGCCCTCCAAGGGTTGGCCGGCCCCGTAGCCCGAGGCGAGGAACACCCCCGCAAGCCCCGCGCAGGCGCCCGAGAAGAGGTAGACGAACACCTCGGCCCGCCGGGTCTTGAGGCCCATGAGGTGCGCCGCCTCGGCATTGCCGCCGATGGCAAGGATCGTGCGGCCGAGCGGTGTCCTGTCGACGACCACCCAGGCGATGACGACGGCGACCAGCGCCACGAGGATCGTCCAGGGCAGCAGATCGGCCACCTTGTTCATACCAAGCGCGGTAAAGTCGCTGGTCCAGTCGACCGGCACGGTGCGGTTGTCAGCCAGCCAAAGCGCCGCCCCCTTGGCCGCAAGCATGGTCGCAAGCGTCGCCATGAAGGGCGGCAGGCGAAGGCCGGTGATCATCGCCGCGTTCAGGGCCCCCGCGGCAAGCCCCGCCGCCATCCCGGCGGGCAGCGCCACCGCCAGCCCCAGCGGTGACAGCATCGCCGCCACGACCGAGGCGAGTGCCGCGACAGTGCCGACCGAAAGATCGATCCCGCCGGTCATGATCACCAGGCACATGCCAACCGAGATCAGGATGAACATCGAGTTGTAGCCAAGGAAGGACGACAGGTTGTAGGCGCTGGCAAAGTTGTCATAGCGCAGGGTGCCGAACAGGATCAGCACCGCCAGCGCGACCCAGACCGCCAGATGCCCCTGCCGCAAAAGGGTGCCGATCATGCCCGTGCCCCCCGCTGCAGCCAGACGGCCAGCACGATGATTGCGGCGGTGACGATCAGCGTCATCTCGTCCGAAATGCCGTTGGCGATCAGCGTATAGCCCATCAGCTGGATGAAGACCGCCCCCAGAAGCGCGCCGAAGATCGGCGCCCGTCCGCCGGAAAGCGCTGCCCCGCCCACCACGGCAGCGGCGATGGCGTCAAGCTCCATCAACTGGCCGATCCGCGCGGCGTCCGAGGCGGAGTTCTGCGCCACCACGATCATCCCCGCCAGCCCGGCCAGCGTCGCCGCAATGACATAGGTCGTGATCTTCACCCGTGCGACCGGCACACCGGCCAGGGTCGCGGCCCGCTCGTTCCCGCCGACGGAGAGGAGGTAACGGCCATAAAGGCTGCGCCGCACCACCAGCGCGATGGTGATGGTCAGGGCCAGCGCGATCCAGCCCTGCACCGGCAAGCCAAGGAGGCGGCCGGTGCCAAGCCAGGTGAAATCGGGGTTGGTGAAGGTCTGAAGGTTGCCGTTGGTCAGCACCTGCGCGATGCCCCGGCCCGAGATGAAGAAGATCAGCGTCGCGATGATCGGCTGCACTCCCAGCAGCGCGATGAGGACGCCGTTGAAGAGCCCGCACAGCGCCGCGACCAGAAGCGGCACGGCAATCGACGCAGCGAGCCCAAGCCCCGGGTTCGCTGTCGCCCAATCGGACAGAAAGATGATCGGCGCCAGCGCCCCGGCCACCGCCATGACCGAACCGACCGAAAGATCGATCCCGCCAGGCGGCGGATCATGCGGGTGCCCCTGCGGCCATCGCATGGATCAGCCGGTCCTCGGTGACGCCGGGGTTGGACAGGCGGGTGACCGACCGCCCCTCTTGCATGACGACGATGTCATGCGCGCCTTCGATCAACTCTTCGAACTCGGACGAGATCAGAAGGACGGCGCAGCCTTCCTTGACCTTCGCCTTGATGATCGCCTGAATCTCGCGCTTGGCCCCCACATCGACGCCCCGCGTGGGTTCGTCCAGGATCAGAAGGCGCGGCTCGATCGCCAGCCAGCGTCCCAGAAGCACCTTCTGCTGGTTGCCGCCGGAAAGCTGGCGGATCGGCTGGTCCATATGCGCGGCCTTGATGCCAAGGGCTGCGATGAACCCCTCGACAATCCGCCGCTCGCGCTTTTGGTCGACGATGCCCATGCGGGCCAGCCGGGGAAGGAGGGCAAGCGTCAGGTTTTCGCACACCGACAGGTCGGGGATGATGCCTTCGGTCTTGCGATCCTCGCTCAGGAACGCCATGCCCGCCGCAATCGCCGCGCGTGGCGAGGTGATGGCCGCAGGTTGATCCGCCAGTCGCACGGTTCCGGCGGTCAGCCGGTCCATCCCGAAGATCGCCCGCGCAGCCTCGGTCCGGCCCGAGCCCAGAAGCCCGGCAAGACCGACGATCTCACCCGCGCGCAAGGTCAGGTCCAGCTTGCGCAGACGGCGGCCCGTGGCGATGCCGCTCGCCTCCAGCACCACCGCGCCGCCTTCGGCCCGGGACTGGCCAGAGAGTTCGGTCATGCCCACGCTGCGGATATCCTCGGCGCTGCGGCCCAGCATCGCGGCGATCAGATCAAGCCTGGAAAGATCGGCGATGCGTGCCGCCCCGACCGTGCGCCCGTCGCGCAGGGTGGTGACGCCGTCGCAAAGCTCGAATATCTCGTCCAGAAAATGGCTGACATAGAGGATCGAGGTGCCCTGCGCCTTCAACTGCCGGATGACGCCGAACAGCACCTGAACCTCACGTTCATCCAGCGAAGAGGTGGGTTCGTCCATGATCAGAAGCTTCGCCTCCATCGCGGCGGCGCGCCCGATTGCGACCAGCTGCTGGATCGCGGTCGGATAGCTTCCCAAGGGCCGATGCGGGTCGATGTCGATGCCGAAGCGGCCAAGCACCGCGCGGGTGCGGGCTTCGGCGGCGCGCCAGTCGGTCATGCCAAGACGGGTTTTCGGCTCGTACCCCAGCACGATGTTCTCGATCACCGTGCGCTGCGGCACGAGGGTCAGTTCCTGATAGATCGTGGCGATGCCCGCCGCTTGCGCCTCACGCGGGGAGCGGAGGTCGACCTCGCGCCCCTGCCAGCGGACAGTGCCGCCGTCGCGGCGGTAGACGCCGGTCAGGATCGTGATCAGCGTGGATTTCCCGGCCCCGTTCTGGCCGACAATCGCATGCACCTCACCCGGAAGGATCGACAGCGTGCCATCTGCCAGCGCGGGGACACCGCCGAAGGATTTGGTGATCCCGGTCATCTGCAGAAGGGCGTCGGGCATGGGGACTTTCCGGAGGACTGGGAAGGCGGGGCCGCGCCGGTGGCGCGACCCCCAAGGTGAACCTTGTGACAGGTGTTGTCAGTAGGCCCCTTCCAGGTTTTCGGCCGCATTCTCCTGGGTGAAGATGCGGTCCTCGACCTGGACCCACGGCTCGATCGTTTCGCCGGCCGCGTATTTCTTCATCGTCTCGCAGGCGAGCGGGCCGAAGAAGGGCGAGGATTCGACCGTCACCCCCATCTTGCCGTCGATGATCGCCTGGAGCGCATCGCGCGTCCCGTCGATGCTGACGACCAGCACGTCCTGCCCTGGAACGCGACCCGCAGCCTCCAGCGCCTGGATGGCGCCGATCGCCATCTCGTCGTTGTGGGCATAGACGATGTTCACGTCGGGATGCGCCTGCAGGAGCGTCTCCATCACCCGGCGGCCTTCGTCGCGGGCAAAGTCACCCGACCGGCTTTCGAGGATGGTAAAGCGGCTGTCGGCGGCAATGGCGTCGTCGAAGCCCTTCTTGCGGTCGTTCGCGGGCGACGAACCGGTGGTCCCTTCCAGCTGGATGATCCGGCCTTCGCCGTCATGGTTCGCGATCACCCATTCCGCGACGCGGCGGCCCTGGTCGATGAAGTCCGAGCCAAGGAAGGTCACATAGTCGCGGCCGGCCTCGGCCACGGCAGGGTCGACCGAGCGGTCGACAAGGAAGACCGGGATGCCGGCCGCCTTGGCGCGCATCACTGCCGGGATCAGCGGGCTTTCCTCACGCGGGGGCAGGAAAAGGACATCGATGCCCTGCGCGATCATGCTTTCGACATCGGCGACCTGCTTGGCCGCCGACCCGCCCGCGTCGGTCATGACGAGGTCCCAACCGCAGGTCGCGGCGGTGTCTTCAAAGCTTTTGGTCTGCGCGATCCGCCAGGGGTTGTTGCTTTCGGTCTGCGCGAAGCCGACCTTGTAGCTGTCCTTCTGCTCCAGCGGCGGCAGGTCCTGCGCCAGGGCAAGGCCGGTCACCGAAAGGGCTGCGACCATTGCTGCGGCACCCATGAGTGTACGTCTGTTCATCTCTTCCTCCCAGAAGATGCGGCGCTTGCCGCGTGAAGGGCCCCTTCAGGCCCAGTTGAGGTACATCGTCTTTTTCCGGAGATACCCGTCAAAGCCGTGTTTCCCATCCTCTCCGCCCAGGCCCGACAGGCCCCAGCCAGAGTGGAATCCCTGAACCAACTCGCCATTGGTGCGGTTGCAGTAGATCTCGCCGAAGTTGAGGTCGGCCGCAGCCGCCGTCAGCCGGCGGCGGTCCTGCGTCCAGACATAGGCCGACAGCCCGTAGGCGCTGTCGTTGGCCAGCGTCAGCGCCTGGTCGAAGCTGTCCACCACCAAAGCCGCGACGACCGGACCAAAGATTTCGTCCTGCATCACCGGCAGGTCGTTCGATCCGGCCAGCAGCACGGTCGGCGCGATCCAGTTGCCCCTGGCAAACGCCCCGTCGCGCAGGGGACCGCCGCGCAACAGCACCTTGGCCCCCGCGGCGATGGAGGCCTGGGTCATCGCCTCGACCTTCCCGACCTCGGCCGCGCTGACCTTGGGGCCAAGATCGGGGTCGGTCATCGGCATCCCGATGGTCAAGGCACCCGCCTTGGCGGTGAACTTCGCCAGAAACTCATCGGCGATGGCGCGGTGCAGGTACATCCGTTCGTTGCAGGTGCAGATTTGCCCGCAATTGGTGAAGCGCGCGGTGACTGCGGCCGCGACGGCGCGGTCGATGTCGGCATCCTCCATCACGATGAAGGGGGCCTTGCCGCCAAGCTCCAACCGCAGGTTCTTGATCCTGGCCGCCCCCGCCGCATAAATCTCCCGCCCCGCGCGGGTGCTGCCGGTCATCGTGACCATGTCGGCCCCTTCGACAAGCGCGCGGCCCAGCGTGCGCCCGTCGCCGGTGACGACGTTGAACAGGCCCGGCGGCAGGCCGACCTTCTCGGCGAGGGCCGCCAGGGCAAGGCCGGAAAGCGGCGTGAATTCATGCGCCTTGAGGATGAAGGCGTTCCCGGCCACCAGTGCCGGCCCGAGCTTCCGGGCCGCAAGCGCAAGGGGGTAGTTCCACGCCGTCAGCCCCACGACCACGCCATGCGGCAGACGGCGGATCTGGATTTCCTCGTCCGGGCTGTCGGAGGGCAGGATCTCCCCCTCGATCCGGCGGGCCTGTTCGGCGGCGAAGCGCAGGAAGGTCTCGGCGGCACCCACCTCTCCCATCGCCTGGCTTAGGGGTTTGCCCTGTTCGGTCACCACCACCCGCGCCAGCAGGTCGGCATGGGCGCGCACCGCATCGGCCAGCGCGTGGACCGCCTTTCCCCGCTCCACCGCCGGACGCCGCGCCCAAAGCCGCTGCGCGCGGTGTGCGGCGGCAAGGGCGGTGTCGGCCGTGGCCGCGTCACCCGCCGGGGTGACGGCGATCACTTCGGCGGTCGCGGGGTTTTCGACCCTGTGGCCCGCGTCGTCGCCTGCCGCAAGCGCCGGGTCCGCCGCAACGTCCCAGCGGCCGTCCACGAACATGCGCGCCTGAAGGGTGATGCCCCAGGTAACCAGATTTTCCAGCTCAAGAAGCAAGTGCCGCCCCAGTTTGGTATGATGAAAGAAATGTCAGATGGCGATAGAATCAGGCGGGCGGTCAAGCGGTTTGTCGGCCCTGCTAGCAACAATCCGCGACAGAAGGAGGGCGAGAGTCAAAAAACTCCCTATAAAGCATGGGCTTCCGGCACTGATGCGCAATTTTGGTCCGACCAAAGGAAAGCAGTTGCGTGCCCTTGCTCCACCCCTATAGTCAGAGCATCTCAAGGGACAAAGACCCGGAATGCCAGACCAGACCGCCCCCACCCAGACGCCCACCCAGACGCCTATCGAGGCCCCCCCCACGCCAGGCTTCCAGCGCGCCGCCGACAGTCTTGTCCGCCAGATCGAGGCACGGATAGCGGCGGGGGATTTCGCCGACGGCTCCCCCCTCCCGCCCGAGCGCGACCTGATCGAGACCTACCGCGTCAGCCGCACCGTCGTGCGCGAGGCGGTGGCGGCCCTTGCCTCACGCGGGTTGGTCGAAAGCCGCCCCCGGTTTCGCCCGGTGGTCCGCCGCCCCGGCTATGACGCGGCGCTGGCGGCGGCGGATGGGGTCGTGGGCCATCTTCTGGCGCAATCGGGCGGGGTGAAGAACCTTTACGACACAAGGATCTTCCTTGAAGCCTCGCTGGTCCGGCAGGCTGCGCGGCAGGCCCGCAAGGACGATATCGAGGCGCTGAAACGCGCGCTTGACGCCAATGAGGCGGCAATCCCCGACAGTGCCGCGTTCTACAGGACCGACACGGAGTTTCATGCCGTCCTTTACGACATCCCGAAGAACCCGGTGTTTCCGGCGATCCACAAGGCGTTCACCGCCTGGCTTGCGCCGCATTGGGTGAAGATGCCCCGCTCGCCCGAGCGTAACCGGGTCAATTACCTCCGCCATTCCGACATCTATCAGGCGATCCGCGACCGCGACGCCGATGCGGCCGAAGTGGCGCTTGTCGCCCACCTGAACGCCGCCTGGGAATACGTGCGCGGCACGTTCGAGCAGCCCTGATGCCCGCCATGGTCCAGGAGGAGTTCGATCACATCGTCGTCGGCGGCGGTTCGTCCGGCTGCGTCACGGCAGCCCGGCTGGTTGAGGGCGGCCACCGGGTGCTGCTTCTGGAGGGCGGGCACTCCAACCGCCACCCGCTTCTGGACATGCCGCCGGGCATCTTCAAGATGATCAACGGCTCCAAGTTCATGCACTACCACACCACCCCGCCGCAAGCGCACCTCGGCGGGCGGGCGCATGACATTCCGCAGGCAAACGTCCTTGGCGGCGGCTCTTCGGTCAACGCGCAGGTCTACATGCGGGGCCGCCCGTCGGATTATGACGCCTGGGACGCGGTGCTGCGCGGCAACAATGACGGCGCGGACTGGTCGTGGAACGCCGTCCTGAAACACTTCCGCGGGATGGAGGATAACGACCGTCTGAACAACGACTTCCACGGTGTCGACGGCGCGATGCAGGTGTCGGACCCCGGGCACATCGACCAGATGTCGCGCTGGTTCGTGCAGGCGGTGCAGGCGATGGGGGAGCCTTACAATTCCGATTTCAACGGCCCGACCCAGCGCGGTGTCGGCTTTTATCAGTTCATGAACCGCCAGGGCCGCCGGTCCTCGGCTGCCTATGCCTTTCTGACCCCGCTTGAGGGCAACCCCCGCCTGACCATCCGTCTGCAATCGCGGGCCGAACGCATCCTGATCGAGAAGGGCCGTGCCGTGGGCGTCCTCTGGCGCGACAAGTCCGGGACCCTGCATCAGACCCATGCGAAGGGCGAGGTCGTCGTCACCGCAGGCGCGTTGATCACGCCGAAGCTTTTGATGCTGTCCGGCCTTGGCCCCGCTGACCATCTGCGCCAGCACGACATAAAGGTGCAGGTCGATCTGCCCGGCGTCGGCCAGAACCTGATCGACCATCCGGAGGTGCCGATCATCGCCACCGCCAACGGCAAGTACGGCTACTTCGGTCAGGGCAACGGCTGGCGGATGCTGCTCAATGGCCTTCAGTTCCGCCTGTTCGGCACTGGCCGTATCCTCAGCGCGGGGGTAGAGGCCGGGGCCTTCGTCAACCCCGCCGACCCCGGGGCAGAGCCGACGATCCAGGCCTTCTGCGTGCCGATCGTCTATCTTGACCGCGATACGCTTGGCCTGGTGGAAAACACCCACGGCCTGACGGTGACGACGGTGGTGGTGAAGCCCAGGTCACGGGGGGAGGTGCGGCTTCGCTCGGCCGATCCGGCGGACAAGCCTGTGGTCAGCCCGAACCTCCTGATGCATCCGGACGACATGGCTGCGATGATCGCCGGGCAGCGCTTTTTCCTCCGGGCGTTCCAGACCGCACCCCTGGCCAGCCGGGTGCGCAAGATCATGATTCCCGACCCCCGGCAGCTTGACGATGCCGCCCTTGCCGAGCATTGCAAGCGCTTCGTCAAGACGAACTACCACCCCGCCTCCACCGCGCGGATGGGGGCGGACGGCGACCCGATGGCAGTCCTCGACGCGCGCCTTCGGGTGCGGGGGGTTGAGGGGTTGCGCGTTGCCGACATGTCGGCCGTGCCGGATATCAACGCGGGCAACACCAATGCCCCGGCGATGATGCTGGGCGACCGCTGCGCCGATTTCATCAACCGTGGCCTCTAGTCCGTGACTCGCCACCGACCCGGCAAGTCGGCTATTCGGCGGGTTCGGGACCCCGGGGCACGCCCGCAAGTTCGGCCCGCAAGATCTCGGTCTCCGCCGCGCGTGACCGGGCAAAGCGGGCCAACAGGAGATAGGCAACCGGCGTGATGTAGAGGGTGGTCACGGTCGCCAGCCCAAGCCCGCCGACGATGATCCAGCCCAGAACCTCGCGCGCCTCGGCACCGGCGCCTTGTGCCAGCACCAGCGGCAGCCCGCCAAGCACGGTGGCGATCATCGTCATCATCACCGGGCGCAGACGGACGGTCGCAGCCTCTTCGATGGCGTCGCGCACGCTTCGGCCACGCTCGCGCAACTGGTCGGCGAATTCGACGATCAGGATGCCGTTCTTGGCCATGATCCCGACCAAGAGCACCAACCCGATCTGGGAATAGACGTTCAGGCTGCCCCCGGTCAGCAGAAGCGCGAAAATCGCGCAGGCAAGGCCCAAGGGCACGGTGGCCAACACGATCACGGCGGACACGAAGCTTTCGAACTGCGCCGACAGCACCAGAAACACCACGGCGATGGCGATGGCAAAGGTGACGACAAGACCGGAGGAGGTCTCGCCCAATGTCGCCGCCTCGGCCAGGGGAACCAGCCGCATATCCTCGCCCAGCAGGTCGTCGGCCATGGCCTGCACCTCGCTCAGCGCATCGCCAAGCGCCAGTTCGGGTGTGAGCGCTGCGGTGATCGAGACGGACCGGCTTTGCGCTTCCCGCGTCAGTTCGGGGGCGACGGCACGTTCGGTCAGGCTGGCAAAGGACGAGATCGGGACCATTTGCCCGTCGTCAGAGGTGACGAAGATCCGCTCCAGATCGCCCGGGTCGTTGACCGGGTCGGAGGTGGCCACAAGGTCGATGTCATAACTGTCGTCGTCCAGAAAGATCGTGCCTACGGTGCTGCCGTCCAGAACCGCCTGGAAGGCCTCGCCCAGACCGTCAATCTCGACCCCCAGGTCTTCGGCGCGGGCG
>NCDS01000090.1 GCA_002280315.1 Rhodobacterales bacterium 32-66-7 | reverse complement strand
GCCTCACTGATCTTTCCCTTGGCGGTCCTTGTCGCCATCGGGTGAAAAGCCAAGCGCCACGCCATGGCTGCGCACCACCTTGCCGCCTTGCAAAAGCTGCATCCGCCGGGCGGATTTCTCGATCACGATCCGGTCGATCTGCCCGGTCAGGGGTGGCGGTGGCGGCCCCTCAAGCCGTTCGTTGGGCAGAAACAGCGACGCCGTCATCAGGCCCACCATCAGAACCAGGAAAAGCGCAATGGGAAGGCGCAGCTGCCGCGTCACTGCAGATCGGCGAAGGCTTCGGTCAGACGCGCCACCGCCTCGACCACCTGGGCGCGGGGGCAGGCGATGTTGAAGCGCAAAAACCCCTCGCCCCCCATCCCGAAGGTGCCGCCATGGTTGGTGGCAATGCGCGCGGTCTTCTCGACCCGTTCGACCACCTCGGCCTCGGTCATGCCGGTGCCGGTGAAATCTACCCAGGCAAGGTAGGTCGCCTGCAGCGGCGTTGGCCGAACGCCCGGAATGCGGGCCAAGCCTGCGTCGAACACCCGGCGGTTCTCCTCCAGATAGCGCATGAGGTCATCCACCCAGGCGGCCCCCTCGGGTGAATAGGCGGCGGTGGCCATATGCATCCCAAAGGCGTTGGGCGAGATGCCCATCGCGTTCATCCTTGCCGCGAACGCCTTGCGCAGGGCGGGATCGGCGATGATGACATTGCCGATATGCGCGCCGGCGATGTTGAAGGTCTTGGTCGTGGCCGTCATCATCACCATTCGGTCGGTGATGTCGGGCGCTGCATTCGGCATCACGGTATGGCGCTGCCCCGGAAAGACCAGATCATGGTGGATCTCGTCCGACACGAGGATCAGGTCGTGGCGCACGCAGAAATCCGCCACGGCGCGGAGTTCGGTGACGGTCCAGACCCTGCCGCCGGGGTTGTGCGGGGAACAAAGGATCAGCATCCGCTCCCGCCCGGTCAGCCGCGCCTCCCATCCGTCGATGTCCAGCCTGGCGATCCCGTCCTGCAACAGAAGCGGGCACTCCAGCACCTCACGCCCCGCCGCTTTGATCACGCGGGCAAAGGCGTGGTAGACCGGGGTCATCAGGATCACGCCATCGCCCGGCTTGGTGAAGGCATCGACGCAAAGCGCAGTCCCGTTCACCAGACCATGCGTGGTGAAGATCCACTCTGCCTCGACCGTCCAGCCGTGGCGGTTGGCCATCCACCAGCGGATCGCGGCCAGATAGGCGCGGTCATCGCCGAAATAGCCGTAGATGCCATGGGCGGTCATCCGCTCCAGCGCCGCCTGCACCACCTCTGGCGGGCGAAAGTCCATATCTGCGACCCACATCGCCAGGCCGTCATCGGGGGACAGGCCGTAAAGCCGCTCCAGGCTGTCCCACTTGCTGCAATGCGTGCCGACGCGGTTGATCGGGGTGTCAAAGCTCATCTGTCCGGTCCTTGCTGGTGGATGTCCCGATTACCCAATGGTGCGCGCGTTGTCATCCCACAACACCCCGATGCGGCCGAGGATGGCCTGCCCCTTGCCATGCCGGGCACTCTTTCGTACATCGCGCGAATGATCCGCCCCATCCTGATCCATCCTGATCCGCGTCTGAAAAAGCTTTGCGAGCCGGTGGCCAAGATCACGCCCGATCTGCGCCAGCTGGCCGATGACATGCTTGAGACGATGTATGCCGCCCCCGGCATCGGTCTTGCCGCGCCGCAGGTCGGGGTGACCAAGCGGCTGATCGTGATGGACTGCATCAAGGGCGGGCCGCCGGAACCTCTGGTGCTGATAAACCCGCAGGTGCTTTGGCGGTCGGAAGAGCTGTCGACCTATGATGAGGGGTGCCTGTCGATCCCCGACCAATACGCCGAGGTCGACCGCCCGGCCGAGCGGCATCTGGGCGACCTGTGTGCAGCACGAGATCGACCATCTCGATGGCAAGCTGTTCATCGACTATCTCGGTCCCTTGAAGCGGCAGATGATCACGCGGAAGATGCAGAAGCTGAAACGCGAACGCGCGCGGGACGTGGCGCAGGAATGAAGATCGTCTTCATGGGCACGCCGGCGTTTTCGGTCCCGATCCTTGAAGCGCTGCACCGAGACCATGACATCGTCGCCGTTTATTGTCAGCCGCCCCGCCCCGCCGGTCGCGGCAAGGCGGACCGGAAAAGCCCGGTCCAGACCCGGGCCGAGGCGCTTATGCTGCAAGTGCAGCATCCAACCTCGCTGCGCAGCGAAGCTGCAGCATCGGGCTTTGCCGCACATGGCGCCGACGTCGCGGTCGTGGTCGCTTACGGGCTGATCCTGCCGCAGAACGTGCTGGATATGCCTTTGCTTGGGTGCCTCAACATCCATGCCTCGCTTTTGCCGCGCTGGCGGGGGGCAGCGCCGATCCATCGGGCGATCATGGAGGGGGACACGGAGACCGGCATTTCGATCATGCAGATGGAGGCTGGCCTGGATACCGGGCCGGTCCTTCTGCGCGAAGCCATCCCCATCGGGGCAGAGGAAACAACGGCCGGGTTGCACGACCGCCTCAGCCATCTCGGCGCGCGGTTGATCGGGAAGGCGCTGCGTAGGTTGCCCGACCTTGTGCCCACGCCGCAGCCGACCGAAGGCGTGACCTATGCCGCCAAGATCGACAAGGCCGAGGCGCGGGTTGATTTCACCCTGCCAGCGGTCGGGGTTGATCGGCTGATCCGCGGGCTGTCGCCGTTTCCGGGGGCCTGGACGCTGGTCGGCGGGGAGCGGGTGAAGCTCCTCCGCTCCCGCCTTGCCGACGGAAGGGGCGCGCCGGGGCAGGTGTTGCAGGGCTTCACCATCGCCTGCGGTACCGGAGCCATCGATATCACCGAGGCGCAGCGTGAGGGGAAGCGACCCATGCCCGCAGCCGAGGTGCTGAAAGGCCTGACCCTGCCCGAAACCCTGGTCTAGGTCGCAGCCACTGGCAGGGGGCGCGATGGCTTCCCATATGCAATCAATGACGGGGGGCGGAGGGGACGCATGCCGCTTTTGTGGCTTTTGATCATCGGCGCGGCGGTCGGCTTTCTGGCCACGCGCATCCTGAAGGTCAATCTGGATACGACAACGACGATTGCGCTTGGGGTGCTGGGCGCGCTGGTCGGGGGCCTGATGTTGCGCGGATTGATTGCGGTGGCGGGGATCGGGGCCGGGTTTGTCGGCGCGCTGTTGGGCGCGCTGGTGCTGATCTGGGCCTGGAAGGCCTGGTTCAGGTAAGTCGCTTCACCAGGTCCTTGAGCTTGACGCTCGCCGCCCCGGTGACCGCCCAAAGCGCCTGACCCTGCCAGGCGGCAAAGAGCAGACTCGCGGTTTCCCTTGCCTTCGCCCCGGTGCCAAGGCGCAGGGACAGCGCCGCCTCGACCTGCACGCGCCAGGCGGCGGCACTTTGCGCAAGGTCGGGATCCCGCGCCGCTGCCGCCAGCATTTCCGGATCTAGCGGGCCAAGCGCCTTCAACAGCGCCTGCGGACCCTTGTCTTCGGTAGCCACGATCACCTCAGCCGTCAGGGCTTGCAGCCGGTCCCATTCGGCGAGGCGAGCCGTCCGCACCATCCCGTCGCGGCTGCCGTAGCGTTGCACCAGCGTTGGCGGCGCAAGGCCGGTGGCCGCGGCGACGGTCGCAAAGGACACGGCCTTTTCCCCGCCCTGATCCAGCAGCGTGCGGATGGCGGCAAAGATGCGGGCGTCGGGGATGGTCTTGCTGCGCGGCATGGCAGCAGAGTAAACGAATGTTCGTTCAGTCGGCAAGCCCCTACCGCTTCGGCGCGCCCGGCTTGGGCGGGGTCGACCGATAGACCGGCAAGCGCCAGCCCAGACCAAGACTGCCCGCGCGCAAGCCAAGGACCAGCCCGGCGCAGATCATCAGCGCGGGCCCTTGCCCAAGGCCCGCCCAGCCCGCCACCACCGCGCCCATCGCACCGGCAAAGGCGCAGGTCACGTAAAGCTCTCCCTGTTTCAGGACCAGCGGCACCTCGTTGCAGACCACATCGCGCATGAGGCCGCCCATGCAGCCGGTGATCATCCCCATGACCAGAACGACCGGCCAGCCTTGCCCCTCGGCCAGGGCCACCGCGACACCGGCGGGAACGGCGACGGCCAGGGCGAAGGCATCGAACCACAACAGCGCGCGGTAGCGGCTTTCCAAGAGGTGGGCAGTGAAGAACACCACGATGGCGGCTAGGGTTGCGACCGCAAGGATGACGGGGTTGGCGACCCAGAACACCTCACGGTTCAGGATCGTGTCGCGGACCGTGCCTCCACCCACGGCGGTCAGGCAGGCGATGAAGATGAAGCCGACGATATCCAGCTGCGACCGGCTGGCCGCAAGCGCCCCGGTCAGCGCAAAGACCAGCACCGCAGCATGGTCGAGGCTGGTGAGCATGGTCATCGCGGCACCCCCGCCACCGGTTTGAACGGAGCCATCCCCGCACGGGCGAGGGCATCGGCACGCTCATTCTCAACATGGCCCGCGTGGCCCTTGATCCAGCGCCAGGTGACCTGATGCTTGGCCTGGGCGGCGTCAAGCCTTTGCCAAAGTTCGACATTCTTGACCGGCGGGCCACCGGCGGTGCGCCAGCCCTTGCGCTTCCAGCCGCTGATCCATTCGGTGATGCCGTTCTTCACATAGGCGCTGTCGGTGACGATCGTGATTTCGCTTGGCCGCGCCAAAGCCTCCAGCGCGGCGATGGCGGCCATCAACTCCATCCGGTTGTTGGTGGTCAGCGCCTCACCGCCCTGGAGTGTGCGTTCCTTGACCACCACCTCGCCCTCACGCGCCAGCATCAGGACCCCCCAGCCGCCCGGGCCGGGGTTGCCCGAGCAGGCACCGTCGGTATAGGCGAACAGCGCCGGCATCAGACCACCAGGGGGAGGAGGAGGCACGCCACCACCCCGCCGGTCAACAGGATCCGCAGCCGCATCCACCATGGCGGGGCAAGTCCCCAACCCGCGAAGGTGCCGTCGATAAGGAGGACCCCGATGAACCCGGCGGCAAGGAAGATGACCGAGGTCTCGGTCGCGTCGGTCACCATGACGAACGCCCAAAGCGCCGGGATGACCGAGAGGGTGTAGGCAACAGCCGCCGTCCGCCCCTCGGCGCGGGTGGCGAAGCCCCAAAGGGCACCGGACATGAAGGACAGGATCACCGTGCCATAAGTGATGCCGACCACCCGCCCGATGAACATCGGCGACAGAACCGCACCGGCCTGCCCGGCTATCGCTGGGAAAAGTTGAGTGCCGGCAGACCAGACGAACGGGATCAGCCCGGCAAGGCCAAGGATCAGGGCGGCGCGGGGGATTCGGATCATGACGGAAGACCGGCAATCAGGGCGGCGATGCGTTTCTGACGGGTCGGGGCGGTCTTGGCGGTGCCGATCTGGTGCAGGTGGCCCCGCTTCTTGCCGGGGGTCAGCCCCTCCCACGCGCCCAGCACCCCGGCGGCGCGCAGGGCGTGGGTCACGTCCTCCGGCACCTCGACCAGATCATCCGGCGCGGGACGAAGCCGCACCTCGACCGCCTCGCCCGGGGTGATGCCGATTCGGTCCAGAAGGCTTTGCCCGGTCCAAAGGAACACCCCGTCCAGGACCGGAGCGCGCGTCGGGGCCAAGTTGACGGGGTGTTCGTTGATCTCCCCCTCAACCCGCCGGGCACCGGAAAGTGCGGCGGCCACGTCCGGCGGCAACGGCAGGACGGTATAGGTCGCCTTGCCCCAGATCATCGGTTCGACCCGCCCGGTGAATGTCACGTAATCGGTCATGCCGGGGGTTCTAGCGTGGCGGTCCGGGGTTGGCCAGTCCGGCACTGGCGAGTTTGGCGCATCGGTTGGCGAAGAACCGGTCCAATGCGGTGGGAATCGCCGCCTCGATCGCCGCGAGCACGCCCTCGACCCGGGCGTCGGGATGGGTGTCCGAGGGAAGAATGAGCTTTTGTCCCTCAAGATAGACCGCCCCGCACGCTCGCACCGACAAGGAAATCTTTGGGCAAAGGGTCAGGGTGCAGCAGGCGCAAGGCCTGCAACGGCTGCCAAAAGGACCAGATACCGCATCAGGCAACGCCTTCGCGCAGGATACGGGGCACCCGGAATTCGACGGTCTCGACCGCGGTTTCGACCCGTTCGACCGTCAGGTCAAACCGGCCGCGGAACGCCGCGATCACCTCATCCACCAGGACCTCGGGCGCGCTTGCCCCGGCGGTAAGGCCGACGGCGCGTACCCCCGCTATCGCACGCCAATCGATATCCGTCGCGCGCTGGATCAGCATGGCATAGGGGCAACCGGCCGTGCTGCCAACCTCGACCAGCCGTCTGGAATTGGAGGAGTTCGGCGCGCCGATCACCAGCAGCGCGTCGATCATGAGGGCCATTGCCTTGACCGCCGCCTGCCGGTTGGTGGTCGCATAGCAGATATCGTCATGCGCCGGGGCTCGGATTGCCGGGAACCGGGCCTGCAGGGCGGCGGCAATCTCGGCGGTGTCGTCGACCGAAAGCGTGGTCTGGGTGATGAAGGCAAGCCGTTCCGGGTCGCGGACCTGGAGCCGCGCGACATCGGCGACGGTTTCGACCAAGAGCACCTCACCGGGCGGCAGTTGACCCATGGTGCCCACCGTCTCGGGGTGGCCGTCGTGGCCGATGTAGATCATCTGGGTCCCCGCCTCATGGTGGCGGGCGGCCTCATTATGGACCTTGGTGACCAGGGGGCAGGTCGCATCGACGGCGATCATCTGCCGCCGCCCCGCCTCGGCCGGGACCGATTTCGGCACGCCATGGGCCGAGAACACCACCGGGCGGTCGTCGGGGCAATCGTCCAGCTCTTCGACGAAGACCGCGCCTTGGGCGCGCAGGGCGTCGACGACGAACTTGTTATGCACGATCTCATGCCGGACATAGACCGGCGCGCCCCATTTCTGCAGCGCAAGCTCGACGATCTTGATCGCCCGGTCCACCCCGGCGCAGAACCCGCGCGGGGCGGCAAGGTAAAGGGTCAGCGGCGGCAGATCGGTCATGACACACCAGGCAAGGTCCGGCCGGACGATAGGGCCAAAGCGGCCCGTCGTCCAGAAGCCAGACCGGACGGCATACCCAGTGCAGCCGGGCACCATGCCCGGCCAGCGGTCACTTCACGTCGGACGGGACTGGATCATCCACCGGCGGGCGCGGGTCGCGCGGGGGCCGGCCGATGACATCGCGCAGCTCTTCCAGCTCGATGAAATTGTCGGCCTGACGCCGCAACTCATCCGCGATCATCGGTGGCTGGCTGCGGATGGTCGACACAACCGACACGCGAACCCCTTGCCGCTGCAGGCTTTCCACCAGCGGCCGGAAGTCGCCATCGCCCGAGAAGAGCACGATGTGATCGATCCGCTGCGCCAGCTCCATCGCGTCGACGCACAGCTCGATATCCATGTTGCCCTTCACCTTCCGCCGGCCCTGGCTGTCGGTGTATTCCTTGGCGGGCTTGGTGCGCATCGTGAAGCCGTTGTAGTGCAGCCAGTCGACCAGCGGGCGGATCGGCGAATAGTCGTCGTTTTCCAACAGCGCAGTATAGTAGAACGCCCGCAACAGCTTGCCGCGACGCATGAACTCCATCCGCAGGAGCTTGTAGTCGATGTCAAACCCAAGCGCCTTCGCGGCCGCATAGAGATTTGAGCCATCAATGAACAGCGCAAGCCGTTCGTCCTTGTAAAACATCCTCAGGGTTCCCTTAAGCTAACCGGGACGGCCGAACTTCCGTGGCTGAACCACGTGTTGTAACAAGTTCGCCGGACGGGCTACTGTTAATATCTGTCATAAGGGGCGCTGCACAAGGCGGCTCTGGGGAAAAAACCGGTGCAGATCACGAAATCGGCGGAAATTCTGGTCGCGATGGGCGCGAACCTGCCACATGGCGCGTTGGCTCCGGCTGATACGATGCGGGCGGCGGTCGCTGCGCTGGGCGAGGAAGGCTTCAACTTACAAGCGATTAGCCGGTTCTACGCCACACCTTGTTTCCCGCCCGGTGCCGGTCCCGATTATGTGAACGCGGCAGCCGCCCTGACGCGTGCCGACGCGGGTGACGTTGCGTCGATTCTGGCGGCCTTGCACCGGATCGAAGCGCGCTTCGGGCGCAAACGGGCGCAGCGCTGGGGGATGCGGACGCTGGATATCGACCTTCTGGCGGTCGGCGATCTGGTGTTGCCGGACCAGGCGACCCACGACCATTGGCGCGCCCTGCCACCCGAGGCGCAGGTCCGCACCACGCCCGACCGACTGATCCTGCCGCACCCGCGCCTCCAGGACCGAGCGTTCGTGCTGGTGCCCCTGGCCGATGTCGCCCCCGACTGGTGCCATCCCCGGACCGGCGCCACGGTGCGGGCGATGCTGGCTGCCCTGCCAAACGCCGATGTCGCGGCGGTCACCCCGCTGTGACAGCAGCGATTCACCGCTTGTCAAGCGCCGGTCCAGCCCTTATTGAGACCACTTCCATCCCAGCACCCTGATTGGAGTTGCCATGGCCCGCGTGACGGTCGAAGATTGCGTTGACAAGGTTCCGAACCGGTTCGAACTGGTGATGCTCGCCGCCCACCGCGCGCGCGAGATTCAGGCCGGCTCGCCGATCACCGTCGACCGCGACAACGACAAGAACCCGGTCGTCGCCCTGCGCGAAATCGCGGATGAGGCGCAGGCCGCCGATGTCCTGCGTGAGCGGATGATCGAAAGCCACCAGACCCAGATCGAGGTTGACGAGCCGGAAGAAGACCAGATGGCGCTGCTGATGGGCGGCGAGATGGATCGCCCGATGGTCGATGACATGTCGGAAGAAAAGCTCCTCCGCGCGCTGATGGAAGCCCAGGGCGAGCTTTAACGCCCGGACAGGGGCCCGCGAAAGGCCGGGGTGATGATCGACGTCGAAGACCTCATCGCCCTGGTTCGCAACTACAACCCGCGCTGCAATGCCGATCTGATCCGCAAGGCCTATGCCTACGGCTTTCGCATGCACGACGGCCAGATGAGGAAATCGGGCGAGGCGTATTTCACCCATCCCGTCGCCGTCGCCGCGATCCTGACCGAACAGCGGCTGGATGACGCGACGATCATCACCGCCCTTCTGCATGACACGATCGAGGATACAAGGTCGACCTATACCGAGCTTGTCTCGATGTTCGGCGAAGAGGTCGCCGAACTCGTCGATGGCGTGACCAAGCTGACCAACCTGCAGCTTTCCAGCACGGAAACCCAGCAGGCGGAAAATTTCCGCAAGCTGTTCATGGCGATGAGCCGCGATCTGCGGGTGATCCTCGTCAAGCTTGGCGACCGGCTCCACAACATGCGCACGATCCGCAGCATGCCCCATGCCAAGCAGGCGCAGAAGGCCCGCGAGACGATGGAGATCTTTGCCCCCCTTGCCGGGCGCATGGGCATGCAGTGGATGCGGGAAGAGCTTGAGGATCTATCCTTCAAGGTCCTGAACCCCGAAGCGCGCAATTCCATCATCCGCCGCTTTCTGACCCTGCAGCGTGAAACCGGCGACGTGGTGCACCGTATCACCGGCGACATAAGGCACGAGCTGGAAAAGGCCCAGCTTGAGGCGGATGTCTATGGCCGGACATCTACGGCTTTCGCATCATCTGCGGCTCGGTCGCCGACTGTTACCGCATCCTCGGCGTGATCCATCAGCGTTGGCGCGCGGTGCCGGGGCGGTTCAAGGACTACATCAGCCAGCCCAAGAACAACGGCTACCGGTCGATCCACACCTCGGTTTCCGGTCGTGACGGCAAGCGGGTCGAGGTGCAGATCCGAACCCGCGAGATGCACGAAGTCGCCGAAGCCGGCGTCGCCGCGCATTGGTCCTATCGTGAGGGGGTGCGGGCCAAGAACCCCTTTGCCGTCGACCCCGCCAAGTGGATCGCAAGCCTCACCGAACGTCTGGATGAGGCGGATCACGACGAATTCCTCGAAAACGTGAAGCTCGAGATGTATTCGGACCAGGTGTTCTGCTTCACGCCGAAGGGGGATGTGATCCAGCTGCCGCGCGGGGCGACGCCCTTGGACTACGCCTATGCGATCCACACGAGGATCGGCAACTCCTGCGTGTCGGCCAAGATCGACGGCATAAGGGTGCCCTTGTGGACCCGCCTCAAGAACGGCCAGTCGGTGGAGATCATCACGGCGGAAGGGCAGCGCCCGCAAGCCTCATGGATCGACATCGTGACCACGGGTCGCGCCAAGGCCGCGATCCGGCGCAGCTTGCGGGAGGAGGACAAGGGTCGCTTTGTCCGCCTCGGCCAGGAACTTGCGCGGGCGGCGTTTGATCATGTCGGCAAGAAGGCCAGCGACAAGGCGCTTCGCACGGCGGCCAAGATGCTGGGGCTGGCGGATGAAAGCGATCTTCTGGCCCGGCTTGGGTCTGCCGAATTGCCCGCCCGCCGGGTGGTGGAGATTCTGTACCCCGAACTTGCCCAGGCCGTCGCCGAAGAGGTTGACGCCAAGCGCCCGGTCATGGGTCTGACCGCCGACCAAAGCTTTCGCCGCGCCCAGTGCTGTCAGCCGGTGCCGGGCGAACGGATCGTCGGCATCACCTATCGCGGCCAGGGCGTCATCGTCCACGCCATCGACTGCCCGGCCTTGCAGGAGTTCGAGGAACAGACCACCCGCTGGGTCGATCTGCGCTGGCATTCCGGCCGGCACGCGCCGGTCTATACCGTGGGGCTTGATATCACGATCTCGAACGACGCAGGCGTGCTGGGCCGCATTTGTACCTTGATCGGCGAGCAGAAGGCCAATATCTCGGACCTGAGGTTCACCGACCGCAAGCCCGATTTCTATCGGCTTATC
>NCDS01000089.1 GCA_002280315.1 Rhodobacterales bacterium 32-66-7 | reverse complement strand
GCCGAACACACCGCCCGACGGGATGTCGGCGAAGGGCTGGCCCAGATCGGGCCGCACCAGCGCCAAGCGGTCGGCATAGGTACGCGGCATGAATTCGAACGCCTCGACCCGCCCGCCCGTCGCCGCTTGCATCCGGTTCAACAGCCCCAGCGCATCCGGCAATGACCGCGCCGCGACCGTTGCCGTGGCATGGGCAAGGGGCGCCGGCACAAGCTTCATCACCGCCGCCGTGATGATGCCCAAGGTCCCCTCGGCCCCGATGAACAGGTCCTTCAGATCGTAGCCGGAGTTGTCCTTGTGCAATTCGCCCATCAGGTTCAGGACCCGCCCATCGGCCAGCACCACCTCTATCCCCAGACACAGCGCGCGGGTGGAGCCATAACGCAGCACGTTCGACCCGCCCGCATTGGTGGACAGAACCCCGCCCAGCATCGCCGAGCCGCGCGCGCCGAACCAGAGGGGGAAATAAAGCCCCTCCGCCTCAGCCGCCTCATGCAGGCGGGTCAGGATGACCCCGGCTTCGGCTACCACCAGCCGCGCGTCACGCTTCACCGCGCGGATGCGGTTCATCCGTTCCAGGCTCAGCATCAGCCCGCCCTCGGTCATCGTGCCGCCGACGATCCCGGTATTGCCCGAGATCGGCACCACCGCCACCCCCGCCGCCGCCGCAAGACCGACTGAGGCCGCAACCTCGGCGGTCGAGGCCGGGCGCACCACCGCGAGCGGTCGGCCCTGATACTTGCCCATCCAGTCCCGCGCATGGCCGGCCATGTCGGCCCCGGTCAACACCTGTCCGGGCCCGACCACCGCCTGAAGATCCTCGATCAGCCCCATTTCATCGCCCCCGTAGGGTGGGCAATCTGCCCACGCCCCCTTACCCCTGCCAAAGCGGCCCGAGCATTGCCCGAAGCGCCGCCAAAGCCTCGCCCGCGTCTTCACACTCCGGTCCGATCCGCACCGCCACGCTTGCGGCAAAGCCAAAGGCGTGTCGTGCTGCGGGCGCGATCGTCACCTCGAACCCCTGCGGGCTTGCGGTCACCAAGGCAATCGCCGCCTCTGCCCCAAAGGTCTCGTCATTCACCTCGAACCAGATCGGGCCACCCTCCACCAATTGGCGAAAGAGGACATACCCTTCCTCCTCATCCTCGCCCTCGGCAAAGCCGATGAAGAGAAGCCCCTCATCCTCGACCACCGAACCATAGGCCGCCTTGATCGTGATATCGGCCATCGGGTCAGCCATGCCTCAGGTCCACTTGGCGACCGGCGGCAGGCTCATCAGAACGGCGTTGGCATCATGGCCGGTTTCCAGCCCGAACTTGGTGCCACGGTCGTAGACGAGGTTGTATTCGGCATAAAGCCCGGGCCTCGGTCCAGGGCGTGGCAAGGCGGCGTTCGGTGACCGGCAGGAAGGCGGGCAGGAAGGCGGCGCCGACGGCTTGGGTAAAGGCGAAATCCGCGTCCCAGTCGCCGGTCGCAAGGTCGTCATAGAAGATGCCCCCCACCCCTCGCGCGCGGCCCCGGTGCGGGATGAAGAAATACTCATCCGCCCAGGCCTTGAAGCGGGGGTAGTAGTCGGGGGCATGGGCGTCGCAGGCGGCTTGCATCTCGGCGTGAAAATGCGCGGTATCCTCGGCATATTCGATGCAGGGGTTGAGGTCGGAGCCGCCGCCGAACCAGGCCGCCCCCGGGGTCCAGAACATCCGCGTGTTCATGTGGACGGCAGGCGCATGCGGGTTGACCATATGCGCGACAAGGCTGATTCCGCTGGCCCAGAAGCGCGGGTCTTCGGCCATGCCGGGAACCCCCCGCGCCGCCATCGCGCGCTGCGCCTTGTCGCCAAGCGTGCCGTGCACCTCGGACCAGTTGACGCCGACCTTTTCGAACACCTTCCCGCCGCGCAGCACGCTCATCAACCCGCCGCCACCATCGGCGCGGGTGGTGGGGGTGACCTCGAACCGCGCCCCATCGCCGAACCGCGCCTCAAGCTCTTCAAACGCGGCGACGATCCGATCACGCAAAGATCGAAACCAGGCCGCCGCACGTGCCTTGCGACTGTCAACGGGATCGGTCATTCTTGCGGTCTCCATCTTCTGACAGCGCCATGCCTAGCACCGCTTCGCCCTGGTTTCCAAGTGCCCCCCGTTCCCCTGATGAAGGAGCGTCCGTTGAAACGCGCAGCCCTGTTCGCCTGTGCTGTTCTGACCGCCTGCGGCACCCCGCAGGAGCAGTGCATTTCCTACAACACCCGCGATCTGCGCGTGGTCGACCGGCTGATCGCCGAGGTCGAGGGCAACCTTGATCGCGGCTATGCGATCGAGACCGTGACCCTCACGCGCGAGTTCTGGACGTATTGCCGCCCCGGCCCGGCGGTAGAGGGTCAACCCTCCCGGCCCGAGCGTTGCCTTGTCGACCGCGAGTATGAGGTTGAGCGGCCGAAAGCCATCGACCTTGCCGCCGAAGCGCAGAAGCTGGAGGGGTTGCGGCAAAAGCGGGCGGAACTGGCGCAGAAGGCCAAGGTGGTCATCGACCAGTGCAAGGCCAAATACCCCGAATGATCAATGCGCCGGGGCGGGAATGGCGTCCAGCAGGCTCCGCCCGCCATCGACCGTGATCACCTGCCCGGTGATGAAGCCCGACGCGTCCGAGGCGAGGAACTGCACCGTCTCGGCCAGTTCCGCCGGGGCGGCGATGCGGTGGAGGGGGGTGGTCTCGGCGATATGGTCGCGGAAATCCGGGCTGTCCTTCAACGCGGCCTGCAGGCTTGCGCTCATCACCGATCCGAAGGCGACCGCGTTCACGCGAATGCCCTTCGCAGCCAGCCCGAGGGCAAGCGAGCGGGTCATCTGCTCTGACGCCGCAGCGGCGATGGAATAGGCCAGAAGCTCGGGCCGCGTGACCTGCGCTGCGGTGGACGACAGGTTGATGATCGACCCGATGATGGTTCCCGCTTCAACCTCGGACCGTTCGGCGTGCTGGATCATCCGCTTGGCGGTGAATTGCGACATCCGCAGCGCCGTCAGCACGTTCTGGCGCCACAGATCCTCCACCCCGTCGCTGTCGGGCGACAGGATGTCCGAGACTGCCATCTTGCGGCTGGCGTTCACCAGGATATCCACCCGGTCGAAGGCATCGAACGTGGCCGACAGAAGGTTGGAGATCGTCAGCTTTTCGGTCAGATCGCCGGCAAACATCCGCACCGGCCCCTCGGCCCGCGCCTCTTCGCCAACCTCGCTGTCGAGCCTCGCTTCGTCCACATCGGCGAACATCACGTTCGCGCCCTTGTCGAGAAGGTGCCGCGCGATGGCAAGGCCGATGCCCGATGCAGCCCCGGTGACGATGGCGGTCTTGCCGGTTACGGAAAACGACATGGCTGGGCTCCGGGGTAAGTCAGGGTTTGGCCCGCTTGGGCTTGATGGCATGGATGACGCGAAAGCCACCGTTTCCGGCAACCTCCGTCCACTCCAGAAACGCGTCGGTCAGGGCGGAAGCATAGGGCAGGTGGCGGTTCTGGACCAGCCAAAGCGCCCCGCTTGGGGCCAGCATCCGGCGCGCTGCCTGAATGAACGCCACCCCAAGGCTGGGGTCGGCGGTCCGACCGACATGGAACGGCGGGTTCATGACCACCGCATCCAGCAGCGCCTCCGGGCGAAAGCTGGTGGCATCGGCCCAATGAAACTGCGCCCGGTCGTCGGTGATGTTCATCCGGCACGCCGCCAGCGCGTCCGCCTCAGCCTCGACCAGGTCCAATCGCTTGACACCGGGCCGGGCGAGGATGGCGCGCGCCAGATACCCCCAGCCCGCACCAAGATCGGCGACCTTGCCCTGCAGCTTGTCCGGCAGCGAAGCCGCCAGCAGGACCGAGGCCGGGTCGGGCCCATCTGCAGAAAAGATGCCGGGGAGGGTCTGGATGCCGTCAGCAATCAGCCGGGGTCGGGCGGCCCAGTCGGAGAGATCGGGACCGGCGGCAAACCACGCCAGCTTGCCATGCGCCTTGGACAGGCTTTCAGAGAGATCGACGCGGCTGCGCAAGTCCTTCAGCGCGGCATCGATGCCATCGGTCTTTTGCCCATCCACCAGGATCATGCCGCCCGGCGTCACTTCAGCCGCCGCCTGCGCGATCAGCGCCCGACCACCTTCGCGAGAGCGCGGCAGACAGACCAGCGCCGCCGCATGGGGCGGGGTTGGGGTAACCGGGTAGTCGCGGGCGAAATGGTCGTGATCGGGCTTCCAGCCGGTCAGCACGATTACTCGATCGGCGGGCAGGACCGACAGATCGTCGCCGATCTGCGGCCGGTAGACCGCAATCGTCCCCGACGGCGGCAGCGTCAGGCTGCCGGTCGCAAGCGCATGGGCAAGACGGGTCATCCGCATGGGCAGGGGCCGCAGCCCCCTTAGACCCTTTCCACCGGACGATGGATCACTCTTTTTCCATCGTGCATTGCAGGGGATGCTGGTGGCGGCGCGCGAAATCCATCACCTGCGCCACCTTGGTTTCGGCCACCTCGAACGAGAACACTCCGACGACCGCCAGACCCTTCTTGTGGACCGTCAGCATGATGTCGAACGCCTGCGCATGATTGAGGCCGAAGAACCGCTCCAGCACATGGACCACAAACTCCATCGGAGTGTAATCGTCGTTCAGAAGCATGACCTTGTAAAGCGGCGGACGCTCGGTCTTTGACTTGGGCTTGGTCAGCAGCGACGTGTCCTGGCCCGGACCATCGATCTTGTCAGCCATGGACAACGGGCGGTGCGGCACGAAAGGAACGCTCCATAAATGGATTCGGGGCTGTAGCGGATAAGGCAAGTATAGTCCATTCTGCGCGGGCGAAAAGGGGGGCACGTTTCGGCGCGCCAAAGGGGGCTGACATGCTGACCACCATCGGGTTTGATGCCGACGATACGCTCTGGCAGAACGAGTCGTTCTTTCGCCTGACGCAAGACCGTTTCATCCGCCTTCTGGCCGACCACGCCGACCCCGACCATCTGGCCGAACGGCTTGACGCGGCCGAGCGGCGGAACCTTGGCCATTACGGTTTCGGGGTGAAGGGCTTCACCCTTTCCATGATCGAAACCGCGATCGAGGTGACCGAAGCGCGGGTGCCTGCATCGGTCATCGCCGAACTGGTCGCGGCAGGACGCGAGATGCTGGAGCACCCGATCGAGCTTCTGCCCGAGGCGCGGGCGACCGTGACCGCTTTGGCCGCTGACTACCGCGTGGTGCTGATCACCAAGGGCGACCTTCTGGATCAGGAAAGGAAGCTGGCGCAGTCGGGCCTTGGCGATCTTTTCGACGCGGTCGAGATCGTCAGCGACAAGACCGACGCCGCCTATCGGGCGATCTTTGCCCGCCATGGCACCGGCGCGGATCAGGCGCTGATGGTGGGCAACTCGCTCAGATCCGACGTGATCCCAGCACTTGCCGCCGGGGCCTGGGGCGTGCATGTGCCGCACGAGCACACCTGGTCGCATGAGCACGCCGAAGCCCCCCTGGATCACCACCGGTTTTTCGCTCTGACCAGCCTGGGCGGGCTGCCGGAACTGGTTGGAAATCTGCAAACCCCGCGCAAGAGGTAGCGTTCCACACCGAAGCCGCCACAAGATGTCGCGCGGCGCGCAGCCGACTGCAGCTTCAGCGCAACAACATGAACATGATCCGCAAAGCCTTTGTATTTCATGGGTTTTCGGATTGCCTTTGTCGTGCTAGCTTTCGAAGAGAGGCAGAACTCGGCACCGGAAAATCGGGCCGGACAGGCATAGGAAACAAGCGACGTGGCATCGCTTTTCGGGCGGATTCTTCGCACTGGCTTCGTGCTTTTCGTGGCATGCGCGGTCGTCGTGACCGGCCCGCTGCAGGCGGCACCCTTTGCAGCCATCGTGATGGACGCGCGGTCGGGTGAGGTGCTTTATGAAAAGAACGCCGACGCGCGCCTGCACCCGGCGTCTCTGACCAAGATGATGACGCTTTACATCGCGTTCCAGGAAATCGAGGCGGGCAACATCTCGCTTGATACCATGATCACGGTGTCGGACTACGCCGCAGCCCAACCGCCGTCACGTCTGGGCCTGAAGCCCGGCCAGAAGATTGCGCTCCGCTATCTGATCCGGGCGGCGGCGGTGAAGTCGGCGAACGACGCGGCCTCGGCGATCGGCGATGCGATCAGCGGCGACCACAAGGCGTTCGCCAAGCGGATGACGCGCACGGCGGGCCAGCTTGGCATGGACAACACCACCTTCAAGAACGCGAACGGGCTGACCGCTGAGGGCCATCTCTCCAGCGCGCGCGACATGAACATCCTGGGCCGCCATCTGTTTTACGACTTCCCTGAGTATTACAACATCTTCTCGCGCCGGACTGCCGATGCCGGGATTGCCACCGTGACCAACACCAACTCGCGCTTTCTGGACGGGTATGAAGGTGCGGACGGGATCAAGACCGGCTTCACCTCGGCTGCCGGGTTCAACCTGACCGCCTCGGCGGTGCGCGGCAAGAAGCGGATCATCGCCACGATCTTTGGCGCGTCATCGACCCCCGACCGCACCGCCAGGATGAAAGAGCTGTTGGACATCGGCTTTGGCGCAGCGAAGAACCGGGTCAAGGAACAGCCGCCCACAGCACCCGAGCTTTTGCCGGATGACGCGCTGATCGCCGCGGCGGACGGGATCGATGTGCTTGATGCCGAAGGCGGCGCGGGCAAGACGCTGCGGATCTCGGGCGAAATGGCCAGTTCGCCGCGACCAAGGTCACGCCCGCTGGTGCCGTCGGTGCCGGATGCGGTTGCCATCGCGATGGTCGAAGGGATCGACGGCGCCCTGGCCGAAGCGACGGCGGAGCCTCCACCCGAAGGAACTCTCGACTTCCAGGCCGTAGCACTGGCCGAAGGCACGGCCCCGATCATGGGCCCGGTCATGGGCCCCCCGCTTGCGCCCGAGGTCGAGGCTGAAAGTGTGCTGGCCGAAATCGACCCCGAAGCGGTGCCGAAGACCGTGGCCGAACCCGATACCCTGGATGCCCAGGTTGCCGCCTTGGCAGACGCGGCCACCGTTCCGATCGGCGACCAGCCTGCCCTGATGCCCGAGACCATGCCGGAGTCTCTGCGGGAGGCTCAGCCCGAAACCCTTGCCGAAACCCAGCCTGAACCCGGCCCCGAACCCGCTGTCGAAATCGTGCAGACCGACCCCGGTCCGGTTGCCGAGACAACGGGTGACGCGATGCTGGCCAGTGCCGCCAGTGACCCGATGCCAGAGGTGACCGGCGTCGAAAGCGTGGCCGCTGCCGACTCGGGCGCGCCGCCCCCGGAGGTCGAGACCCTGGACAGGCCCGGGATCGAAATCGCCGCAGCACCTCCCCCCACCCTTCCCGAACGCGCCGCCCCGGTCTTCGACGCCCCCGTCCCCGAACCAACCGCCGAGGCGGAGCAAGAGGTCGTGGTCGTGATGTCAACTTCGGGCGGGCGGCAGTTTGGCGTGAACGTTGGCGTCTATGCCACCAGCTACGATGCCGAACGCGCGCTTTTGAAAACCGCCCTCGCCGAAAGCGCCACGCTGAACGACGGGCTGCGCAAGGCCACCAAATCCGGCGGCAGTTGGCGCGCCAGCTTCATGGGCCTGACCGAAGAGCAGGCCGAGCTTGCCTGCCGCCGCCTCCGCGCCCGCGCCGTGCCGTGCGAAACCGTGGGGGGCTAGGCGATGGTCGCGCTGGTCTTTCCGGCCTTCCCGACCGTGACGCTGCCGGTGACCGGACGGCCCGAACGCTTTCCGGTTCGCCGCATCTTCTGCGTCGGCCGCAATTACGCCGATCATGCGCGCGAAATGGGGGCTGACGACAAGGAGCCGCCGTTCTTCTTCACCAAGCCCGCCGACGCCGTGGTCGAAAGCGGCAGCCGCATCCCCTATCCGCCCGCCACCGCGAACCTCCATCATGAGGGTGAGCTGGTGCTGGCCATCGGCAAGGCGGGTGCCATGCTGGCCGAAGCCGATGCCACAGCCCTGATCTGGGGTCATGCCGCCGGCAACGACCTGACCCGCCGCGACCTGCAGGTCGAGGCGAAAGCCTCGCGCCGGCCCTGGGACATGGCCAAGGGTTTCGACAAATCCGCCGTGGTCGGCCCGGTGCGTCCGGGAGCCTTGCCCGACGCCGCCCTGCGCTGCAGCGTGAACGGCGTCACCCGGCAGGAGGCGCGGCTGTCGCAGATGATCTGGCCCCCCGCCGCGATCATCGCCGCCCTGTCGCGGCTCGTCAGCCTCGCGCCGGGCGATCTGATCTTTACCGGCACCCCGGCGGGGGTTGGTGCCTTGAACCGTGGCGACACCTGCAAGGTCGAGATCGACGGGTTGCAATCGGCCAGCGTGACCATCGCCTGACGGTCGGACGCAAATCTTTTCGAAAAGATTTGCAAAATCCTTCGAAGGATTTTGCGCTTACGGCTTCGGATGGTCGTCGAACTCCTTGGTCAGGATGCGCCGCGCGTCCCCCTCCGGATCGTCGAACTGGCTGGTCCGCATCGCCCAGAAGAACGCCAGAAGCCCCACGCCGCCCAGAAACAGCGACACCGGGATCAGGATGGCGAGAATCTCCATCTACTTCAACCTCATGGCGTTCAGCGACACGGTGATCGACGAGAGCGACATCGCCAGCGCCGCCGCAAGCGGTGTCGCGAGGCCCACCAGTGCCAACGGGACCGCGACGACGTTGTACCCGCCCGAGATCACGAAGTTCTCCACCATCCGCCGCGCCGATTGCCGTCCGATCCGCACCGCATCGGCGATCGGGGCCATGTCTTGCCCCAACAGCACGATATCCGACGCCACCCGTGCTGCATCCAGGGCCGTGGCCGGAGAGATCGAAACATGCGCCGCCGCCAGCGCCGCCGTGTCATTGAGCCCATCGCCGACCATCAGCACCCGGTGGCCCTTGGCCGACAGCTCAGCCACCCGCGCGGCTTTTTCTTCCGGAAGCACCCCAGCCCGCCAGGTGGCGATCCCCAACCGATCGGCCAGGTCCCGCACCGGGGCTTCAGCATCGCCGGACAGAAGTTCCACCCTCAGGCCTGCCGCCTGCAACGCCGCTATCGCCTGTTCCGCGCCGGGTCTTGGCCGGTCGGTAAAGGCAAAGGCATGGCTCTGCGCGCCGATGGCAAGATAGGTCGCCGTCTGCGCCAGGGCCGGGGCCCCGCACCAATCGGCCCGGCCCAAGCGG
>NCDS01000088.1 GCA_002280315.1 Rhodobacterales bacterium 32-66-7 | reverse complement strand
GCGGTCAGGCGCTCATCATGGGCAGCAGCAACACCAGCACCGGCTCGACCACCACCGCCCTCAATGTTTCCGGTGGGAATGTCACTCTCGCCACCACCGGCACCACCGCCGTGACCATGGCCAATGCCAATGCCGGCACTGCAAACGCCACCATTGGCATCACCAGCGGCACTCTGACCGTCCAGGGAGACATCGTGGGCGGCACGGGCGCAGGAACCCGCAACGCCGCCATCACCCTCAACGGCGGCACACTGAACATGACCGGCAGATCCATCGGTGCTTCGAGCAATGCCATCACCTTCAATGCCCAGTCCGGCACATTAAAAAATCTCGCCGAACTCAATGGCGGCGGTGCCTTCATCAAGACCACCACCGGCACTCTCTACATGGATGGCGTGAACTCCTACACCGGTGCCACGTCGGTCACGGCCGGAACGCTGCAATTCCTCAAGGAAACAGCGCTTTACAATAACACCCAGGCAAGCTGGACGGACACGCGTATCGTGGTCAGCAGCGGTGCCACCGCCGCATTCAATGTAGGCGGTGCAGGCGAGTTCACCGCTGCGGATGTGGACGTCATCAAGTCGCTCGGCACCGCCGGTGGCGGCTTCACCAATGGTTCGGTCCTAGGCTTGGATACCACCAACGCCGCCGGTGGCAGCTTCACCTATGACGGTGTTATCGCCAACACCAACGCCGGAGTAAACAGCGTCGGCTTCACGAAAATGGGTGCCAACACCCTCGCTCTCACCCAGACCAGCACCTACACCGGCCCCACCATAGTGGCTGCGGGCACCTTGCAGGTGGGCAATGGCACCAGCGGCGCTCTGGCCGGATCTGGCTCCGTCACTGTCAGCTCCGGCGCTGCACTTTCCGGCTCTGGCAGCATCGCCGGCAGCACTGTCATCAGCAGCGGTGCCGTCCTCGCACCAGGCGTGGGGGTCACTGGCTCCAACAATCAAACCCTGACTTTCACAGCGGCCAGCACGGCAGTGGATGTCCAGAATGGCGGCCAGATTCAGCTCGGCCTGACCTCCAGCACCCAATTCGATGCCGGCTACGACCTCTCGGGCGATGCCCTCACCTATTTGAACACCCACGGCGGTGCCACCGGCACTCCCTACACCACCATCTGGAACCAGTCGGGAAATTACGACAGCATCAAGCTGACCAACGGCACCTTCAATCTGGGTACCACCCTAGGTGGCACGGTCCTGGTGCTCGATAACGGCTCCACTCTGACCTCCGGGAGTATCTTCAAGCTCCTCGACTGGAGCACGGTGGGAGATTTGAACTCTCTGAAAGGCTCTGGCACTTTCACCATTGCGGATCTGGACCTCACAAGCCTGTCCCTGGGTTCCGGTCTCTTCTGGGACACCAGCGCCTTCACCACCTACGGCGTCATCGTCATTGTCCCCGAGCCTTCCCGCATCCTCCTTCTGCTGCTCGGCCTCTCAGGCCTCCTGCTCCGCCGCCGTCGCACAGTGCATTAATCGCTGCGGTTCGGCAGCGCTCTTGGGTGGGGCGGCTTG
The DNA here is from genome assembly GCA_002280315.1 of Rhodobacterales bacterium 32-66-7. Classification (GTDB taxonomy): domain Bacteria; phylum Pseudomonadota; class Alphaproteobacteria; order Rhodobacterales; family Rhodobacteraceae; genus Tabrizicola. Next base: position 13,125 of record NCDS01000088.1, on the reverse strand, counting down.
CCCTCAAGCCGCCGCCGCCGGAGCCCACGACACCTCATCTCTGCCGCGCTTCATGACCGTCAAAACGGATTTCCGGCAAGCAGTTGGACCAAGCGCCCAACCTCGCGCCGGGCACGCTCAGCGCTGGTAGGGCGGGGCTGTCCTCAGCCCGCCGCCGCCGAAGCCCATGCCCTTCGCGCAAGGAACAGTCTGCTAAACGGAAATAAGTTCTGCAAATTGCTAGAACCACCCAAGCCACGGCAATTCACAGACTTCCCCCATCCGCCTCTCCGCTCACGATTCACCCAGCTCTGTTTTGTAGTCCCGGGTTCGCTTCGCGGCTACGCAGCAGCCGGTTCCGGTTCTCCGTTCGTAGTTAGGGCTTCAGCCTGTCCGGTTCTGACAACGCCCCCCTCACCGCCCCACTTCCAGCAGCGTCGGCAGCTTGTGCAGCGGTGTGAACTCAGGAGTGGCAACTCCCACCGCCGGTTTCGTTGCCTGCGGATCGCTCGACTTCAAATACCGAAACAGCTCGCTCTCCGTGGTAAAAATCATCGTCGTGTCAGAGGTGATCAGCTGCTTGTACGTCTCCATCGTCTTGAGGAAATCAAACAGCTGCGCCGCTTCCGGTGTCTGGTTGTACGCCTTCGCATAAATCTCCGTCGCCTTCGCATCCGCCGTGCCTTCGAGTTCCTGCACCTTGCGGTACGCTTCGGACTCGATGGTCGCCAGATCACGCTCACGCTCCCCGTTGATCTTCGCCGCCTCGCCTTCGCCTTCAGCACGGTGCAGCTTCGCGATCTGCTCACGCTCAGAAATCATCCGCTGGTGGATCGACTGGCTCACCGAAGGATCGTAGTCGATGCGCTTGAAGCGCACATCCAGCAGCCGGATGCCATACCCCTCGATCTTCGGAACCGCATTCTTCAGCACCTCCGCCTCAAGCTCCACGCGACCATACGTGATCGGCGGCAGCACACCCAGGCGTGAATCCGCACTCGAAGGCGCGCTGCCCGTCGTGGTCGGGATCAGGTTCAAAAGCGCCGAACGCGCGCGGCGCATGTCCTTGGCCGGACGGTCGACGATGGTCTGGGTGTTGGTCATGTCATGGATCGTGGTGATCGAGCCGTGCCGGATGCCAAGCCCTTCGTGGATCACCTTGACCACCGGGGCGAGGCAGTTCGTCGTGCAACTTGCCGCCGTGAGAAGGCGCTGCGAGCCGTCGTATAGATCGTGATTGACCCCGTAGACGATGTTGAGCGCCCCGCCATCCTTGACCGGCGCGCTGACCACGACCTTCTTCACCCCGGCGGCGAAGTAGGGTTCGATCTTCGCCCCGGTCTTGAAGACGCCGGTCGCGTCGATCACGATATCGACGCCAAGCTCGGCCAGAGGCAGCGCCTCCAGCGTCCGCTCATGCGTCAGGCGGACCTGGGTTCCGTTCAGCACCAGCGCCCCGTCCGCTGCACGGACCGGAGTTTTCCAGCGACCGTGCACCGAGTCGAACTCCATCAAAAGGGCGTGCTGCTCGGCGTCGCCCTCTGGGTCGTTAAGCAGTACCAGGTCAACCCCCGCACCGGTGTCGATCAGGTCGCGCAGGACCAGCTTGCCGATGCGGCCAAGGCCGTTGAGCGCGATGCGCGGCATGGGTCAGACCTTTTCCGCTTTCAGCGCTTCCGTGCTGATGGCATCGACGCCGTGCTGCAGCGCAAGCTTGTTCAGGCTTTCGAACGGCAGGGCGACGAAGGCCATGATCCGGCGGCGCAGCATCGCGTAGGTCTGGGCGAAGACCAGCGCCTTTTCGGCGTCTGTGCCGGTGGCCTTGACCGGGTCGGGCAGGCCCCAGTGGCCGGTGATCGGCTGGCCTTCCCAGGGTGGGCATTCCTCGCCTGCCGCCGTGTCACAGACGGTGAAGACGAAATCCATCACGATCGCGTCGGGCTTCTGAAACTCGGCCAGGGGTTTTGACCGCAGGCCCTCGATGCTGTGGCCATTGCGCTTCAGCACGTCGAGGGCGAAGGCATCCGGTTCGGCCTTGGGTGCGAAACCGGCCGAGAAGGCCTGGAACTTGCCCTGACCCAGATCGCGCAACAGCGCCTCGGCAAAGATCGAGCGGGCAGAGTTGCCCGAGCAGATGAAGAGAACGTCGAAATCGGTATCGCGCATGATCGGCTCCTGCGGGTTCTGGAGGGCTGGAAGAAGGTCCGGGCGGGCGCGGCCGACGTCGAGGGCGAGGTAGCCGATCAACCCTTCGGTCGCGTCAAGATCGACGGAATAGTAAAGCGACCGACCCTCGCGCTGGACCTGCACAAGGCCTGCGGCGGCAAGGTCAGCAAGATGGTGCGACAGGGTGTTCTGCTTCAGACCCAACGCCTCGGCCATTTCGGTCGGGCGGACACCTTGCGGCACGAAGCGCATCAGGAGCCGGAACACCGCAAGGCGGTCCGGGTGACCAAGCGTGGCAAAGGCGTGGATGGCGCGGCTGTGATCCATATTTCCATCATTCAGGAAATATCATGCATGTCCAATGAAGATTGGATGAAGGTTTTGTCCGGGGGCTGCAAATGACAAAGGCCGCCCGATGGGCGGCCTTTCGCGTCAGTCCCAACTGGAGCGGGCGATGAGATTCGAACTCACGACCCTAACCTTGGCAAGGTTATGCTCTACCCCTGAGCTACGCCCGCGCCGGTTGGACGGTCGGGATGTATAAAGAGCCGGGCAGCGCTGCAAGCGGTAAATGCGGGGTGATGCAAGAATTTTGCGCGAGGGGTCGGGCGGGGGTCGGGCGGGGGTTGTGCGGGGAACGAAGCGGGCTGGCGGGCGTTCTTCTGACACTTGCAACCGAAATTCCAGACAGGAGTAGTCCGATGAACAACGATCAGATCGCAGGAATGTGGAAACAGCTGCGCGGCGAGGCCAAGATCCTTTGGGGCAAGATCACCGATGACGAGCTTGACCAGGTGGCGGGCCAGAAGGACAAACTGGTCGGGCTGGTGCAAGAGCGCTACGGCAAGACCAAGGAAGACGCCCAGCGCGAGGTCGACGGGCTGTTCGACCGCATGTAATCCGGAAAGGGCGCCCTGTTCGGGGCGCCCTTTTGTTTCGGTTTGTCCGGTTGGCCCTGATCGCCTGACCTATTCCAACTCGACCAGCAGGTCCTTCGCCTCGATCTGGCTGCCGGGTTGCACGTGGATCGCCCGTACCACCGCCTCACGGTCGGCATGCAGACCGGTTTCCATCTTCATCGCCTCGATGGTCAGAAGGAGGTCACCCGCCCGCACCTTCTGCCCGACCGTGACCGTCAAGGACGCGATGGAGCCTGGCATCGGCGCGCCGACATGGCCGGGGTTGCCATCGGCCGCCTTGGGCCGGGCGGCGGTCTTGGCCTTGGCAGCGCGGTTCGGCACCCGGATCACCCGGGGCTGGCCGTTGAGTTCGAAGAACACCCGAACCTCGCCTTCATCCGTCGTCTCGCCCACGGCTTGCAGGCGGATTTCCAGCGTCTTGCCGGGGTCGATCTCAGCGCTGATCTCGTCGCCGGGGTTCATGCCGTAAAAGAAGGTCAGCGTCGGCAGCACGCGCACCGGGCCGTACATCCGGTGGCGGTCGCGGTAGTCCATGAAGACCTTGGGATACATGAGGTAGCCGTTCAGGTCCTCGTCATCGACCGTCTCACCCTCGGCCTCTTCATCGCCAAGGCGCAGCTCTTCGGTCACCTTCTGGCGCACCGCCTCCAGATCGACGGCGGGCAGATTGAGGCCGGGCCGCTCGGTCGCCGGGGCCTCACCCTTCAGGACCTTGTTCAGGATGCCCTCGGGCCAGCCGCCGGGGGGCTGGCCAAGGTTGCCCTTCAGCATGTCGACGACCGACTCCGGGAAGGCGACCTCCACGCCCGGGTCTTCGACCTGCGCGCGGGTCAGGTTCTGGGCCACCATCATCAGCGCCATGTCGCCGACGACCTTCGACGACGGCGTGACCTTCACGATATCGCCGAACATCTGGTTCACGTCGGCATAGGTCTGGGCGACCTCGTGCCAGCGATCCTCCAACCCCAGAGAGCGCGCCTGGGCCTTGAGGTTGGTGAACTGGCCGCCGGGCATCTCGTGCAGGTAAACCTCTGACGCCGGGGCGGGCAGGCCGGATTCAAAGGCCGCATACTGCGCGCGGACCTTTTCCCAGTAGTTGGACAATTCGCGGATGGCGGTCATGTCCAGACCGGTGTCACGCTCGGTGTTCTTCAACGCCTCGACGATCGACCCAAGGCAAGGCTGCGAAGTGCCGCCGGAAAACGCATCCATCGCGGCGTCCACGGCATCCACGCCCGCATCGCAGGCGGCAAGGATGGTGGCCGCCCCGGCACCCGAGGTATCGTGGGTGTGAAAGTGGATCGGCAGGCCCACCTCTTGCTTCAGCGCCTTCACCAGCACGCGTGCAGCGGCGGGCTTCAGAAGACCCGCCATGTCCTTCAGCCCCAGCACATGCGCGCCTGCGGCCTTCAGCTCCAACCCCATCGCGACGTAGTATTTGAGGTCATATTTCGGGCGCGCGGGATCCAGAAGGTCGCCGGTATAGCAGATCGTGCCCTCGCAGACCTTGCCCGCGCCGATCACCGCATCCATCGCGACGCGCATGTTCTCCACCCAGTTCAGGCTGTCGAACACGCGAAACACGTCGACCCCGGTCAGGGCGGCCTGCGCCACGAAAGCCTGCACCACGTTGTCCGGGTAGTTGGTGTAGCCCACGCCGTTCGACGCGCGCAAAAGCATCTGCGTCATCAGGTTCGGCATTGCGGCGCGAAGCTCGCGCAGGCGCTGCCAGGGGCATTCCTGCAGGAAGCGGTAGGCGACGTCGAAGGTCGCCCCGCCCCAGCATTCGACACTGAACAGTTGCGGCAGGTTGGCGGCATAGCTGGGGGCGACCCGGATCATGTCGACCGACCGCATCCGCGTGGCCAGAAGCGACTGATGCCCGTCGCGCATCGTGGTGTCGGTGATCAGGACCTTGGTCTGCGCCTTCATCCAGTCGGCAGCGGCCTGTGGTCCCTGCTGTTCCAGAAGATTGCGGGTGCCCATCGCAGGTTCGGCCTTGAGCGCGGGCGGCTTCGGCGCGCGTACTTCGGCGGCCGGTTTGGGGCGACCGGCGGTTTCGGGGTGCCCGTTCACCGTGATGTCGGCGATATAGGTCAGGATCTTGGTCGCCCGGTCCTTCCGGCGCTTGAAGTTGAACAGGTCCGGCGTCGTGTCGATGAACTTGGTGGTGTAGGTGTTGTCGAGGAAGGTCGGGTGTTTCAGCAGGTTGATCACGAATTCGATGTTCGTGGCCACCCCCCGGATCCGGAACTCGCGCAAGGCCCGGTCCATCCGCGCAATCGCCTTTTCGGGCGTCTGGGCATGGGCGGTCACCTTGACCAGCAGCGAGTCGTAGTACCGCGTGATTACCGACCCGGCATAGGCCGTACCGCCATCGAGGCGGATGCCGTTGCCGGTGGCCGACCGGTAGGCGGTCAGGCGGCCATAGTCGGGGATGAAGTTGTTAAGGGGGTCCTCGGTCGTCACCCGGCACTGCAGCGCATGGCCGTTCAGCTTGACCTCGGCCTGCGACGCAACGCCGGTCGCCTCGGCCAGGGACTTCCCCTCTTCGATCAGGATCTGGGCCTGGACGATGTCGATGCCGGTCACCACTTCGGTGACGGTATGTTCGACCTGGACGCGCGGATTGACCTCGATGAAGTAGAACTTCTCGGTGTCCATATCCATCAGGAACTCGACCGTTCCGGCGCATTCATAATTGACGTGGGAGCAGATACGGCGGGCCATCTCGCAGACCTCGGCCCGCTGGTCGGGCGTGAGGTACGGGGCAGGGGCGCGTTCGACCACCTTCTGGTTCCGCCGCTGGACCGAGCAGTCGCGTTCCCACAAATGCCAGACGTTGCCCTGCTTGTCGCCCAGGATCTGCACCTCGACATGGCGGGCGCGCAGGATCATCTTTTCCAGATACCCCTCGCCATTGCCAAAGGCCGCCTCCGCCTCCCGCCGGCCTTCGCGGACCTTCGCCTCAAGCTCTGCCTCGGACTCGATGGGCCGCATGCCCCGCCCGCCGCCACCCCAGGATGCCTTGAGCATCAGGGGATAGCCCACCTCTGCCGCCTGCCGCTTGACCAGCGCCATATCCTCGCCCAGCACCTCGGTCGCGGGGATGACGGGAACGCCCGCCGCCATCGCCACCCGCCGGGCCGAGGCCTTGTCGCCAAGCGCCCGCATCGTCTCGGCCTGGGGGCCGATGAAGGTGATGCCAGCCATCGGGGTTCTCCGACAAAAGGCCGTAGCCCGGATGCACCGCATCCGCGCCCGCCATCTTGGCCACCCGGATGATCTCGGGGATCGACAGATAAGCCCCCACCGGCGAGAGGCCCTCGCCGATCCGGTACGCCTCATCCGCCTTGAAGCGGTGAAGGCCAAGCTTGTCCTCTTCGGCATAGACGGCGACGGTCTTCTTGCCCATCTCGTTCGCCGCCCGCATGATGCGGATGGCGATCTCGCCCCGGTTGGCGATCAGGATTTTCTTGAATTCGGGCATCGGCGGGCCTCCCTGGGCAGGACCCTGCCACCTTAGAAGCGCCGCACTGAGCCGCAAGGGGGGTTGCCGCCGTTTGAGGAAGGAATTGCGACGCGCAACTTGTCAGATGTGCACCAGCCGCCATCGCGAACAATTCACGAACGTAGGCCTTTCCCCGCGCGGTGATCCATATATACTGTGCCCCATGAACGGTTGGGACGAAGATGAGGCGTTTGCGGCCGCCGCCGCGCCCGTACCCCTCTCGCAGCGCGCGCTGGCGGGGCGGGGGATGGGGCATGGCGATACGGATTATCTCAACGGCCTGAACGCGGCGCAGCTTCAGGCGGTGAACGCGCTGGACGGTCCGGTCCTGATGCTGGCGGGCGCGGGGACGGGGAAGACCAAGGCCCTCACCGCACGGATTGTCCACCTGTTGCGCCAGCACCGGGCGCGGACGCATGAGATTCTGGCGGTGACCTTCACCAACAAGGCCGCGCGCGAGATGAAGAACCGCGTCCACGCCATGCTTGGCGAACAGGCGGAGGGGATGCCCTGGATGGGCACCTTCCACTCGCTATCCGTGAAGATTCTCCGCCGCCATGCCGAGCTGGTCGGGTTGAAGCCCAACTTCACCATCCTCGATACCGACGACCAGCTGCGCCTTTTGAAACAGTTGATCTCCGCCGCGAACATTGATGAGGGCACCGAGCTTTACGAGGCGTATCAGGACCGGCTGAAAACCCTGAACGCGACCGATTTCGGCGACCTCCTCCTTCATTGCGTCACGATCTTCCAGAAGCATGAGGATGTCCTTGCCCAATACCAGCGCTGGTTCCGCTACATCCTTGTTGACGAATATCAGGACACCAACGTCGCCCAATACCTCTGGCTCCGCCTTCTGGCGCAGGCGCACAAGAACATCTGCTGCGTCGGCGACGACGACCAGTCGATCTACGGCTGGCGGGGGGCAGAGGTTGGCAATATCCTGCGGTTCGAGAAGGATTTCCCCGGCGCGCAGGTGATCCGGTTGGAGCAGAACTACCGCTCCACCGCGCATATCCTGGCGGCGGCGAGCGGCATCATCGCGGCGAACAAGGGCCGCCTTGGCAAGACCCTCTGGACGGCGGGGGAGGCGGGCGAGAAGGTCCGTCTCATCGGCCATTGGGACGGCGAGGAAGAGGCCCGCTGGATCGGCGAGGAGGTTGAGGCGATCCAGCGTGGCACCCGTGGGATGGACCCGATCTCCCTTGACCATCAGGCGATCCTTGTCCGCGCCAGCCACCAGATGCGCGCGTTCGAGGATCGCTTCCTGACCATCGGCCTGCCCTACCGGGTGATCGGCGGCCCGAGGTTCTATGAACGCGCCGAGATTCGCGACGCGATGGCCTATTTCCGGCTGGCCGTCTCCCCCGACGATGATTTGGCGTTCGAGCGGGTGGTAAACCTGCCGAAGCGCGGCCTGGGCGACAAGGCGCAGGCCGACATCCAGCGCCTGGCCCGCGCGGCGGGCGTGTCGCTGCTGGACGGCGCGCGCGAGGCGGTGGCGAAGTCGGCCTTTGGCGGCAAAGGCGGCGCGCATCTGCGCAGCTTTGTCGAAGGCGTGGACCGCTGGCATATCGCCACCCTCCACCCCGAGTACGACCACATCCGCCTGGCCGAGACGATCCTGGACGAGAGCGGCTACACCGGGATGTGGCAGACCGACAAGACGCCCGAGGCGCCGGGGCGGCTTGATAACCTCAAGGAACTGGTGAAGGCGCTGGAGCAGTTCGACAATCTGCAGGGGTTCCTGGAACACGTCTCCCTCATCATGGACAACGATCAGGAGGGGGCAGAGGAGAAGGTCACGATCATGACCCTCCACGCCGCCAAGGGCCTCGAATTTCCGGTGGTGTTCCTGCCGGGGTGGGAGGACGGGTTGTTCCCCAGCCAGCGCAGCATGGACGAAAGCGGGCTGAAGGGTCTCGAAGAAGAACGCCGCCTTGCTTATGTGGGCATCACGCGGGCGGAGGAGTTGTGCACGATCAGCTTCGCCTCCAACCGCCGGGTGTATGGGCAATGGCAAAGCCAGCTCCCCTCTCGCTTCATCGATGAACTTCCCGCCGACCATGTCGAGGTGCTGACCGCCCCCGGCCTTTACGGCGGCGGCTATGGCGCGGCGGCTTCGGTCGGGTTCGGCTCCAACCTGGAAGAGCGGGTGTCGAAGGCCGATGTCTACAACTCCCCCGGCTGGCGGCGGATGCAGGAAAGCCAGTCGAGCCGCCCGATGTCGCAACCCCGCGAAGCGCGGCACATGGTGATCGACGCCGAGGCGGTGTCGCCCTACGTCCTTGGCGACCGGGTGTTTCACCAGAAATTCGGCTATGGCGAGATCATGGCCATCGAAGGCGACAAGCTCGATATCGAGTTCGACCACGCCGGATCGAAGAAGGTTGTGGCGCGCTGGGTGATCCCGGCGGACCATGTGGACGAGGTGCCGTTCTGAGAAGCCCCCAAATTCCTTCGAAGGAATTTGCAAATCTTTTCGAAAAGATTTGGTCCTAGCGCCGCCACCGCTCCAGCCCATGAACCGCGAGGCCAGCCAGAAGCCCCCAGAACGCCGCTCCGATCCCGAAGGCCGCGACGCCGCTGGCGCTGACCGCCAGCGTCACCGTGGCGGCAAAGCGTTGCTCTGGCACCGCAAACGCCCACGATAGCGCGCCCATCAATGGCGACAGCAGCGCAAGGCCAACCAGCGCCGCCATCACCTCGCCCGGCAGCGCGGCCAGAAGGAGGATGATCAGGGGTGCAAGCAGGCCCAACAGGACCCAGAACCCGGCATAGGCAAGCCCGACCGTCCAGCGCTGGGACCGGTCCGGGTGGACATCGTCACCAAGGCAGATCGCCGCCGTGATCGCCGCCATGTTGACCATATGCGCACCGACGAAGGCCGAGGCCGTCGACAAGGCTCCGGTGACCAGCAGCGCCGGGCGCACCGGCGGTTCATACCCCGCCGCCCGCAGGACGGCAAAGCCTGGCAGGTTCTGCGACGCCATGGTGACCAGATAGATCGGCACCCCAAGGCCAAGCAGCACAGCAGGGTTCAGGTCCGGCGCGATGAAGGTGAACGCAGGCAGGGGCAGCGCCAGGTCGGGTAGGCTTGCCGCCCCGGTGCCGAACGCCAGCGCCAGCCCGACCCCTAGCGCCGCCAGCACCGCCAAAGCCGGGCTTGCCAGCCGCACGATCAGGAACACCGCCACCATCGGCAGGATCAGGATCGGAGAGGCCTCGACCGTCAGCGCGGCTTTGAGGCAGAACGGCAACAGCACCCCGGCCAGCATCGCCGCCGCCACCCCGTCGGGGATCATCGCGACCAGCCGTCCCAGCGGCCGGATCGCCCCGGTCAGCATCACCAACACGCCGGCCAGAGCGAAGGCGGCGACGGCCTCTGGCATCGTCGTGCCGCTGGTGGCCGCAATCAGTGCGGCTCCGGGCGTGGACCAAGCCAGCACGACCGGGACGCGCGTGCTCCATGACAACGCCGCCGATCCCAACGCCTTCGCCAGCGACACCGCCAGAAGCCAGCTTGCGGTTTGCGCAGGCGTCGCCCCAAGCGCCGCTGCGGCGGACAGAACCAAGGCCACGGTCGACCCGAAGCCGACCAGGGACGCGACGAGGGCCGCTGAAATCACCGATATGCGCATGCCACCTTCGCCCCGTCGCGGGCGGACTATCGGCAGGGCAAGGCGGATGTTCAAGGGGAAAGGGGCGGCGGTGCCAGGGAGGAGGAGAGGCACCGCCGCGGTATCAGGTGCCCCAGGGAGGAGGAGAGGAGCACCCAATTCTGTCCGGACCTATCGGTCCGAGCCCGGGCCACACCAGGGGCCCCGAAGGTCAAAAAAGCGGCGGTGTCAGGGAGGAGGTTGACACCGCCGCAGATCGCAATGGCCCCAGGGAGGAGGAGAGGGGCCTTACGAATTCAAATTCCGTAGGCGGCCTGATGCGCAATCTCGGCGATGGCAAGACGGCTGATGCCAAGGTCGGCAAGCTCACGATCCGTCAGCGCGTTCAGTTCCGCGACGGTCTGCAGATAGACCCGGCGCTGGCGGACCGCGGTTGCGACCGTGTCTTTCAGCGCCATCAGCCGGGCAAGGGGGCCGCGGGCCAGTCGGGCAGTGCTAACGTATGCCATGTTCGGGTGCCTCATGCAGTTGCAGGAACGTTCTGTTGCGTTGTTAGGGGTAACATGGCGCGATTGCTGCGATTGCACAATAGCACGTTGCTGCATTGCAGCTATGCGGTTCGGTCATGGCTGAAGTCATGAAAATGTGATCTTTACCAAGCGGTTCGCCGGTTTTCTGTGCGCCGCGAAAACCTGGGAGTGGGGAAGGCAACCGCCCCTTGCCCTTCTGCCCAAAGAACACGACGTTAGGGGAAATCTTGTGCGATGGGGAAAGCCATGTCAGTCGATCACGACGCAGTCATGCGGGTTCTGGCCGGGGTCGCGCATCCCGAAGGCGGCGATCTTGTCAGCCGCGATCTGATTCGCGCCCTCACCCTGACCGAAGCGGCGGGCGCCACGACGATCCGCTTCGTGATCGAGGCCGCGACACCGGACGAGGCGCGGGCGCTGGGCCCCGCGCAGGCCAGGGCCCAGGCGCTCTTGGAGGCTTTGCCGGGTGTCGCCCAGGTCCAGGTGGTGATGACGGCGCATGGCCCGGCTGCGAAGCCGCCCACGCTCAAGATCGGGCAGCACCCGACGCCGCAACAGGGCGGACCGCAGCGCATCTCGGGGATCGACCGGATCATCGCGATTGCCAGCGGCAAGGGCGGGGTGGGCAAGTCCACCGTCGCCTCGAACCTTGCGGTGGCACTGGCGCGGGCTGGGCGGCGGGTCGGCCTTCTGGACGCGGATATCTACGGGCCAAGCCAGCCGAAGATGATGGGCGTCTCGAAGCGCCCCGCCTCGCCCGATGGCAAGATCATCGAACCCCTGGTGGCGCATGGGGTCACCATGATGTCGATCGGCTTGATGTTGAAAGAGGATGAAGCGGTGGTCTGGCGCGGGCCGATGATCATGGGGGCGCTGCAACAATTGCTGGGGCAGGTGGCCTGGGGACGGCTCGACATCCTGATCATCGACCTCCCGCCGGGGACGGGGGATATCCAGTTGACCCTCTGCCAGCGGACGCATCTGACCGGGGCCATCGTCGTCTCCACCCCGCAGGACGTGGCGCTGCTGGATGCAAGGAAGGCCCTCGACATGTTTGCCAAGCTGAAGACGCCGGTGCTTGGGCTGGTAGAGAACATGTCGACCTACATCTGCCCGAACTGCGGGCATGAGGCGCATATCTTCGGTCATGGCGGCGTGCCGCGCGAGGCTGCGAAGCTTGACCTGCCGTTCCTTGGCGAACTGCCCCTGGCGCTTGACGTGCGGGTCGCGGGCGACGCCGGCACCCCGATTGCGGCCACCGACGGGCCGCTGGCCGCGCCCTATGCCGCGCTGGCGGGGCGGTTGATCGCGGGTGGGATGGCGTAACGCTGCTTTCGACGCTCGGTCCGGGCCGAGACGAATCATCGACCATGGGAATTCGTGGGAAGCGGGCCGAAAGCCCGGCTTGATCCGGCTGAAATCCGGTGATCGCGCGCTGGTCTGCCGGGACAGCGCTCATTTTCAGGCAAGATCTGCAAAAACCCGGCACCACCGACCCATCCCAAACCACCACCACATCTTGCGGCCAAAGCCCGAGGTCGGTCTAGGTGTTGGCCTTGCCAAGCGTTTCTCGCCGTAATGTCCCGAACCCGCGCGGCGTCGAGGGGCGTCACCCCAAAGATTTCCATTGATTCCCAGATAAACCCATGTCATCCCTTTTGCACGGAAGGCAGATGGGCGGTGAAAGCAGGGGCAGCTCAAGACCCCGAACAAAGGCGATAGGCAGCTTCATACAGGCAGCCCCATTTGACCGGCCGACAAAGATCCGGCGCGTGTGCGAGCAGACATCTACCCCAGGTGGTGCACGTAGCTGGACGCCCAGCGATGGGACAGCGGCGGATCGGGAAGTGGCAGCAACCCGATCCGCCCTTTTCATATCATCGTCAAGGGTTTGCGACAAGAATCCAATGTGGGGCAAAACTGGTTTGAAAAGGCCGAAGGGCGATGGCAGAGGCGTTCAGAGGCGAATTCTACCAAAGGGTAGATGCAAAGGGGCGGGTCTCGATCCCGGCCGCCTTTCGCCGCATCCTCGAAGCCGATGACCCGCAATCCGCCGACCCCCCGCGCCCCCGCCTTTACATGATCTACGGCGGTGCCAGCCGCAATTTCGTCGAATGCTACACCAAGGCCGGTGCCGATGCGCTGGCCGACGAGATCGCGCTGATGGACGAAGGCTCGGACGAGCGCGAGCAGGTGGAGTTCGACCTTCTCTCCTGTTCGGTGATGGTCGAGGTAGAGCCTGACGGTCGCATCGTCCTGCCGCCCCGGGTGCGCGAAAAGATCGGCCTCGCAGGGGCCGATTTCGCCGGTGATGATGCGGCGTTTCAGGGCCGGGCGAACCGGTTCCGCCTCTACCGCAAGGATGTTTACGAGGCGTCGGTGGCAGGGCGGCCGAATGC
>NCDS01000087.1 GCA_002280315.1 Rhodobacterales bacterium 32-66-7 | reverse complement strand
CATGACCATCGCCAAGGGTCTGTCCTCGGGCTACCAGCCGATCGGCGGTTCCATCGTCTGCGACGAGATCGCGGCGGTTGTGGGTGGCGCGGGGGAGTTCTTCCACGGCTACACCTACTCCGGTCACCCGGTCGCGGCGGCGGTCGCGTTGGAAAACCTGCGGATCATGCAGGACGAACACATCGTCGAGCATGTGCGTGATGTCGCGCACCCCTACCTGAAGGAGCGTTGGGCGGCGCTGGCCGATCATCCGCTGGTGGGTGAGGCGAAGCTCGTGGGCCTCATGGGCTCCATCGCGCTGACGCCGGACAAGGCCAAGCGCGCCAAGTTCCCCGAGGGGGCGAATGTCGGCTACCGCTGCCGCGAGCGGTGCTTTGCCAACAATCTGATCATGCGCGCGGTCGGTGAGCGGATGATCATCGCCCCACCCCTGGTCATCACCCCGGCCGAGATCGACATGCTGATCGAGCGGGCTACGAAAAGCCTGGATGAGTGCTGGCAGGGTCTGAAGGCCGACGGGCTGGTCTGAGGTCCTCGCGTTGGTGGTCTGACCTGGCTTCCGGCAGATCCCGGGTGGCGAGGGCGGAGCCTCCGGCGGGGATATTTCAGGCAGAAAGGAAGGGGTGGGGGCGGCTCATGTCACTCGCTTCGGTGTCGGTTGGCTGAGGCGCGAAGGGGCCGCGCAAGGTCGTTGCGGCGAGCGCGTTCCTTGATTGTCCCTGAGACCGGGAACGGCATCCGGTCGCAGGGCCTTGAAGGCGGGGAGGGCGGGGCCTAGTGTCCGGCGGGGTGTATCCGGGGGGCGGTGATGGCCAGCAAGCGCAGGATTTTCGAAGAGGTTGGCGCAGGTGGCGCGGTCCCCGTTGGTCCGGTTGGCGGGGGGATCGATGCCCGGCCAAGGGGGGCGCGGGCGGGCATCCGGGTCTGGCTGATGGCGCTGTTCCTGCTGGTCGTGGCGATGATCATGGTCGGCGGGTTGACCCGGCTGACTGACTCGGGACTTTCGATCACCGAATGGAAGCCGGTTACCGGTGCCCTGCCGCCGATGACCGCTGAAGCCTGGGCGGCCGAGTTCGACAAGTACCGCGCGATTCCGGAATATCAGTTGCAGAACAAGGGAATGAGCCTTGAGGACTTCAAGGTCATCTACTGGTGGGAATGGGGGCATCGCCAGCTTGGCCGGGTGATCGGGATCGTCTGGCTGGTCGGGTTTCTGGGCTTTGCGGTCGCGCGCAGGATCCCGCCGGGCTGGACCGGGCGGCTTTTGCTGCTCGGGGCGCTTGGTGGGGCGCAGGGGGCGATCGGCTGGTGGATGGTATCCTCTGGCCTGTCGGGAAGTCGGGTCGATGTCGCCTCATACCGGCTGGCGACGCATCTGGGCCTTGCCTTCATCATCCTGGGGTTCATCGCGTGGCATGTCCTCCTCCTTGGGCGGTCCGAGGCGGAGCTGATGACCGCGCGGCGCGGGCGGGAGGCGAAGCTGTTCGGCATGTCGACCGGCCTGATGCATTTCGCCTTCCTGCAGATCCTGCTTGGCGCGCTCGTGGCGGGGATCGATGCGGGTCGCGCCTATCCGACCTGGCCCCTGATGAACGGGCAGTTCTTCCCCGCCGATGCGTTCTATGTGCCCGATGGCGCGGGGGGCACACTGCCGGTCTGGCATGCGTTCTTTGAAAACCCCGGTCTGGTGCAGTTCATCCACCGGATGTCGGGTTACCTTTTGTTCGCCTTCGGCATCGTGGTCTGGCTGCGCGGTCGCCGCTCGCCCCACCCCGCGACCCGTGCGGCGTTCCATGCGGTGCTGGCGGGGATGGTCTTGCAGATGGTCCTTGGCATCGCCACTGTCCTGACCGTCGCGCATGTCCATGTGGCGATCACGCACCAGATCTCGGCGGTGCTGCTTTGGGTCTTGATCCTGCGGGCGCGGCATCTGGCGGGGTATCCGGTGGCCGGGTCGATCAGGGCGGGCACGGCATGAGCGGGTTCCGGGATCTGATGGCCTTCCAGCGCCAGACCGAGGCTTTGGCGCAAGTGGCCGGGCGGTTGGGCCCGCGCAACGGGCCGAAGAGATCGGCGCGCTGGAGGCGGTCCTTCACGCCCGCCGCACCGATGCGCGGATCGGCGTCTGGCTTTCCCGCGCGAAAGCCCCCGATGCGGTGGGTGAGGCGCAGTTGCGCCAGCTCCGCCGTCAGGTCCAGCGCGCCGCCAAGGTTCCCGGGCGGCTGGCCGAAGAGATTGCCCGCGCCACCTCCCTCGCCCAGGGTATCTGGGCCGAGGCCCGCGCGCGGGAGGATGTGGCGGCGTTCCTGCCGACCCTGACCGAGGTTGTGGCGCTGAAGCGGGAAGAGGCGGCGGCGCTGGCCGGTGGTGGCGATCCCTATGATGCGCTGGTCGATGACCATGAGCCCGGGATGACCGGGGCGGCGATTGCGGCGATGTTCTCGGCGATGCGACCCCGGCTGGTGGCGCTGCGGGAAAAGGTGCTTGGCGCGCCCGCGCCGAAGGGTGTGACCGGCACCTTCGGCCAGGACGCGCAGCTTGCGCTGTCGCGAGAGCTTGCCACCGTCTTCGGCTATGACTGGAGCCGGGGGCGGATCGACCTTGCGGTGCATCCCTTCTCATCTGGCTCGGGCCATGATGTGCGGATCACGACGCGGGTCAGCGACACCGATCCGTTCAACTGCCTCTACTCCACCATCCACGAGGTTGGGCATGCCGCCTATGAACAGGGCATCGATTCCGGCTATGCGCTGACGCCGATCGGGCAGGGCGCGTCGATGGGGGTGCACGAAAGCCAAAGCCGGACCTATGAGAACCAGCTTGGCCGCAGCCGCGCCTTCACCGGCTGGCTGTACGGCCGGATGCGGGAGGTGTTCGGCGAGTTCGGGATTGCCGACGCCGATGCCTTCTACCGCGCCGTCAACCGGGTGCATCCCGGCTATATCCGCACCGAGGCGGACGAGGTGCAGTACAACCTCCACGTCATGCTGCGCTTTGACCTTGAGCGCGCCTTGATCCGGGGCACGCTGGAGGTGGCGGATCTGGAAGAGGCCTGGAACACCCGTTTCCGCGCCGACTTCGGTGTGGCGGTCGACCGTCCCTCGAACGGGATGCTGCAGGACGTGCACTGGTCCTGCGGGCTCTTCGGCTACTTTCCAACCTACACGCTGGGCAACGTCTATGCCGGCTGCCTGATGCAGGCGCTGCGGGCCGATGTCCCCGACCTTGATGAGAGGCTTGCGCGCGGCGATCCCTCTGCCGCGACGGGCTGGTTGCGCGACAAACTGCAACGCCACGGGGCGCTGTACGAGCCGCGCGATTTAGTACGCCGCGCCTGCGGATTTGAGCCGACAGAGGGGCCGCTTCTGGACTATCTTGAAGCGAAGTTCGGGGCGATCTACGGGGTGTAGCGATGCGCGGTTGGGGCTGGTGGAGGGTTGGACTGGCGGTTGCCGTGTGCTTCGGGTTGGGGTTGGCGGCTAGCGAGGGGGTCGCGCAGGACGATGCCCGGTTTGCGGCGCTGATGGCCGAGGTGGAGGCCGATCTGGCCAAGGCGCCTGAGGTTGATCGTGGTGCGGAATGGTGGGGGGCTATCGGACCGTCGAAGGCTGAGCGGCGGATTGCGAACTTGTTGGCCAAGGGCGGCCACTTCGACGACGCCGTAAGGATCGCCAAAGGGATTGCCAAGCCGTCTGTAAGAGAGCGTGCCTTGAGCGATGTTGGGCTGGCCATCCTTTGGGCGGATAGCCCAGAAGCTAGCAAGCGGCTTGACCGCGCTGGGGAGGTTCTTGTCGAACTAAGGAACCCCACGGTTGTGACAGAATTGGTCACAGAAATCGCTTTCTGGCTTATCGATCAAGGCGAACCCTCGCACGCTCTTGGGACCTCGGTACGGGCAGAGGGATTTGCCAAGCTTATCGGCGACGAGTCTCAGAAGGGTGAGGCTCTGTGGACCATCGCGGGTCAGTATCTGTCGCTTGGTGAGATTGATCGCGCCCAGGCCGTGACGGATCTGATCGACGACAAGTTTTGGAAAGCGACTGTGCAAAGCGACGTTAGCTTTGCATTGGCCGAGGCGGGCGATTTTGTCGGTGCAGAAAAGGTTGTCTCCGAGATTGACGAAGAGGTGTTTCAGACGCCGAGCGAAGCCTTTGAGCGGCTTGCCGAAAGTCTGGCAGCCGCAGGTCGGCTAGACGAGGCACGGCGGGTTGTTGGTCGGATTGCTGGTGCGGCTGAACAAATGCGCGCACTTGCCAAGGTTGCTGCCGTACTGGCCAAAGCCGATCAAGCCACCGCGGATGTGGTCTTTGCTGAGGCGGATGCGCTAGCCATGGGCATAGTCGATCCGGACGATCAGGCAGCGGCCTTCGCCGCATTGGCCCTGAGCCATGTCGAGGCCGGGCGGTTCGACGATGCGGTCGCTTTGGCGGCCAAACTGATCGCAACAGAGGCAAGTGTGTCCAGGATTTCGAGTGGTCTGGAAGATATCGCCCAATCCCTGTGGGAAGCGGGGCAAGAGACAGCGGCGATGCGGCAAATCAGAGAAGCAGAACGCTTTGCGGCACTGATCGAAGAGTCCGAGGCCCAGTCCTCCATGTTTCTGAACGTCGCACGGTCGTACATCGATTTTGGCCAAAACGCTGAAGCAGGGCGTGTGGCCGCCACGATCGAAGATGCGATGTATCGTGTTTTTGCATTCAACGATACGGGCGTGGCCTTCGCCCAGACCGGGCAAATCGCCGAGGTGACGCGCCTTGTGTCTGTGATCGGCGAAGTCGAAGGCGCCAAGCAATGGCGCGGCAGCAGCTTGGCCGATATCGCAAAGGCCCTCGCGGCTGCGGGCGAAGTCGCTGCGGCTGAGGCGGTTGCCGAAGGCATTGTCGAACCCTCCTGGCGGGCGAATGCCTTGGGCGGCATTACGGTGGCCTTAGCCGAAGCTGGCCACCTCTCCGAAGCCGAGCGCATTGCGCGGCGGATTGAGGATCCGGCTTGGCGGGCGGTGGCGCTTGGGGCTGTGGCGGCGGGGCTTTAGCTGCTCTGGGGTTGCAGACCGGCCATCGGCGGTGCAGGACTGGCCCCGGTGCTGAAGGGGCGATGCGGTGGATGATCGGGGGGGGGCTGCGGTCTGGCTTCTGGCCGTGGGTCAGACGCTGATCTATGCGGGCAGCTACTATGCCTTTCCGGCCCTCCTTCCCGATCTTGAGATAGCCACCGGCTGGTCCAAGGCGACCCTCGCCCTTGGCCCGACGCTCGGCTTTCTGATCAGCGCGAGCCTGACGGTCGTCACCGGGCGGCTGGTGGACCGGGGCCTTGGGGGCGAGATGCTGACCTGGGGGCCGCTTCTGGCGGCGGTTGGCGTGCTTGGGCTGGCCTTTGCCCAGACGCCTGCGGTCTGGCTTTTGTCCTGGGTGCTGATCGGCCTCGCGCAGGCGGGCTGCGTGTACGAGACGCTGTTCGCGTTCCTGATCCGGCGCATGGGGCAGGGGGCGCGGGCGGCGATCACCCGGGTCACGCTGGTTGCTGGCTTTGCCGGGACGCTTGCCTTTCCGCTGGGCCATTGGGTGGGCGGGGCGTTTGGCGGGCAGGGCGGGATGCTGGTCTTTGCCGGGGTCACCGCTTTGGCCATTCCCTGCAACCTCTGGTCCGTCCGGTCCCTGCGGCGGCGGGAGCGGGTAGAGGTGGGGCGCGCGCCGCCCCCGCCGGGCAAGCTTGCCGCCGCGCTGCGTCGCCCGGCGTTCTGGGGGATTGCGGTCTGCTTCGGTCTCTTCGGCCTTAACCACGGCATCCTGATTACCTATGTGCTGGCCCTCTTCGCCGACCGGGGGGCGACCGCCGGCCTTGCCGCCCTCGCCGCCGCCTGCATCGGCCCGGCGCAGGTCGCGGGGCGGGTGGTCTTCATGCTGGGCGAGGCGCGCATCGGCAATGCACGCGCCACGCTGTGGTCCCTGGGCAGCGTGGTTGCGGCCAGCGTCCTTCTGTGGCTCGCGGGCCTGGCGCCCGGCCTGATCTTCGGCTTTGCGCTGGCGCAAGGCGCGGGGATGGGGGTGATGTCGATCCTGCGGCCGCTTCTGATCGCCGACATTCTGGGGCGTGAGGGGTTTGGTTCGGTCTCTGGTGCCATCGCCGTCTCACCCCTGTTGGCCAGTGCGGCAGCCCCAGCGCTTGGGGCGGTTATGCTGACCACCGGCGGGCCGGGTGCTGTCTATGCCGGATGCCTTGCAATGGCGGTGGCTGGCTGGGCGATTGCAGCGCTTTTGCTGCGGCAGAGGCTGTCGGGCTAGGCCTCGCCCGGCAATCAGCGCTTGGGTTTCAGGAACCGGCCGTCGACCGTCGCCCCGCTTTCGATCACGATCGCGGTGGCGGTGATATCGGCCTTGACCACGGCGGTCGAGCGCAGGGTCAGGCTGTCGCAGATCACCTTGCCGTCCAGCTTGCCCTTGACGTCGACGCTGCCGGCCTTGACCGAAGCCTTGACCCGACCTTCGTGGCCGATGAACAGGCTTGCGGCGTTCAGGGTTCCGTCAACTTCGCCCAGAACCTCGACCGCGCCGGTGGTCGTGATCTCGCCGACGATCCGGAGGTCAGAGGCAAGAACGGACCGGACGGCATTGCTGCCCAGGGCCGACCCGGCCGCGTTTGGCGCACCAGAGCTGCCGGCAGGGCGGCTGAGCGGCTGTGCGGCACCAGTCGGTTCGGCGGTTTTGGAAAACATGGATCATCCTCGGTGTGGCCTGGTCGGGGGGGCCTGGTCGGTGTGGCCAATTTGCGCGGCGATTTGCCGAGGCCTTGGTTGCGCGGATAAGGCGGGAATGGCGGCGTCTGGTCAAGGCTGCTCGCGAAAGCCCGGGCCCTCTTGGCGGGTTTCCCCCGTCGGTATGTCACCGATATGTCGCAAAGGGACCTGACAAATCGGCCGCCGGATTGTTGACTGACCGGGCAACAAGGGGATGCGGATGGCAGACAGTTTCTTCACGCCAGTGTCGGGGTTCGACCTGCCGCGTTTCGCCGGGGTGCCGACCTTCATGCGCCTGCCGCATGTGCCGTTTGACCACCCGAGGTTTCCCGAGGTCGAGATCGGTCTGATCGGTGCGCCCTGGGACGGCGGCACGACGAACCGCCCCGGCCCTCGGCACGGGCCACGCCAGTTGCGCGATCTCTCCACGATGATCCGGGCGCAGAACGGCGCGACCTGGGTGGCACCGTTCGATGTGGCGGCTTGCGCCGACCTTGGGGATGTCGCACCGAACCCGGGCGATCTGATGGACACCATGGCCCGGATGGAGGCGTTCTATACCCGTGTCGTGGCGGCGGGGGTGCTGCCTTTGACCGGGGGTGGGGATCATCTCTGCTCGCTTCCCATTCTGCGCGCGGTGGCGAAGGCGCGTCCGGTGGGCATGATCCAGTTCGACAGCCATACCGACCTCAACGACGTCTACTTCGGGACCTCTCGCTACACCCACGGCACCCCGTTCCGCCGCGCGGTGGAGGAGGGGTTGATCGATCCGGCGCGCTATGTCCTGATCGGCATTCGCGGCACCGCCTACGGGCGCGAGGATTGGGACTTTGCCGCCGCCAACGGCATCAGGATCATCCCGATTGCCGAGTTCCATGCCCGGGGGCCTGACGACGTGATGGCCGAAGCGCGGGAGATCGTGGGGACGGGGCCGGTTTACGTGACCTATGATATCGACTTCGTCGACCCGACGTTTGCGCCGGGGACTGGCACGCCCGAGGTGGGGGGGCCGAACTCCTGGCAAGCGCTGGAGGTGGCGCGGGGGTTGCGGGGCCTTGACGTGGTGGGCGCTGACCTCGTCGAGGTGTCGCCGCCCTTCGACCCCTCGGGCGGGACGGCCTGGCTTGGGGTCAGCCTGATGTTCGAGATGCTGTGCGTGATGGCGGAGCGGGTCGCTGCGCGCGGAGGGCAGACCGGGGGCCAGCCCCCGGACCCCCGGGATATTTGAGCAGAAAGGATGACCATGCTTGCCGAGATGATCCTGACCAGTGCGCAGGTGCTGACGATGGACGAGGGTCGCCCCCGGGCCGAAGCGGTGGCCGTTGCGGGCGGGCGGATTCTGGCGGTCGGGTCGGTTGCCGAGGTTGCGGCGCTGGCCGGGCCGGGGTGTCGGGTCCTGGACTGCGGCGGGCGGACGCTGTTGCCGGGGTTCGTGGAAAGCCATCTGCATCTGGTGCTGGGTGGCAACGAGTTGTCGCAGTTGCAGTTGGGTGGAGTGCAGGGTTTTGCAGCACTGGCGGCGGCGTATCAGGGCTATGCGGCGGCCAATCCCGGCCTGCCGCTTCTGATGGCGCAGGGGGCGGCCTATGCGATGCTGGACCATCCCGTCACGCGCCATGACCTGGACCGGGTGATCGGCGACCGGCCGATCGCGATGATGTCACCGGATCACCACACGGTCTGGGCCAATACGGCGGCTTTGCGGGCCTCGGGGCTGTTGCACGGGGCTGCGATGCCGCCGGGGCATGTGGTGGTGATGGGGTCGGACGGCCTCGCCTCGGGCGAACTTCTGGAATTCGAGGCGTTCAGCCCGGTGCTCGCGCTGACCGGTGATCTGCATCTGCAATTGGGGATTGCCACGGGCGGCGAGCCCGACCCATGGCCGGGGCCGGAGCAGCGCGCCAAGGACAAGGCGAAGATTGCCGCCGGCCTTGCGCATGCGGCGGCAGAGGGCATCACCTCGATGGTGAACATGGATGGCAACCGCTACACCTGCGTGCTTTTGGCCGAGATGGAGGCGGAGGGTCGGCTGACCGCACGGGTCAAGGTGCCGTTCCACATGAAGCCGCATATGGAGCTGTCGGAACTGGACCGCGCCAGCGCGATGGCGGCGGAGTTCACCGGCGACTGGGTCTTGAGCGGTTTTGTGAAGCTGTTCATGGACGGGGTCGTCGACAGCCGCACCGCCTATATGCTGCACCCCTATCCGGGGAGCCCTGAAACCGGCGCCCCCCTGTTCGAAGCCGCGCGGTTCAACGAGATCTGCGCCGAGATCGACCGGAGGGGCTTGCAGATTGCCGTGCATGCGATCGGCGACGGGGCGGTCAGGCAGACGATTGACGGCTATGAGGCGGCGCGGGTGCGGAACGGGGCGCGCGATGCCCGCCACCGGATCGAACATATCGAGCTGATCGACCGGTCCGACATCCCTCGCCTTGCGGCGCTTGGGATCACTGCCAGCGTGCAGCCCCCCCATGCCCCGGGTGCGATGGACTTTCCGCTGGCGGGGATGGAGGCGGTGATCGCGCCGGACCGCTGGCCGGACGCCTATCTGTGCCGGACTCTGGCTGGGGCCGGGGCGGTGCTTGCCTTTGCCAGCGACTGGCCGGTCACCGATATCAGCGTGATGCGTGGCATTCAGGCGGCGCTGACCCGGCAGCCCTTTCTCGGCGCGGGCGACGAGCGGGTGGACCTGATGACAGCGCTGCAAGCCTATACCGCCGGCGGGGCCTGGGCTGCGCATCTGGAGGGGCTGACGGGGCGCCTGCGACCGGGCCTTGCCGCCGATCTGGTGCTGATCGACGGCGACATCGAGGCGATTGCCCCGGATGAAATCGGCCAGACGGGAATCGCCTTGACGGTCAGCGGCGGCCGGGTGACGCATGATGCCGTCGGGCTGACCGATTTTCGCGCGTGACGCAGGCAGGAAACGGCTGGTTTTCAGGCGTTTTGCGGCGTTCCGAAAAAATCGTCATCCATCTGTCATTTTCTGCTTGCGGGTCCGGGGCCGCCCCCCTAAATACGCCTTCACCGAAACGGCGCAGACGCGGAAACGCAGACGGGCCGGGTCGGAAGCGGTGGCGAAGACCACCGCACTATTCAGGAGGCAGGACGGCAGTTACGCCAGGTGATCTGGTGTGGTTGTTTGTTTTTGTATCTTAGCTCTTTGAGACTGTTGGTG
>NCDS01000086.1 GCA_002280315.1 Rhodobacterales bacterium 32-66-7 | reverse complement strand
TACCAGCCAGACCTCGGCCGTCTGAAACCCTGCCATCCGCTCCAGCATCGCGTCACGGCCCCAGACCGGGCGGCCGTCGGTGATCCAGAGAAAATCGGGACTGTCCGACAGAAGCGGACGCACGGCGTCGATGTCACGCGCGTTCTGGGCGGCAACGAAAGCCGCATAAAGCGCGCGGATCTCGGCTTCGGGGTCGGCGGCGGCGGGCAGCGCAAGACAAAGCGCCAACAGGAGGGCAAAGACCTTGCGGATCATTCCGTGACCTCCGTCAAAGCGGGGACGCGCTTCCTGACCCGTTCTGTCGCGATGCCAGGGCCGATGCCATTGGTCGCTTCGGGGGCCCGAGCGATCTGTCCGTCAGGCGTTGTGCTTTGCATGCTCACTCCAGTTTCTGTTGCGCAGGCGCTGGGGTAGAAGATCGGCACCTGCCTTCAGGGGTCAGGGCGGACGACTCGAAACGCCTCCGCACCCGTCGGGTCAAGGCATGGGATGCCACCGATTGCCGCGAGGCGGCGGTATCGGTTGCATAGCCAGAAAACATGCCGTGCCGCACCGGTCGCGCTGCAACCCGACGGCCTGCCCCGGGCGAATCATCCGGGCGACGCGACGCTAAAGGTCCGGGTCACCTTGCGCCATCAGGCAGATCGGACTGGCCTGCACCAGGCCGTAGCCATAGACCGCGTCCGGTCCGGGGTCGCCCAGGTCCTTGGCGCTGGCGGTCAGACGGGCAATCACCTCGGCTGCGGTCAGATCAGGTTCGGCGGCAAGGATCGCAGCCGCGGCGGCCGAGACGAAGGGGGCCGCGAACGAGGTGCCGGTCTTCGGCCGCGCACCCTTGATCGAGGCTGCGGTCCAGATATCCACCCCGGGCGCTGCAAGGTCGACATGCGGCCCCTGCCCGGCGCGACGGTAGACGGTCCCGTTCGCATCGACCGCCGTCACCGCAAGGACCGAGGGATAGGCCGCCGGATAGACCGGCGGGGCCAGCGGACCACCATTGCCGGTGGCGGCCACCACCAGGATATCCCGCTCGGCCATCCGGGTGATGGCTTCCTCAAGGACCGAATTCGGTGGTCCCGCCAGGCTCATGTTCACCACGCGAACCCCCTTGGCGGCCAGAAAGTCCAGCGCGGCGACCAGGGTGAAGACATCGGCACGCTCATCCTCGCCGGCGAGGTGGAAGGCATCCACCGCGATGACCCGGGCGGTCGGCACCAGCCCCGGGGTGCGCCCGGCCGGATTGCCGATCAGGATCGCCGTGACCGCCGTCCCGTGGATCGCCCCCGAAGGATCAAGCGTGCCGGGCGTCAGGCGATGCACCTCAAGCCGGGCCGAGGCAAAGGCCTCATGCGCAGGGTTGATGCCGGTGTCGATCACGCCGACCACAATATCGGCCGGACAGGTCGGTGCGGTGCTTTCAGTCCAACCGATCAGCCGGAACGCCGTGCATTGCGGCCCGTTGCAGTCCGTCGGGGCGGCGCTGGGTGCAGACAGGGGGCTGAGTGTAGACAGGAGGCTCGGCAAAGATACGGGGCTGGGTGACGGATCGGGGCTGGGTGCAGACGCGGGGCTGGCCGACGGATCGGCTTCGGCACGATAGTAATGGTTGAAATCCGCGTCGGCTTGGGGGGCAAGCGCGCGCACCTCGGCCCGCGCCTCGTCCAGCGGGACGCCGGGCGGCACCGCGATGCGCCGCGAGATCGCGTTCAACTGCGGCACCTCCTGTTCGGCAATCACCGCATAGCCGCGCGATTCCAGCACCGCCACATCGGCATCGCTGAGCGCGATGGCGACGATCTCACCCTGACCGCGGGGGGCGGTATCCGCCAGGTAAGGTGCGATCTCGGGCGACACGTCACCGGCACCATCCTCACCCTGCCCATCCACTGCAACGCCGCCCCCGGTGACGACACCGGGCGGGGTCTCGTCGTCACCGACCGGGACATCGTCGCCCTCGTCGGTGTCGACATCGACATCGACATCGACATCGACATCGACATCCATATCGTCGTCCGAGACGTCGCCATCGTCCTTGTTCTTGTTCTTGTTCTTGTCCTTGTCTTTATCCTTGCCCTTGTCCTTGTCCTTGTCTTTATCCTTGTCCTTGTCGCCCCCACCCCCGCCACCGCCATCCCCGCCGTCATCATCCGCCTGGGCAGCGCCGATGAAGGGGACGGGGCCATGGCTTGCAACCGCCAAGACGCACAAAAGCAGGAAACCGGCGCGCAGAAAGGGCAAGATCGTCATGTCAACTTATCCGTTACGGTGCTTCGGACCGCTGAAGCATAGCTTGCTTTGCGGTTGCGATCACACACTATTTCGGTAAGGCAAGAACAGACCCGGGGACCCCTCGCAATGTCCGACCGATTCACCGACGATCTTGTCGCCTTTCTGCCCAACCTGCGCCGGTTTGCGCTCTGCTTGTGCCGGCGGTCCGACCTTGCCGACGATCTGGTGCAGATCACCGCCGAACGCGCCCTGGCTGCGCGCGACCGCTTCGACCCCCTGACCCGGATCGAGCCGTGGCTCTTTCGGATCCTGCGCAATGCCTGGATCGACCACAGCCGCCGCAGCAAGAGCCAGGGCCAGACGGTAGACATCGACGACGCGCTCGTGACCGACGCGCCAGGCCTCTCGGTGGACGGGGTCCGCCAGACCGAGGCGATCTGGATGCTGCGCCGCACTGAAGTGGCAATGGCCACCCTGCCCGAGGATCAGCGCGAGGTGATGATGCTGATCTGCGTCGACGACCTCAGCTACCGCGAGGCGGCCGAGGTGATCGGCGTGCCGATCGGCACGGTGATGAGCCGCCTTGCAAGGGCAAGACTCGCGCTGGCCGAAAAGCTGGGAATAAAGTGACGACATCGCCGTTTCCCTTGCACGGGACGTATGGGACCAGGAAAAATGGCTATCACTGACGAGACGCTTGTTGCCTACGCCGACGGTCAACTGGACGGGAACGACGCAAAGGCCGTCGAACGCGCTGTCGCGGCTGATCCGGCGCTGGCCACAAGACTGGCGCAGATGGTCGGGGCTGCGGACGCGGTCCGGAAGGCCCATCCCGCCCCCGCCCCGGTTCCGGCGGCGCTTGAGGCCCGGGTCCGCGCGCTGATCGCGGCGGATCTGGCGCGGCGGGCCACCGCCCCGGTAAATGTCATCGACATTGAATCGCGCCGTCGGGTCGTACCGTTCTGGCAGGTGCCCCTGGCGGCGATGCTGGCACTTGGTATCGGGGCCGGCGCTGTCTGGCTGGGCGCGCAGCGGGACGATCCCGGCGGGCTTCGGGTGGCGGCGCTCGCCAACCCCGAGGTGACCCGCGCGTTGAACCAATTGCCGTCGGGCCAGACGGCGGACATCGGTGCCGGGGCGACGGTGTCGATCGTGTCAAGCTTCCGCGACGCGGCGGACCGGCTCTGCCGCGAGATCGAACAGCGGGTGGCGGACGGAACCGGCGTCGTCGCGGTGGTCTGCCGCGAAGATGCCGGCTGGAAGGTCCGCCTGGTCGTGGCCACCGGAGCCACGGACGAAGGCAGCTACGCCCCGGCCTCCTCGAACGAGACGCTCGATGCCTATCTGTCCGCCACCGAAGCCGGCGCGCCGCTCTCCCGCACCGATGAGGCTCAGGCTTTGCAGGACCTGAACTGACCCACGGATTGATCGATCCGCACCGGGCAATGACGGGTCCGACGACGGATTACATGCGACAATCGCCTGACCGCCAGACGAACCGCCGCGCCCCGCCTGAAAGCCAAGGCCCAACGCAAAGCTCCCCTCCCCGCCATTCGATGTCCCCAAATATCCCACGGGGGTCCGGGGGTGTGAAACCCCCGGTCCGGCCCCAGCGCAGCAAAGCGCCCGCACAGCCTGGCGAGGTCCTGGACAGCGCGCTCCCGCCTTGGCTCCCGTCCCGCCGCTTTAGTCCGACCCTGACTCAGGGGCCATGTCGATCCGCGCCCAGACCGGCTGGTGGTCAGAGCCGTCGGCACCCGGGTCGATCCAGCCCTCCCGCACCCGCGAGGCGAGGTCGGGCGAGACGAGGATATGGTCGATCCGCTCGCCCTCACCCGGGCCATCGCCGGGAAAGGTGATCCCCTGGCCCTCCGCCATCCCCGCAAGCGTCAGGGCATCGGCGAAAAGCCCATCCTCGACCAGCCGCCCGGCCCAAGGCGTCACCGGACCGCAGAGCGCGGTGTATTCCGGCGCGGCGGGGGTCATGTTGAAATCGCCAAGCAGGATCGCAGGCGCGGGCATCGGCGGCAGCTCCTCACGCGCCAGCATCATCCAGTCAGCGCCGAAGTCGCTCTCCGGCGCGCCGGGACCGTGGATCAATGGACCCTCCGCCACCGCCTCTGCCACGATGCGCAGGATCGCCTCGCATTGCGCCAGCCGGGCGCGGGGCGAGATCCAGTTCAGATGCGTGACGTAAAGCCGGAACGGCCGGTCGGGGTGGCCGATCACGCATTCCATCAGGATGGAGGGATCGTTGACCTGCCCCAGCACCGTCGCGCGCGGCAGGGGCCAGGACCGGACCGACAGGATCGGCCAACGTGTGAGCACCATCAGCCCGTATTGCCGCCGCTGGGCCGGTTGTCCAGGGTTGTGAAAATCGACCGCCGTCGCATAGGCCGGATGATGCCCCGGCAAAAGCGCCGACAGCCGGGCGACTTGGTCGGCATCGGGCATCGCGCGCCAGTGCCGCTCCACCTCTTGCAAGGCGATCACGTCGGCCTTGGCGACCGTGCGGGCGATGCGGTCAAGGTCGACGACGCCGTCGCGGCCCTTGCCCCATTGGATGTTGTAGGTGACGATGCGCATTCCGACCCCGGGTCTTGACCAGCCCGGCGCTTGTCATGAAAGCTTTGCCGACCGGACGCATACAAAACTCCATTGACCCCCAAGGATCGAGGACGTTCATGACATTCGCGCAACAGTTCCTGTCGGCCACTGCCCTTCTTGCCCTTTCTGTCAGCCCCGCCCTGGCCGAAAAGGTGTTCCTGCGCGCCAATGATCTGAGCATGGGGGGCGCGGAAAGCCTGGACCCCCTGTCGCCGAACCGGTTTTACGAGGTCAACGACCTGATCTATTCCCGCCTCGTGCGGCAGGATGCCAGCGGCCAGCCATCGCCGGAACTGGCGACCTCCTGGACGCCGAATGCCGATGCGACCGAATGGGTGCTGACGCTGCAGCCCGGGGTCACCTTCCACGACGGTTCAGCCTTCGATGCCGCCGATGTCGCCTATTCGCTGGGGCGGATCGAGGATCCGGCGCTGGAAAGCCCGGTTGCGGCCGTCCTTGGCTTCATCGACCGGGTCGAGGTGGTCGATCCCCTGACCGTGAAGATCGTGCTCGAGGCACCGCATGCCGGGCTCCCGCTCCTCCTTCTGGATTACCGCGTGCGGATGATCCCCGAAGGGGCCGGCCCCACGATCGAAGACGCGCCGATCGGCACCGGGCCCTTCAAGGTCGACAGCTTCGACGCCGAAGGCAGCACCCGCCTGGTCGCGAACGAGGCCTATTGGGAAGGCCGCCCGAAGCTGGACGCGATCCAGTTCACCGCGATCCCGGACAGCGAGGCGCGGAGCCAGGCGATGCTGGCGGGCCAGCTTGATGCCTCGAGCCTGACCCGCGACCAGGTGGCGCTTTACGACGGCAACCCCGGCTTTACCGTGCAAAGCTACCCCTCGGGCGGCTGGTTCGGGATCGTCTTCCGCACCGATACCGCGCCCTTCGACAACCCAAAGGTCCGCAAGGCCCTGCGCATCGCGGTCAACCGCGAAGAGATGATGACGCTGATGGTCGGGGCCGGAAACGGCGTGGTCGGCTGCGACACGCCGGTCCGCTTTGACGACCCGTTCCGCGCCAACCTCGACTGCCCGCAGGACATCGAGGGCGCGAAGGCGCTTCTGGCCGAGGCGGGCTATCCTGACGGCATCGATATCGTCCTGTCCACCTCGGACCTGGAACCCGGCATGGTCCGCTTTGCCGAAGTCTATCAGGCGCAGGTCGCCCCGGCGGGCATCCGGGTCACGCTGAAGCTCGAACCGGCGGACGGCTATTGGGACGATGTCTGGATGCAGGCCCCGGCGCTGGTCACCTCCTGGGGGGAACGGCCGGCTGACCAGATCCTGAACGAGGCGTGGCGCACCGGGTCATCCTGGAACGAAAGCTACTATGCCAACGCCATCTATGACCAGACGCTGGATCAGGCCCGCTCCACCCTCGACCTTGAGGCGGCGCGCGCGCTGTACGTCAAGGCGCAGGAGATCCTGTTTCAGGAAAGCGGCACCTTCATCCCCTATCAGGAAAACGGCCTGCAGGTCCTGTCAGCCCGGGTCCGGGGGATCGATCCGGTGGGCGAGGATTACATCCGCTGGCATCTGGTTGATCTGGTCGAATAACCGTCGATGCTGCGGCTGATCCTGGGGCGGTTGGCGGCGGCCTGGATCACGATGCTGGTCATCGCGGTGGTGGTGTTTGTGGGTGTCGAGGTGATGCCCGGCGACGCCTGCACCGCGCATCTTGGCCGCGACGCCGTGCGTGAGGATGTGCTGGCCAGTTGCCGCGACCGGATGGGGCTGGACGAGCCTGCGGTCACCCGCTTTCTTGCCTGGGGCGGGGGGGTGCTGCAGGGCGACCTTGGCCAGTCGATGAAACGCGAGCGGCCGATTGTCGACATCGTCCTGCCTCGGCTCCGGAACACGCTGATCCTGGCCGGGGCGGCGGCGCTGGCGGGGGTGCCGCTGGCGATCCTGCTGGGGTTCCTGTGCGGTCTTTGGCGCGAGCGGGGGTTCGACATCGGGGCCTCCACCCTGGCGCTTATCGCAATGACCATGCCCGAGTTCGTGGTCGCCGCCCTTCTGATCCTGATCTTCTCGATCTGGCTGGGCTGGTCGACGGGGGTGGTGACCGCCGCCTACAACGCCCCGGCGCTGACACTGTTGTTCGCGACACCCTTGCCTGCGATCACGCTCGCGCTGGTCTACATCGCGCATATCCTGCGGATGGTCCGGTCGTCGGTGATCGAGACGATGGGCGCAGACTTCGTGCTGATGGCGCGGATGAAGGGGGTGCCGGAACGGCGGATCGTGCTGCGCCACCTTTTGCCGAACGCGATCCTGCCGTCGATCAGTCTGATCGGGCTGACGCTGGCCTGGCTGCTCTCCGGCGTCGTCATCGTGGAAAGCGTGTTCAACTATCCCGGGATCGGGCGGCAGGCGGTGAATGCGGTGGGCGACCGCGACCTGCCCCTGGTGCAGGCGATTGCGCTGTTGTTCGGCCTGTTTTACGTGCTGACGACGCTTGTCAGCGATCTGGTGGCGATGGCCCTGAACCCGCGCCTTCGGACCCAGCGGGGATGAGCGTTTCGGGCACCCTGCGCGCGGTCTGGGCCCAGCCCTCCGGGGCCCTCGGGGTGACGCTGGTCGCGGGCCATCTGGCGCTGGCCCTGGCCGCACCCTGGCTTCTGCCGCATGATCCGACCGCCCAAAGCGCCGATCTGATCCTGGCCGCCCCAAGCTGGGCGCATCCGTTCGGGGCCGACCGGCTGGGCCGCGATGTCCTGAGCCGGGTCATGCTCGGCGGGCGCGAGGCGATGCTGATCGCCACCTTGTCCACCCTTGCGGCGATGGTCTGGGGCTCGGCGCTTGGGCTTTACGTGGCGCTGGTCGGCGGGCAAGTCGATGCCTATGCGATGCGGATCGTCGATGCGCTGATGTCGATCCCCTGGGTGCTGACGGTGATGAGATTTCGTGCAGGCCGCGCAGGCGCGGGGGGAACGGCAGGGCACCATCCTTTGGCACGAGATCCTGCCCAATGTCCGCGACACGCTTGCGGTGCAGGGCGCGATGCAGTGGTCGTGGATCCTGCTGGGAGTCTCATCGCTGTCATTCCTCGGCCTTGGCGTCGCCCCGCCCGCATCGGACTGGGGGCTGATGATCGCCGACGGGCGCGGGGTGATGCAATCGGCGCCCTGGGCGGTCCTTTGGCCGATGGTCATGCTCTCCTCCCTGATCGTCGGGGTGAACCTGGCCGCCGATGCCTTTGCCAAGGCGCTGGGGGTGGGTCGCATGGGGCTGGGCACATGAGCCTGATCGTGGTCGACGCCCTGACCATCGTGCGCGACGGCGGGGTTGGGCGCGCGGTGGTGGCCGAGGCCGGGTTCAGCCTTGGCCCGGGTGAGACCCTTGGCATCGCAGGCGAATCCGGCTGCGGGAAAAGCACCCTCCTTCTGGCGCTGATGGGGATCGTGAAGCCGGGCTTGCAGGTGGCGGGCGGCGGGGTGCGACTGGCCGGAACCGGGATGCTGACCGCCCCCCTCGACACTCGCCGCCGGTTGCGCGGGCCGGTGGTGGCGCTGGTGCCGCAAAGTGCCGCACTGGCGCTGACCCCGACGATGCGGATCGGCGCGCAACTGGACGAGGCGATGGCGGTCCATGGCCAGCTTGACCCCAAGGCCCGCGCGGCACGGGTGACCGAGCTTTTCGCCCGCGTCCGCCTGCCCGACCCGACCCGCATCGGCCAGCGCTATCCGCATGAGCTTTCGGGCGGGCAGCTGCAGCGCGTGGCGATCGCGATGGCGCTGACCTGCCGGCCAAGGCTTCTGCTTCTGGACGAGCCGACGACCGGCCTTGATGTCTCGACCCAGGCCGGGATCCTTGACCTTCTCGACGATCTCAGGCGCGAGACCGGGATGGCGCTGGTCTGCGTCAGCCATGACATCGGCGTCCTGGCCCGGCTGACCGCGCGGGTGGCGGTGATGTATGCCGGTCGGGTGGTCGAAGACCGCCCTGTCGCCGATCTTCTGGCGCGCCCGGCGCATCCCTATGCGCGCGCGCTTCTTGCCTCGGTGCCGCGGCTGACGGCTGCGGCGCTTCCGCCCTCGATCCCGGGACGACCCCCGGCACCCGGCAGCGCGGATCAGGGCTGCGCCTTCGCCCCGCGCTGCCCCAGCGTGGCCGACGTCTGCGCGACCGCCCCACCCTTGCGTGAGCTTGCCCCGCAGGCCCGGGTCGCCTGCCACGCGCCGGACCCCAGCCCCTTGCCCAGCCCCCGGCCCCTCCCCAGCCTTGATGCGCCGCGCGGGCCGCTGCCCGGGGGCGAGCCGGTGCTGTCGGTCACCGACCTCGTGGTGCGCTACGGCCGTTCGGGCTGGCTGGCGCGGATGCGCGGCGCGATCCCCCCGGCGGTGGTCGACGGCGTGTCCCTCGCCCTTGCCCGGGGCGAGATCCTTGGCCTTGTCGGCGAATCCGGCAGCGGGAAATCGACGATCCTGCGCGCGGTGGCT
Organism: Rhodobacterales bacterium 32-66-7; assembly: GCA_002280315.1. Taxonomy (GTDB): domain Bacteria; phylum Pseudomonadota; class Alphaproteobacteria; order Rhodobacterales; family Rhodobacteraceae; genus Tabrizicola. The sequence continues at coordinate 6,302 of NCDS01000086.1, read as the reverse complement.
GGTCTTTGGCCCCGGAGCGGCGGGCGGGTCGATCTTGCGGGCCAGGGCACCCTGCCCCCTCGCATGGTCGACCGTGACCGCCAAAGCCTGCGCCGGGTGCAAATGGTGTTTCAGAACCCCGATGCCTCGCTCAACCCGCGCCACAGCTTGCGCGAGATTCTGGCCCAACCGCTTCGGCTTTACGTCAACGCGAGCCCCGCTGAGGTCGAGGCCCGGGCGCGGGCGCTTCTGGCCGATGTGCGGCTTGACCCCGCCTACCTTGACCGTCGCCCCGGCCAGTTGTCCGGGGGGGAGCGGCAGCGCGTCGCCCTTGCCCGCGCCTTTGCCGCCGAGCCTGAGGTCATCCTGTGCGACGAGGTCACCAGCGCGCTTGACGTCTCGGTGCAGGCCAGCGTGCTGGCGCTGATCCGCGATCTTTGCCGCTCGCGCGGGACGGCCTGTCTCTTTGTGGCGCATGACCTTGCGGTGGTGGCGGCGCTGTGCGATCGGGTTGCGGTCCTGCATCAGGGTCGCCTGGTCGAGGTTGGTCCTGCCGCAAGCCTGTGCAGCGCACCCGCACATGCCTATACGCAGACGCTCGTCCGCATCGCGCAGGGTCACGGCACCTGGGTGCAGGCGGATGCGGCAGCTGCGGTCCCGGCCTAGGATTTGCCGCCGCCTTGCCACGTTACAGCCTGTGGTTGCAGGCCAATCCTTCAATATTCCATCCGAACGCCCCATTTTCGCCGTCATCCACAACCATGCAAGAAACTGGGGATTGGTGTCCTTCTGTGAACGATGCCAATCTGATAACCGAAGCGACTTGGGCAAACCGTTGCGGATTACGTCGGGATCGGACGACCTGCGGCGCGGCTGGAAGGACGGGCAAGATGGCGCAGCACAAACCTGCCAATGGTCCTGAGGACGACGGCATGCCCGCCGATGCCCCGCTTTTGCCCGCCGGCGACGATGCGGTTGACGAGCTTGCGCCGGGCACCAAGCTTCTGAAGGGTCAGTATACCATCGTCCGCTACATCAACAGCGGCGGCTTCGGCATCACCTATCTGGCCAAGGACAGCCTTGACCGCGATGTGGTCATCAAGGAGTGTTTTCCAAGCTCGTTCTGCCGCCGTTCGAAAACCGTGGTTGCCGCCCGGTCGCGCGCGCATTCGGCTGAACTGCGCTCCATCGTCCAGCTTTTCGTGCGTGAGGCGCGCAATCTCGCCAAGATCGTGCATCCGAACATCGTCGCCGTGCATCAGGTGTTTGAAGACAACGGCACCGCCTATATGGCGATCGACTATATCAACGGCCTCGACCTGCAGCAGATCATCGAAGGCCAGGGCCGGATGCCCGCCGCCGACGAGATCGTGCTTCTGACCGAAAAGCTCCTTGCCGCTGTCGGCTTCATTCATGCCAGCGACATGCTCCACCGCGACATCTCGCCCGACAACATCCTTCTGGATACCAAGGGTGAGCCGATCCTGATCGACTTCGGTGCCGCCCGCGAAGAGGCGAGCAAGACCAACCGCGCGATGTCGGCGCTGCGCGTGGTCAAGGACGGCTATTCGCCGCAGGAATTCTATGTCGCCGGGTCCGAACAGGGCCCGTGGAGCGATCTTTACGCCCTTGGTGCGACGCTTTACCACCTGATCTCGGGCGAGGCGCCGGTCAATGGCCAGGCCCGGCTTGCGGCGCTGGCCGAGGAAAGCCCCGACCCCTACATCCCCCTGACCGGGCGCTTCACCGGCTATCCGGACGGCTTCCTGCCGGCGATCGACAAGGCGATGAACACGCTGCCGAAGAACCGGATGCAGACGGCGCAGGAATGGCTGTCGATGTTCCGCCCGGGGATCGAACTGCCGCTGACGCCCAGCGACAACATCGCCGCTGCGGTGCATGCGATGGTGGTGAATTCGCGGATCGATGCCTTGTCGATTGCCCAGCTTGGGACAACCCCGCCAGCGCCTGCGCCTTTGGGCACCACTCCCGCCGTGGCGGATCCGGCCTTCGGTGCGCCGCCGCAGTTCGCGCGGCAGGTGTCCAAGCAGCCGGTGCAGATCGAACGGCTGGATGTCCTTGACGCCGCGGACGACGCACCTGCTGCGGACGCTTCGGCTCCGCCTGCCGTGCCAAGGCGCGGCCTTGGCATGGTTCAGATCGCAGCCGGCGGCCTGGTGGCGCTGGTCATCGTCGGGATCGTGATGACTCAGCTTGGCGGGGGCACGGACAAGGTGCCCGTGGTGGCTGCGGCCGATGCGGAAGCCGCGCCGGTCGCCGTGGCCGGGGTCGAAGGTGACCCGTCTGCCGAGCCCGAACCACCTGGGACGGCGGCCGTCGTGCTGCCCCCCCTTGGTGCTATCGAAGAGACGCTCGCGACGGAAGAGACTGCGGCAGTCGAAGAGGCTGCGGCGACCCCCGACACCGCCGCCGACACCGCCGCCGCCGATCCGGTCGCCGAGCCCGAACCGCAGTCCGAGCCTGCCGCCGACACGGCGGTAGCCACCGCCGAAGCGGCACCCGACGGCGCGGCCGGGTCGGTTGATCCCGCAACCCTTTTGCCGAACCAGATCGCCTTCGCCGCCTGGGATGTCGCGATGCCGTTCCTGGAAGAGAACCGGATCATCGCCGGTGAGCGGGTGGCCATCGTCTCGCGCATCCTGCCGTCGACCGATTTGGCCCAGGCCGGAAGCTGGCTTGCCCCCGGCCTGTTGCTTTACAGCGTGAACGGCGCCGACATCCAGCAAAGCGGCTCGGTCACCACCGCCGTTCTGAACGCGATGGAGGTTGATCCCGATGGCCGGGCGCGGGTGATCGTCGAATACGCCGGTGCATCCCTCGACCGGCAGACCGGCCTTCTGACGGTCGAGGCGCAGCGTCTGGTCAGCCTTGCGAACGGGGTCCGCGTGACGGTGCGCGTCGTCGACGAGGCCTGGGTCGCCGAGGTCACCGCGGTGATCAATCCCTCCCAGACCCAGCTGCGTCAGGGCGACATCCTTTACCGTGAAAAGTCGACCGGCACGCCGATCGACACGCCCGATGCGCTTGAAACGGTGATGGCGGCGCTGGTCGCGGCGGGGACCGCGAGCACCGAATTCTCGATCATCCGCGACAACAAGGTCGAGTCTGCGACGATGCAGCTTGCCGCCAGCAAATGACGCGGTGCCACAGCGACCTACCGGTCCCGCAAGGCGCTGCGGCCGTCGCGCGGACGCCCGCGTTCGACCGGCTGACCGGCGCCTGGACCCCGGCGCTTGAACGCCGGAACCCCGGACCGCGCGCCTGCGCGGCGTTGACGCCAGATACCAGCAGGGTATGACACAGAGTGACGGGTCCACCAGAGGGACCGGACAACAGCACGAGCGCCCGCTGCGCGACCAGAGGAGTCAGAGAATGAACTTCCCGGCCAAACCATTCTGCATCGGCGCGATGGCTGCTTTGCTCACCAGCGGTGCGGTGCAGGCGCAACAGGCGTGCAGCACGCATGTCGTCGTCGCCGGTGACAACCTGCGCAGCATCGCCCGCAGTGCCTTAGGCGACGCCGACCTTTACCGGGTGATCTACAACGCGAATACCGGGGTGATCGGGGCCAAGGCCGACCTGATCCTGATCGGGGCCGAGCTTGTCATTCCCTGCAGCCCGGACGGCGAATTGCCCGCATCCCTCGCCGGAGCCGACCCCGCCACAATCGACCCCGCCTCAACCGCCATCGACCCCGCGACCGATGTCGGGGCCTCCGCCACGGCAGAGCCGCTGAACCCGATCTCGGTTCCGCTGACCACCGAAGTGATCGATCCGGCCAAAGAGCCGGTGGAACTGGTTCCTGAACTGCCTTTCGTGATCGTCGGCGCGCCGCTCGTCGAAGCCGAACCCATCGCTGACGCGGTCCTTGAACCGATCCCCGAGGTGACCGTCGCCGCCCCCCTTCCCGACGCGGTGGTCGAGCCTGCCCCGGACGTGGTGGACGAATCGGTTGACGAAGCGGTGGCCGAGCCGCTTCCGGAACCAGACCCCCTGCCCGAGGTCGAGCCGGTAGAGATTGTCGAAGCCGACCCCGCACCGGAACCGGAACCCACACCCGAAGCGATCGTGGTCGAGGAGACCGCCCCCGAAGAGCCTGCCGTGGCGGAGGTCGTTGAAGACCCCGCGCCGGAAGCCCAGCCGGAGGTCGTGGTTGAAGAGGTTGTCGTCGAAGAGGTTGTGGTTGACGAAGTCGTCGTCGAAGAGGTTGTGGTAGAGGATTCTGCGGTCGATGCGGATGTCGCCAGTGAGACAGCCCCCGCCGCCGAGCCCGTCCTTGAAGCCGCCGAACCGGTGGCCGAGACCCCGGCCGAGATTGTCGTCGCCGCAGCCGAGCCTGCTTCGACACCACCCGCATCGGGCGATGTGCAACCGATCCGCCTCTTGACCGGCAACGACTATGCCCCCTTCGCCGACGAAATGCTGCCCGGTGGTGGTATGGTCACCCAACTGGTCGAGATGGCGATCTTCCGTGCCGATCCCGCCATTCCCTACAACCTGACCTTCGTCAACGACTGGCAGGCGCATATCGACGCGCTTCTGCCCTCGCAGGCCTATGACCTCAGCTTTCCCTGGGTGCGTCCCGATTGCGAAGCGCCGGCAACGCTAAGCGCGGGCGATCTGTCGCGCTGCGAAAACTTCGAGTTCTCGGACCCGCTTTACGAGATTGTCGATGGCTACTTTGCCAGCGCGCAAAGCGATCTGGTGGCGGCCACCTCCTACTCTGCGTTCGAAGGGACGCGGATCTGCCGTCCCGAAGGCTATACCACCGGCGTTCTGGACGCGGCCGGCCTCTCGGTGCCGAAGATCGAGCTTCTGCGTCCCCTGTCGGCCGTGGACTGTTTCGAAGCCCTGGCAGCGGGCAAGGTCGACCTGGTGTCGATCGACGCCGAGGTTGGCGACAGCGCCCTGGCCGAACTGGGCCTGACCGGGCAAATCGTGCAGAATCCGCATCTGACCACCTTCCTCAGCCTGCATGTCATCGCGCACAAGTCGAACCCGCGCGCGGTCGAGATGGTGCAGAAATTGAACGGCGGCATTGCCGAGATGTACGAGTCCGGCGAATGGTATGACATCGTATCCTCGGCCCTGTCGCGCGGGGCGTTGCAGCAGTAACTGCGGCTTGTGGCGCGTGGGGAACAGCGCGTGGGCGGACCGATGTTTGTTTCCGCCAGGGGTTCACTTTTGCCGCGGAATCCGATTTTGATGCGGAATCCTTCGATTTGCCTTATTCGTGCCACTTCAAGCAGTTTTCCTGTTCTTGAATGGGGTGTCGACGGGCGTTTCATCGTCGCGTGACCGCACCGGGGATCTTGTCGTCAGAAGGACACATATGATGATTGCATCTGACAGATTTCGTTTGACCGCGCTCGCCGTGCTGGTCTCGGCCTTGCCGTTCGTGGCCTCGGCGCAAGAGGCGTGCACGACCTACACCGTTCAGGCCGGCGATACGCTTGGATCGATCGCCCAGGCCGCGTTCGGGTCGTATGACTATCAGATGATCTTCAACGCCAACCGCGATGCGCTTGCCGCGAACCCGAACGATCTGCCTGCCGGTCTGCAGTTGATCCTGCCCTGCGAAGACGGCCGGCTTACTGCCGATCTGGAACCCGGTGCCATCATCGCTGAGGAAAGCGCCGCGCAGGCCACCGCGCCAAAGAAGTCGAACGCCTATGAACCGCCGCTGAAATTCATCAGCTCGAACAACTGGATGCCCTTCACCGATGAAAGCCTGACCGGCGGTGGCATCTTCGTGCGGATGGCGACCACCGCGATGCAGCGCGGCGGCAACGACCGTGGTTATGAAGTGTCCTATGTCGACGACTGGATGTCGCATATCGAGGTGCTCTTGCCGACCGGGGCCTTCGACGTCTCGGTGGCCTGGGAATCGCCCGATTGCTCCAAGCTTGATCTTCTGGGCGAATTCTCGGTCAAGATGTGCACCGAATTCGACTTCTCCCTGCCGATCTACGAGACCGCCTATGCCTTCAACACGCTGGTCGACAGCCCCTATGCCGATGCGCGCGAGTTTGGCGATTACGCCGGGGCGCGGGTCTGCCGTCCGGAGGCCTGGCCGATCAGCGACCTTGAAGTGCAGGGTCTGGTCGAACCGCTGGTGACCTATTTCCACCCGAAGTCGCCGCTGGACTGCGCCGAGATGCTGATCAACGGTGAGGTTGATCTTTACTCGATCGAAGCCGAAACCTCGGCCGCGAACTTTGCCGAGCTTGATGCGAACGATCGCGTGGTGTCGAACCCTGCCCTCGCGACCTTCATCACCTATCATTTCATCACCGCGAAAA
>NCDS01000085.1 GCA_002280315.1 Rhodobacterales bacterium 32-66-7 | reverse complement strand
GGCGCGCTGGAGGCCAGCTTGGACAAGGGGATATCAGCCTTGACCACATTGCCATGCAGGACCTGAAACCGGTCCTCGGCAATCGTCTCGCCGACGATGGCGAAATCGAGGTCCCATTTGGTAAAGATCGCCCGCGCCGTTGCCTCCATCGCGGGTTTGAGGACCATCAGCATGCGTTCCTGGGATTCGGACAGCATCATCTCATACGCCGTCATGCCGGTTTCGCGCTGCGGCACGTCATCCAACTGGAGCCGGATGCCAAGCCCGCCCTTGTCGCCCATCTCCACCGCCGAGCAGGTCAGACCCGCGGCCCCCATGTCCTGGATGGAAATCACCGCGCCCGAGGCCATAAGCTCCAGACACGCCTCCAACAGCCGCTTTTCGGTGAAGGGGTCGCCGACCTGCACCGTGGGGCGCTTGTCCTCGATCGTGTCGTCAAACTCGGCGGAGGCCATCGTCGCCCCGCCGACCCCGTCCCGCCCGGTCTTGGCACCAAGGTAGACCACGGGCATCCCCACACCGCTGGCGGCCGAATAGAAGATCTTGTCGGCATCAGCAAGGCCTGCGGCAAAGGCGTTCACCAGGCAATTGCCGTTGTAGCTGCGGTGAAACCGCACCTCACCCCCGACGGTCGGAACGCCGAAGGCATTGCCGTAGCCGCCCACGCCTTCGACCACACCCTTCACCAGATGCGCGGTCTTGGGATGCGAGGGCAGGCCGAACGACAGCGCGTTCATCGCTGCAATCGGGCGTGCGCCCATGGTGAAGACATCGCGCAGGATGCCGCCCACCCCGGTCGCGGCGCCCTGATGCGGCTCGATATACGAGGGGTGGTTGTGGCTTTCCATCTTGAAGACGACTGCTTGCCCGTCGCCGATATCCACGACCCCGGCATTCTCGCCCGGACCGCAGATCACCTGGGGCCCGGTGGTCGGCAGTTTCCTGAGATGGATCTTCGAGGATTTGTACGAGCAATGCTCATTCCACATCGCCGAAAAGATGCCAAGCTCGGTGAACGAGGGCTCCCGCCCGATGATCCCCAACAACTGCTGGTACTCGTCGGGCTTCAACCCATGCGCGGCGACCAGTTCGGCGGTGATTGCGGGTTCGGTCATCGGCGTCCCTTCCAAAGACAGGCATGCCTGCCTCTTAGGTCAATGGACCCAAGGGCGAAAGATGCAGGCGGCGACCTGCCCGCAAGTTTTTTTCCAGTCGATCCGAAATTTCATCATGCTCTGTCGAAAACCGTCGTTGACTGGCGTCATTCAGAGACAGAACCCAAGCCAAGGAGAGCTTCCATGCAATACATGCTGTTGATCTATACCGACCCCGCACAGGAACCGAAATACGGCACCCCCGAATTCGGTGCGATGATGGCCGGATACAATGCCGCGACCACTGCCATGCGGACCGATGGCGTCTTCAAGTCGGGGGACGGGTTGCAGGGCCTGCACACCGCCACCTCGGTACGCCTGAAGGCGGGCAAGGTGGAAACGATGGACGGCCCCTTCGCCGAGACCAAGGAGTATCTCGGCGGCTATTACGTGATCGACGTGCCCGATCTGGACGCGGCGGTAAAATATGCGGCGATGATCCCCTCGGCCGGGTATGGCACGGTCGAGGTGCGGCCGGTCATGGTCTATTGACCCCGTCGGCATGACGAGCGACGCCCCCGACAATCTGGCCCGGATGCTTGCGGACGTGATGCGGCAGGACCGGGGGCGTATCCTTGCCGCCGTGGCTGCCCGGCTGGGTGATCTGCAGCAGGCCGAAGACGCGGTGCAAGAGGCGGCGGCTTCGGCACTGGTGCATTGGGCGCGGTCGGGTCCCCCCGACCGCCCGGTCGCCTGGCTGATCCGGGTGGCGTTCCGCAAGGCAATCGACCGGTTGCGCGGGGCAGGGCGTCATGCCGCCACCGCCGCTGCCCTGACCCTGCTTGCCCGTGACGAGGCGGCGGAGGACCCCGAGATGATTCCGGATGACCGCCTGCGGCTGATCTTCACCTGCTGCCACCCGGCGTTGGACCCCAAATCCCGGGTTGCGCTGACCCTGCGCACCATCGCAGGCCTGACCACGGCCGAGATTGCCCGTGCTTTCCTTGATACCGAGCCGACGATGGGCCAGCGCCTGTCCCGCGCCAAGGCCAAGATCGCCGCCGCCGGGATTCCGTTCAAGCTGCCCGAGGCGGAGGATCTGCCTGACCGACTGAATTCGGTCCTGACCGTCGTCTATCTGATCTTCAACGCGGGCTACACGGTCGGCCCCTCGCTTGACCGGGATCTGTGCGAGGAAGCGATTTATCTCGCCCGGTTGGTAAGCGCCCTGCAACCGGGCGAGGCCGAGGTCGAGGGGTGCCTTGCCCTGATGCTTCTCACCCACGCCCGCCGCGCGGCACGGCTTCGGGACGGCGAGACGGTGGCGTTGACCGAACAGGACCGTGACCTTTGGGACCGCGACGCCATGAACGAAGGGCTTGGCCTTCTTGACGTGGCGATGGCGCGCGGCACTCCGGGGCCGTTCCAGATCAAGGCGGCGATTGCTTCCTGCCAAAGCCGGACACCGCCAGACTGGCCACAGATCGCCGCCCTTTATGCCGGGCTTTACCGTCATGAGCCAACCCCGATCATCCGGCTGAACCTTGCGGTCGCCGAGGCCGAGGCGGGGCAGCTTGCCACCGCCCTGGCAGCGTTCGAGGCTTTGGCAGAGCCCCTGGCCGACTACCAACCCTACCACGCTGCGGTTGCCGAATTCATGGCCCGCACAGGCCGGACGGGTCCGGCGCTTGCAGCCTATGCCCGCGCGATTGCGCTTGCAGCCTCACCCGGTGACGCGGCCTTCCTGACCCGCCGCCGCGACCGGCTGCGATCCTAGCGGCCGAGCAGTCGGCCGAGCGCCCCTGCGAGTGCCGCATCCTCGCTCGGCTCCAGCCGCGCGCCGACATGGCGCTGGATCGCAGCACGGTAGACTGGCCACATCTGCCGCAGCAACTCGCGCCCCGCTTCGGTCAATATGACCTCAAGGCCCCGGCGGTCCTCGGCACAGGGCCGCCGTTTTATGTAACCCGCCGCCTCCATCCGGTCCAACAGACGCGACAGGTTCGGCTGGGCCACCAGTAGCTCCCCCTCAAGCTCCACCGGGCGCAGCGGCCGTTCCGCCCGCCGCAGCTCCAGCGCCACGTCGTACCAGCCGAGGGGCGGAAAGCCTGCGGCTTTGAGGTCAGCCTCCACGGCCGCAAGGACCACGCGCTCGGCTTGCACCAGCCGCGCCCAAGCCAGGATCGTCATGTCCGAGGGGGTATCGTTCATGTCAGGTAGCATGGCAGATCGATGCACTTGCATCAAGATTGACAGATCATGCAAGTGCATCTAAATTTCCATGCACTTGCATGAAAGGATGCGCCCATGAAACACGAACTCATCAAGCTGGCCGACATTCCCGAAACCGGTTCGGTCATCGTCCCCTTCTTCGGGCGAGAATTGCAGGTCTACCGCATAGACGGCCAGCCGCGCGCGGTGGCCAACACCTGTCTCCACCTTGGCGGTCCGCTCGAATGCCGCGACGGTCGGCTTACCTGCCCCTGGCATGGCGCCAGCTTTGACATGGCCAGCGGCGAGAAACTCTCGGGCCCCGGCCCGCAAGGTGCACGCCTTATGCGGCTCCCGACCGTGGCCGACGGCGACGCGCTTTTCTACGTTTGGGGGAACTGACCGATGACCGCGCCCTACACACTCGTCTCTTTCGACCTTTGCCCCTACGTCCAGCGCGCCGCCATCGTGCTGGCGGAAAAGGGCATCCCCTTCGCGCGCCGCGATGTCGATCTGTCTGACAAGCCGGACTGGTTCACGACGATCTCGCCCCTTGGCAAAGTGCCTTTACTGATCGCGGGGCAGGAGGTGCTGTTTGAAAGCGCCGTCATCGTCGAATACCTCGAAGAGGTGACCGCTACCCCGCTTCACCCGGTCGACCCGCTGGCCCGCGCCCGCCACCGCGCCTGGATGGAGGTGGGTTCTTCCATCCTCGGCGATATCTGGGTGGTCGAGACGACCAAGGACAGCGTGACCCTGAACCAAAAGATCACGATTCTGCGGGACAAGTTTCTGCGGGTCGAGACCGCGTTGTCGGACGGTCCCTGGTTCGCCGGTGACCGGTTTTCCATCGTCGATGCGGTCTTTGCCCCGGTGTTCCGCTATTTCGACGTGTTCGACCAGATCACGGATCTTGGAATTCTGACCGGTTTGCCGAAACTTGCCGCCTGGCGCGCTGCGCTAGCAGCCCGGCCTTCGGTGATCGCGGCTGCCCGTCCGGACTATCCCGACCTGCTTCGCGCGTTCCTGCGCCGCCATGACGGGGTGCTCCTGCGGCGGACCTAAAAAAAAGGCCGAGCTTGCGCTCGGCCAAGTCCAACAGGGAGGTACAAGGTGACGAAACCGTCGCCTTGAACCCTTCACCTAGTGCCGGTTGATTGCGCAAACAAGTCAGGAATGCCCAACCCTTGAGCATGCCCGCCATGCAATTGCTGCATGGCAGCATTCACGCAGCGGACTCTTCGTTCTGGCGGCGGCGCAGCGCCATGATCTCTTCGGTCACGAAATCGCGGAAGGCGGCCACGCGCTTGGAATGGCGCAGCTCTTCGGGATAGGCAAGGAACACCGGCACCTCGGCGCTTTGCACCTCGGGCAAGACGCGGACGAGGTTGGGGAAATCCTCGGTCAGATAGTCGGGCAGGACGCCGACGCCCAGATGGTTCAAGACCGCCTGCAGCACGCCGAAATAGTTGTTCACCGTCAGGGTCGACGGCACGTCATGCGTCATCAGTTCGGCCACCAGAAGCGCCCCCGCCGCAGCCTGCGGGGTGCCCGCGTGCTGCGCGATCAGCCGGTGGGCGGAAAGATCATCCATCGTCTCGGGCATGCCGCTGGCCGCGAGATATTCCGGCGTGGCGAACAACTGCATCTTGATGTTCATCAGCCGTTTGCGGATCAGGTCAGCCTGGCTTGGCTCCTTCATCCGGATGGCGATATCGGCCTCACGCATGGGCAGGTCAAGGACCCGCTCCTCCAGCATCAGGTCGATCTTCAGCGCCGGGTACTTCTCGTAAAGCCGGGCCAGACGGGGGGCGAGCCACAGGGTGCCGAAGCCGGTGGTGGTGGTCACCCGCAATTCGCCGAACACCTCATCCTCGCTATCCCTGATGCGGGCGGCGGTCGCGTCCAGGCGTTTGACCATCTGCGTGGTGGCGTCATAAAGCAGTTCGCCCGGTTCGGTCAGGATCAGACCGCGCGCGTGGCGATGGAAAAGCGTGACCGCCAGGCTCTCTTCAAGCGAGCGGATCTGTCGGCTGACGGCGGACTGGCTGAGGTGGAGGACATCGCCCGCATGCGTCAGGCTGCCCTTTTCGGCCACCGCGTGAAAGATCCGAAGCTTGTCCCAGTCCATCGTCACCCCTCCAACCCGCCGCACCGCAGCCTAGCACGGCCCCGTCCGAATACAGAATTCCGCCAACATGTAAATTGCGCGATACCAGTCCTCGCCCTTCGAAGCCGCGCTTGGCCCTTTCACGGGCTGGGGCTTGGGCCTATGCTTGGCAAAGCGGCAGGGCGTGGCAACGGGCCCTGCGACCGGGACGAGGGCAAGCATGGCAGTTGGGTTGTTTGATTCGGGGCTTGGTGGCCTCACCGTGCTTGATGCGGTGACAAAGCGCCTTCCCAAGGTGCCGTTTGTCTATTTCGGCGACAATGCCCATGCGCCTTACGGGGTTCGCACGGCGGATGACATCTTCAACCTGACCTGTGCGGCGGTCGAACGGCTGTGGGCGGAGGGCTGCGATCTGGTGATCCTGGCCTGCAACACCGCCTCGGCGGCGGCGCTGAAGCGGATGCAGGAGACCTGGGTGCCCCCGGACAAGCGCGTCCTTGGCGTGTTCGTCCCGCTGATCGAGGCACTGACCGAACGGCAATGGGGCGACAATTCGCCGCCGCGCGAAGTGGCGGTCCGGCATGTGGCGCTGTTTGCCACCCCCGCCACCGTCGCCAGCCGCGCCTTCCAGCGCGAGCTTGCGTTTCGCGCCATCGGCGTCGATGTCGAGGCGCAGCCCTGCGGCGGGGTGGTCGATGCCATCGAACAGGGCGACGAGATTCTGGCCGAGGCCTTGATCCGCAGCCATGTCGAGGCGCTGAAGCGCCGGATGCCGCGACCCGAGGCGGCGATCCTGGGCTGTACGCATTACCCCCTGATGGAGACGACCTTCCGCGAGGCGCTTGGACCCGAGGTCAAGGTTTATTCGCAAGCCAGCCTTGTGGCCGAAAGCCTGGCTGACTACCTGCAAAGAAGGCCCGAGTTTCTGGGTCAGGGCACCATGGGGCGGTTCCTGACCACCGGCGATCCTGCCGGAGTTTCAAACAAGGCCACGCAGATCCTGCGCCGCAAGATCAGCTTCGAAGCCGCCTGACGCCATTCCCAAAAAGCAGCCGACCGGAACGACTCCGGTGCGCTTGCAGTTACGAAAGTGAGCTTGCGCCATCCCGGCCTGCAAGTCTGTTGGAGTATTCGCCATGTATCGTTTCGCCACCCCACTCGCCCTTGTCCTGCTCGCCACGACCGCTGCGGTTGCGCAGGACCCCGTCATGATCAAGGAAATCGAGGTCGAGGTCGATCTTGACGCCGTGGTCAACCCCGAGGCTGCGGCGCGCTACGGCACGCTTGCGACCGACCTTGAAGGTGCTATTTCCGCCCGCCTGGTCGACCGGATCGACGAAGACGGCATGAACCTGACGGTTGACATCTCGGAAGCGGAACTGAGCAACAGCTTCACCGAAGCGCTGGGGATTGCCGACACCAAGCTTGTCGGCGACGTGAAGATCGCGGGCGACACCAGCAATGCGCTGGACAACGTCTATACCCTGACCGTGTCGATCGAGCAGGTGCGGCTGTTCTTCCCCGAAGGGACGGATGAGACCTCGCTCAGCGTGTCGAGCGACGAATACTATGCCTCGCTGATCGCGGCCTTTGCCGATGCGGTCGCGGTGCGCGTCGACGATTGATCCTGATGGAGTGAAAAAGGGGGCGCACCTGACGGTGCGCCCCCTTTTTCATGACCCCGGGCAAGGTCAGTCCTTGGAGCGGCCGACGTAGGAATTGTCTTCGGTATTGATCTCGATCCTGGTGCCCGGCCCGATATGCGGCGGCACCATCACCCGCAGCCCGTTCGAACAGGTCGCAGGCTTGTACGAGGATGACGCGGTCTGGCCCTTGACCACCGGTTCCGTCTCGGTGATCTCGACGATCACGCGCTGGGGAAATTCGATGGCAATGGCGATGCCTTCGAAGGTTTTGAGATACACCTTCATCCCGTCGGTCAGAAACACCTTGCCGTCGCCCACAACCTCGGGGTCGACGGTGATCTGTTCGTAGCTTTCCGGCTCCATGAAATGGAAGCCTTCGCCGTCTTCATACAGGAAATCATACTCCCGCTCGTCCACGGTGGCCTTTTCGACCATCTCGGTGGTGCGCCAGCGTTCCGCGACCTTCACCCCGTCCGAGATGCGCCGCATGTCGACGCTGGTGGTGGGGGTGCCCTTGCCGGGGTGAAAATTCTCGGACTTGAGGACGACGTAAAGGCGGCCGTCGAGGTCGACGACATTGCCCTTGCGCAGCGAGGAGGCGATGACTTTCACAGGTGGAGTTCCTATCTTGCGCGGCCTTGCCGGCCGGCCTTGTGTTCGGTTTGACGGTCGCCTAGACCGGCGTCGTCGCGCGGCCTAGCGCATCCCGACCGGAAATTCCAGATGAATCCCGTGCAGCCCTGGTGGGACCCCGGCACCCATGCCGACCGCCGCCCGCTTCTTCTGACCCGAAACCGGATCCAGGCGGCCTTCCGGGGTTGGCT
>NCDS01000084.1 GCA_002280315.1 Rhodobacterales bacterium 32-66-7 | reverse complement strand
AAACAAGTGCGTAAAAAAAAGGTTTTTCGCTCCGATATTTTACATGTTGATATTAAAACAAATCAGCACACGCCCCTTCGTATTAGTCGCGTTGCTGCATTGTGTCTAATTCGCCTGTGCAACCAGCATCACTATTACATTTACCCGACAAAACAGCACACAACCTTACCACACATGGAAACTCTATCTGGGGTATATGCAACTGCATTATGTACTGTAGAGGTTCCATATCATTTGGTATACTATTGGTATCTGTTTCCCCTTTGTTCGTTACCGTAGGGTCGCGAATGAGCTGCAGACTAGCCTTGCAAATACTGTTTGTACCGTCTTTTATATACCGACTATCCGCAACATGCATATTATTGGGTGCAGTGATAATCATGGTTACACCGCCCACAGAATCAGCCTTGCGAATACCATAAAACCCTGGATACTCAGCATGGGGAACCTGGGAGGGGACCATAGCCTTCGCGCCAGACGGTCAGGACCTTCGGCAGAAACTCTGTCAGGCCATTGTGGCCCTGGGGCGTGTCGGTCATACTGTGGTCCGGCAAAGCGGTCTGGCCAATCGTCGCGGGCAGCCGTGGGAATGGGACAAGAAGACGCCCGCCCAGCCCCCCTGTCAATCGAGATGAGGACCGATGCAAACCCGACCTGATCCCGTGCAGCCAGCCGACGCAGCCGCGATCACGCTGGCGCAGGGATTGCTTGGCCTTGGCCACGCGGCGCTGGCCTGGACGGACGCGGAGAGCGGCAACCCCGGCATCAGCCGCATCGTTCTTGCCCGCGACCCTGATGCGGGCCTGTTGACGCTGATCTCGGCCCTTGCCCCGCACTTTCGGGCGCTGAAGACCAACACCGCCTGCGCCCTGATGCTGGGTGAGGTGGGTGACAAGGGCGACCCCCTGACCCACCCGCGTCTGATGCTTCAGGCGCAAGCCTCGTTTGTGGCCCCCGATGATCCGGCACATCCTGGCCTGCGCGCCCGCTGGCTGGAACGGGCGCCGAAGGCCCGGATCTACATCGACCTGCCCGATTTCGCCTTTGTCAGGCTGGCCCCGCAATCGGCGCTGCTGAACGGTGGTTTCGCGCGCGCCTATCGGCTGTTGCCCACCGATCTCTGACGCGAAAGGGCGGCCCCGAAGGACCGCCCTGATGCCGAGGGTCTGGAACAGACGTCGCCGCTCAGTTCGGCAGGTCCATCCGCATGCTGACGATGGCCTTGCCCTTGACCGCCTCGCCCCATTTCAGCTGCGCCTCGTTGGCCTGCGTCCCGGTGCCGACCAGCGCATGCGGAAAGACATAGCGCACCGCGTTCGCGGCATTGGTCACCGCCCCTTCGGGCGTCACCGATTCCAGCATCCGGATCCGGCCGCCGAAGGGGATGAACCCGCCCGCCGCGATGGTCCAGGTATCCGCCGCGGTGCCTTGGGTATGCGCCACGATCACCGGATTCATGATCGCCTGGGTCACCTGGTTGAAGCTGTTGCCGTCGACCCGCACGTTGCGCGTCCGGGTGAAATCCAGCGTGGTGATCGAGGTGTCGAGCAACTCCACCCGATCCACCACCGCGTTGAACACCCGGAAACTGTTGCCGGTCAAAGAAAAACCGTTCAGGAAATGATCCGGCCCGTAGGTCTTGACCACGATCCAGCGGAACGCCGAGGAGGTGTTCGACGCGATGAACACGTTGCCGACGATGTTGAGGCCGCCGAACGAAAACTCGTTGTTGAACTCGGGCGTCGCGTCATGCTCGTTGCCCCATTCGATGAAGCAATTGTCGATGTAGTTCCCCGTCACCACGGTCGAGACGTTGGTCTGCGTGAAAATCAGCCCGGCGCGGCGCACGCCTGCCACCTCACTGTCGCCCTGGAAGAAGTGGTTGGCGTGGACGAGATGCCCGGTGCCGTTCACCACCGCGAAATGCGCAAACCGCACGATCCGGTTGTTGCGCAGCTTCACGTCATTGGCCTGCACGTTCATCGCGATTGTGGTCCGCGAGACGGCGGGGATCGACTGCTCGTTCGACAGGAACTGGCACATGTCGACGAACATCCCCTGACAGCCCGTCCCGGTCGAGGTGAGGCCCCGGTCGAGCGGCCGGTTGAAGGTGCAGGACACGAAGCGCTGCGTCGATCCGGTCACCGGCAGCATCACCCCCGAACAGTTGCCCAGACAGTTGAACTCCACATCCTCGATCTCGAAGCGCGACAGCTGCTCGAACCCGCCGAAGTCCAGCATGTATCTGAAACGGCGGAAGGTGTAGGGCCGGGTGCCGACCGCGCCCCACAGGGGTTGGCTCAGCTCCAGCGTTCCGGCGGCGATGTTCTTGGACCGCACATAAACCTCGCGCCCGACGCCGGTGCCGATGACCAAGGCACCGACCGGCACATTCGCCACGTTGGCAACCCCGGTCAGCGTGGTGGGGGTCGCAATCGCATAGGTCGCGGTCGAGGTGACCTCTTGCGTGGCCCAGTTCGCCCCGGGAACCGCCGTCAACTGCCCGTTGCGCAAGACCCGGCGGTTGGAGAAATCGGTCAACCCGGCCAGAGCCGCCACGTCGATCGGGCCGGTCAGGTCGACCCGGCGGCCGGAAAGGTCCAGCGTCACATGGTCGGTAAAGTAGAAAAGCGCCTGCAGCGACCGGCGAAACCCCTCCAGCTCGCCCCCGAAGGCCTGGCCGTAAGTGTCAAGGTCGAAATTCCGTGTCAGCGTCAGCCTGCGGTTGGCGGGCATCGACACCGTGCCTTCGAACCGGATGCGGCTGTTGATCGTGACATCACTCAGCAGCCGGAACGCGCCCGAGGGCACCAGAACCGCCCGGCCCTGCGCATCGGCGTCGGCGGCAAGGAAGGCCACGGTGTCGTCGGTCGTCCCATTGCCCAGCGCGCCATAGTCGCGGACATCGACCCAGTCCATCAGCTTGCGGATGAAGATGTTGGTCACATCCTCGACCACGATATCGTCGATCCGGACGACGCCGCCATTCGCGCCGGTCAGATCGAGCCCGACATGGGCGTAGACCGGCACCGTGCCCCAGGGCAGGTCGACCCCGGTCCGGTTGCCGCGCGCGATGATGGCGCTGACCGTGATGACCTCGCCATAGCTCGTCAGCGCGACGGCAGCCCCGGTTTGCGGGACGGATGCCACATTCGCGCCGCCAAGGTCGCCCGCCCAGGCCGCGATCCGGACCGAGGGCAGGTTGCCCGACACCGCCTTGATCCGCACCGTCACCCGCAGGTAAAGCCCGGCCTGGATCGGGGTCTGCGCAAAGGAGCGCAGCTTCTGCGTCGCTTCGGTCTTCTGCAACTCCAGACAGCCGGCGAAGTCCTGATCGTTGGTCACCAGCGCCGCGTTCGCCTGCCCCTGATAGGAGCCCGACCCGGGTGTCCCATCCTCGCGCGACCAAAGGTTGAGACCAGCCGAAAACGCCGGCGGCATCAGGACCAGCCCGTCGGTAATTGCCTTGTTCATCGGATATTCCCCCGCTTCGCGCCATTGCCATGGGCGTTGCGATCAGGGACCGCATCGCCTTGGGGCAATGGGGTAGCAAGGCTTGATTAACCCGCCCTCAGACCGGCGCGCGCCGTGCGCCCGCACACCGCAACACCGCCCGGAGCGGCGAGGCGAGGCGAGGCGAGGCGAGGCGAGGCGAGGCGAGGCGAGGCGAGGCGAGGCGAGGCGAGGAACTTTCGGCGAAAGTTCCTGGCGGTCAAGGGAAGTTCAGACGCCAACGTCGGGTGCGGGCAGAAGCTGGACGGCGTTGATCTGCCAGCCTTCGGGCGTCTCGACCATCATGTAGTCAAGAAGATGCGCCCGCCCCTCTTGGTCCACCACCCGCACGCGCTGCCACAGGTTGCCAGCGATCTCGCGCAGGTCCTGCATCTCGACCTCGGTCGGGCGATACACCATCGGATAGCCGTTCTTCACCATCGCACCGAAATTCTCGGCCGTGCCGAACAGGCCCTTGATGTTGGGGCTGGCGTAGGAAAACGCCTTGGCAAAGTCATCGGCCTGAAACGCGTCGATCTGGGCCTGGATCGTGGACTGGATCGGGCCTTCCTGGGCTGACACGGGAAAGGCAAGGCAGATGGCGGTCAGAACTGCGTAAAGCGTGATGCGCATCAAGGTCGCTCCGTCATAAGTCCCCATTGGAACGATAGACCGCGGACGCGCTCCGTCAATGCATCCGTGGCGACCTTACTCTGCCAAAGCCCCCGAAAGCCGGTTCTCAATCAGCCTGATCGACTCCTCCACCCCGTAAAGCGCGATGAACCCGCCGAACCGAGGGCCGTCCGAGGCACCAAGCAGCACCTCATAAAGCGCCTTGAACCAGTCGCGCAGCGGTTCGAACCCGTGCTCCTTGCCGACGGCAAAGACCATTGACTGCAAGGCCTCGTCATCTGCCGCCCCGTCCCAGACCCGGAGCCGCGCAACAAGATCCTCCATCGCCGCCCGCTCCTTAGCGTCAGGCTGGCGGAACACCCGCGTCGGCGCGATCCGGTCGGCAAAGTAGCGCACCGCATAGCCCGCCGCCGCGTCCAGATCGGGGTGCGTCGCGGGTGAAGCGTCCGGCGCATAGCGTTGCAGGAATTTCCACAGCGCTGCCGCATCCTTGGCCCCCGACACGCTGGCAAGGTTCAACAGCATCCCGAAGCTGACCACCATCCGGCTTTCCGGCGGCTTCCCGGCATGGATATGCCACACCGGATTGTTGACCTGTTGCTCTACCGTCTGCTCGGGGAACGCGCGCAACTGCTGGTGATATTCGTCCACCGCGCGCGGGATCACGTCGAAATGCATCCGCTTTGCCGTCTTCGGTTTCTGGTACATGAAATAGCTCAGCGACTCGGTCGCCGCATAGGTCAGCCACTCGTCGATCGTCAGGCCATTGCCCTTGGATTTCGAGATCTTCTGCCCCTGATCGTCCAGAAACAGCTCATACGTCATGTGGTGCGGCGCCCGTCCGCCCAGCACGTTGCAGATCCCGTCATAGATCGGCGTGTTGGTCGAATGGTCCTTCCCGTACATCTCGAAGTCGACGTCCAGCGCCGCCCAGCGCGCGCCGAAATCGGGCTTCCACTGCAGCTTCACGTGGCCGCCCGTGACCGGCAGCGTCCACTCCCGCCCCGCCTCATCGTCGAAGGTGATCGTGCCGTCCCTGGCATTCACCTCTTTCATCGGCACATAAAGGACCCGCCCGGTTTCGGGATGGATCGGCAGGAAGCAGGAATAGGTCTGCTGCCGCTCCTCCCGCAAACTCGCCAGCATGATCCCCATGATCGCGTCATAGCGCTCCGCACATAGCCGCAGGGTATCGTCGAACCGGCCCGACTTGTAGAATTCGGTGGCCGAGATGAACTCATACTCGAACCCGAAGGTGTCCAGAAACCGCCGCAACATCGCGTTGTTGTGGTGGCCGAAGCTTTCGTACTCGCCATAGGGATCGGGGACCGAGGTCAGCGGCAGTTGCATATGCGCCTTCAGCATGTCCTGCTGCGGCACGTTCTCGGGCACCTTGCGCATCCCGTCTACGTCGTCGGAAAAGCAGATCAGCCGGGTCGGGATGTCGGAAATGATCTCGAAGGCGCGGCGGATCATCGTGGTCCGCGCCACCTCGCCGAACGTCCCGATATGCGGCAGACCGCTTGGCCCATACCCGGTCTCGAACAGCACATGGCCCTTCGCGGGGTCCTTCCCGCCAAAGCGTTTCAAGACCGCCCGCGCCTCTTCGAACGGCCAGGCTTTCGAGGCCATCGCAGCATCGCGCAAAGCTGACATCACATTCCCCATGAGGCCCTTTGCCCCAGCCCCCGTCCTCTATTGCCCCCCTGCCCCCTCGTCAATAATCTGCCGCCCGAAGCACATAGGAGCCGCCCGATGCCCGAATCCGCCATGTCCGCCCAGGACGCGCTTGTTGCCGTGATGGTGGCCTGCTCCGCCTCAGACCAGCACATGCGCACGGCCGAGCTTGTGGCGATCACCCGCATGGTCAACCACATGCCGATCTTCGCCACCTACGACCCCGACCGCATCCAGCGCGTCAGCCGCACCGTGTTCGACCTGTTCGAGGAGGAGGACGGGTTGGACGCCCTCTTCGGCCTGATCCGCGAAGCCCTGCCCGAGCGTCTGTACGAGACCGCCTATGCCCTGGCCTGCGACGTGGTGACGGCAGACGGCCGCCATTCCCAGGTAGAGCTCCGGATGCTGGAAGAGGTGCGGGAAGAGCTGAAGATCGACCGCCTGCATGCCGCGGCGATCGAGTGGGGGGCGAGGGTGCGGCATATGGGGGTGTGAGGGGGGGCTTTCTCACTGCTGCCGCTAAAGCGGCCATACTTCGGCCCAAAGCTCCGAGTTAAGTCCGGGGTCTAGGAAGGAAGCCGTCGCATGATACCACGCGCCGTTCTGAACCGGGTCGACAGGGTTGCCGCCAATGGCCGCACCGGGCCGATCCTTTCAACATGCGAGGTCGATGGCGAAGATGAGGTTGAGGTCTTTGTCAAACTCTCGGCAGGGTGCGATCAAAATGTGGTCAATCTCGCTCGTGAAGCCATTGCTGCCTGCCTTGCCGCAGATCTTGGCCTGCCGGTGCCCAAGCCTTGGTTAATCGAGATCCCGCCCGAGATCATCCCGGTAGTGACCGACGCCCAGATCGCCGAAAAGTTGCGCCGCAGTTGCCCGATTGCATTCGGGTCAACGCGGACGCCGGGGTTCACCGCCTGGTCCACTGGCCAGCGTTTGTCCGACGCCATGCGACCCACTGCATCAGCTATCCTACTGTTCGACGCGATCATCCAGAACCCGGATCGGCGCGCGGAAAACCCGAACTGCCTTGTCCAAGGCAACGAACTTCGGATCATCGACCACGAGCTTGCCTTTATGCACAGGATTATCCTGTTCTGGAAGGCCCCTTGGCTGTTGGGGGGCATGAAGGATTTCGAAACCCATGGCAGGCATATCTTCGTAAATGAGCTGAAAGGCGCGCCGATCGACTTCGCCCCGATCAAATTTCGCTGGACCGCCTTGTCGGACGCGCGCCTGCAGGAGTATGAACGGGCTATCCCGCCGGAGTGGGCAGCCGCCCGCGCCGACATAGATGCTGCGTTGAAGTTGATCGCTGACGCTCGGGACAACATCGATGCATGTATCAGGGAACTGGGGAGGATACTGGCATGACCACGAAGGAGCCATACAGCTACGTCGTTCTGCGCTACATCCACGATATCCTGACCGGGGAATTCGTAAACGTTGGCTTGGTTATGGTTGTTCCCGGTCGGTCGCTGATCTTGACAAAGGCTCGCAAGACCTTTGGGCGCATCAAGTATGTTTTCCCTGATCTCGACAGCGACTCTTACAAGCGCGCCATCGAAGCCATCGAACGCGGTATGAAGGCCGTTGATCGTGGGCTGAAGTCCGAAGGCATGTTCAAGACCGACAGAACGGCCCGGGATTATGGCCGCATTGCACTTCCGCTCGACGATAGTTCGCTGCAGTGGTCGCCTGTCGGGGCGGGCCTCACTGCCGATGCCCAGAAGACCTTCGATCGCTGGAACGCGGCGACCCGTCAGGCGCTGTTCCGGCTGTTCGGCGTGCCCGGCGAGCCCGCGCTTCGTACGCTCGTCGAGGGACAGCGCGAGGCAGGCCTGCTGGATCTGTTCGTCACAGCCATCGCCGATCCGGCGATGCGGCGCGCCCGGATGCGCGCGCGGATCGCCCAGATCTCGACCGAGCTTGCCGAGGCGGCGGCGGAACCGCTTCCGCCGCCGCGGCTCGTCCCCGTGGCCCCGGCCGCTGCACCCGGCGCCGCCGCTCCCGGCGCCGCCGCTGCGCCGCGGCTGCTGCCCGTCCTCGGCACGCCCCTGCCCGAGGGATTGATTTCGGGCGTCGCATCAGACCGGATGAT
>NCDS01000083.1 GCA_002280315.1 Rhodobacterales bacterium 32-66-7 | reverse complement strand
GCCACCAGATCACCCTGCCGCACGCCGTTCGGCCCGATGTGCTGCATAAGGTTCGCCCGCGCCTGACCGAACCAGCCGTGGCCCGCCGTGATCATCGCGGTGGTGAACTCACCCCGCCAGACCTGGAACGCCCGGTGCAGCGCCCAGCCGATATGGTCGGGGGGATGGTCCGGCATGGCAGCTCCGATATAGTCAACAAACTTGACAAACCGCCGGCACTGCGGCATTCGTCAACCTACTGGACCAAATCGGCGTTGCCAATCGGAAGAAGGGGAACGGACCTCGCAATGAGTGCATTTCGCAAACGCAACATGCCGGACCCGGTTTCCCCAAGCCCGCGCGCATTGCCTGACCCGACCCCCCGCTATGAGGCCGCCGCCCCGCGCTGGGGTCGGCACTTGGCCCGGCTTGGCTTTCCCGCCGCCTATCGCGCGATGATCGGCGACGCGCTGCAGCGGCTGCCGCCCCGCGCCGGTCGGCTGGCAGCGCTGGATCTTGGTACCGGTGACGGTGCCTTTGCCGAGGCGTTGCGCCACCACCTTGGCGACCGCGTGGCGTTGACGCTCCTCGACCGGTCGCCTGCGATGCTGCGCGCCGCCGAGGCCCGGCTTGGCATGGGCGAGGCCCGGCTGATTGCGGGCGATTTCGACGCCATGACGCTGCCCCAGGGGTACGACATCATCACCGCCGCCCATTCTCTGGAGCATGTGCCCGACCCGGCAAGAACCCTCACCCGGGTGCGCAAGCTGCTGAACCCCGGCGGCATCGTCATCCTGGTCGTCAGCCGACCGCATTGGTGCAGCCGCCTGGTCTGGCTGAACTGGCGGCATCGCCGGTTCGCCGAAGCCGAGATGCGGGCGATGCTGGCCGGGGCCGGGTTCGCGGATCTCCACTGCTGGCAGCCCCCGGCAGGCCCGCCCCGGCGGCTTAGCCTGGCCTATGCGGGGCGCAAAGGCCGTCAGGCCGAATGCGCCCCATCGGCCAGCGCCTTGACCATCGCCAGCACCTCCGCGACCGGCCTGCCCGCCCCGATCTCCTTCACGATGGCCGAGCCTACCACACAGCCATCCGCGACCGAGGCGATGCTCCGCGCCGCTTCCGGCGTGTTGATCCCGAAGCCGACGATCACCGGCAGGTCGGTGGACCGCTTGATCCGCGCCACTTCCGGGGCCACGTCGGTTGCGACCGGTGCCGCCGCCCCGGTGATCCCGGTGACCGAGACGTAGTAGACAAAGCCGCTGGTGTTCTCCAGCACCTTGGGCAACCGCTTGGCATCGGTGGTCGGCGTGGCCAGTCGGATGAAATTCAGCCCGGCCGCCTGCGCGGGAAGGCAAAGCTCTGCGTCCTCTTCGGGGGGCAGGTCGACGATGATCAGCCCGTCGATCCCGGCCGCCTTCGCCGCGGTCAGGAAACCGGCGACGCCCTGCGCATAGACCGGGTTGTAATAACCCATCAGCACGATCGGCGTCACGCTGTCGCCCGCCCGAAACGCCCGGACCATGGCAAGGACCCGCTCCAGCGTCATCCCCGCCTCAAGCGCCCGCTGCCCCGCCGCCTGCACCGTCGGCCCGTCGGCCATCGGGTCGGTGAACGGGATCCCAAGCTCGATGATGTCGACCCCGGCGCCGGGCAAGCCCTGCATCACCGCAAGCGAGGTCGCCGCATCCGGATCGCCCCCCATGATATAGGCAACAAAGGCCTTCTTCCCCTCGGCCTTCAGCCGCGCGAAGGTGGTGTCGATCCGTGTCATGCAGGCCCCCCGATGAACCGCTTCATCTGCCACGCAGCGGCGGGGGAAATCAATGGGCGGGCTCATCATCCCTCGCAGGTCACTCCCCGTCATCCTTTCTGCCCAAATATCCTGGGGGTCCGGGGGCAAGGCCCCCGGTGGTCGGGACCGGAAACCCATTCGGCATTCCGTCCAGCCAACGGAAGAACCATGGAGCCCGGCGACAGCTTGATCCCGCGCCCCGGCCCCCGTAGAAGCGCGGCATCCAGAAAGAAGAGGGCAGCATGGGTTTCAAGATGGGCATCGTCGGGCTGCCGAACGTCGGCAAGTCCACCCTCTTCAACGCGCTGACCCGCACGGCGGCGGCGCAGGCGGCGAACTTTCCGTTCTGCACCATCGAACCCAACGTGGGTGAGGTCGCGGTCCCCGATGCGCGGCTTGACAAGCTGGCGGTCATTGCGGGCTCCAGACAGATCATCCCGACGCGGATGACCTTCGTCGACATCGCGGGCCTGGTGCGCGGGGCCTCGAAGGGAGAGGGGCTTGGCAACCAGTTTCTCGCCAACATCCGCGAATGCGACGCCATCGCCCATGTCCTGCGCTGCTTTGAAGACGGCGACATCACCCATGTCGAAGGCCGGATCGACCCGGTCGCCGACGCCGAGACGATCGAGACCGAACTGATGCTCGCCGACCTCGAATCGGTCGAACGCCGCCTGACCGCGCTGGCCAAGAAACTGCGCGGCGGCGATCAGGAGGTGCAGGATCAGGACCGCCTCCTCCGCGCAGCACAGGCGCTTTTGAACGAAGGCAAGCCCGCCCGCACCCTCAAGGTCGCGGCGGATGACCAGAAGCAGTGGCGCATGCTCCAGCTTCTGACCGCAAAACCGGTGCTCTTCGTCTGCAACGTCGAAGAGGCGAAGGCCGCCTCGGGCAACGCCCAGTCCGACCGGGTGGCTGCGATGGCTGCGGCGCAGGGGGCGGCCTCGGTCGTGATCTCGGCCCGGATCGAGGAAGAGATTTCCCAACTCGCCCCGGACGAAGCCGCGCTGTTTCTGGAGGAGATGGGCCTCCATGAGGCCGGCCTCGACCGCCTGATCAAGGCCGGCTACGCGCTTCTGGGCCTGCAGACCTATTTCACCGTCGGCCCCAAGGAAGCCCGCGCCTGGACCATCCCGGCCGGAACCCTCGCCCCGCAGGCCGCAGGCGTGATCCACGGCGATTTCGAAAAGGGCTTCATCCGGGCCGAGACGGTGGCCTATGACGATTACATCGCCGGGAAAGGTGAGGCCGGGGCCAAGGAAGCGGGCAAGTTCCGGGTGGAAGGCAAGACCTACGAGGTCAAGGACGGCGATGTGCTGCATTTCCTGTTCTCGGGCTGAAAGCTCGCCCTCCTCGGAGAGGGCCGGGAGCTTCTCTTTCTCCGGTCAGCTTGATCGCCAGTCCGTCGCATGTTACTTTTCGGGTGGTTGTTGCCGTGATTGAAAGTGCAAGATGCTGGGCTTGACGGATCTGCGCCAGAAGGGCTTTGCCCGAATTCCCTCGGCCTTTCCGATCGACACAATCGAAGAGTTTCGCAGCATCGTCACCGGCGGCCTTTCCCGGATGGGCCAGACTCGGGCTGTAGCCCATTCCAGACACCTTGCAGGTTTTCACCGGTTTCCGGAGTTCGCCAGCATCGCCACAAATATCCGTGAGAACCCTGCTGTTACGGCGTTTCTGCTGGCAGCCTTTGGCCCAGATCAACCCTTTGATATTGGCCTTACAGACATCACGGTCAACCGGTCACAGGACTGGCATACAGACCTCTTGCGTGGTCCTTACGCCAGTTTCCTGGATGGTTGTGACCCTTGGGCCAAGGATGAGACCCCGTGTCTTAAGGTGTTGGTCTATCTTCAACCCGGAAAAAGCCTGCGCCTTTTGCCGGGCTCGCACCTTCGGCCCTCTCCGCTGGACGATGGTCAGATTGCGGAGAGCGTGGAGCAAGCGGCGAAGACCCAGCTGGACATCGCCTCCGGTGATGTTGTCATTCTGGACATTCGCACCGTCCATCGCGGCTCGACCGATGAAGAAATGGCCGATACGCAGCTTGCCGATACCCCGAAGATACTGGTCTCCATGGTCTTTGGAGCGACGGGGTCACGCTTCGCGCAGGCAATGCGCGACGGAAACCTGTGCCGGATGGCGCAGTGGGATCAAAAATTCCTGCCGTCATCCTCCCTCGCCCAATGACCGGTCGCGGGGAAAAGCCTGCCTTGCAGCCGCTTGATCCCAAGACCAACCCACCCGGCCCGAACGTTGAAACCCCTCTCGCTTTTCAGATCCTGATTGACTCCACGCCTGCCAGCGAGGACCGCTTTTCGCCTGCGCTGCGGCTGAACTTTCAGTCCATCCGCCTCGCTTACTCAGGATATCGTCATCATCTGTTCGAGCAGGATGAAATCCGATCGATCCTTGCCGATTGTTTCGACCGCGAGGTGCTGGCAGCCTACGATGCGCTTCTGCCCTATGCCTTTCGCGCCGATCTGGCCCGCTACTGTCTTTTGTATCAATTTGGCGGATTATACTCCGATTTGTCCTATCTGCATGTTCAGCCCATAATTCTCCAGCAAGAAAAGGACCTGATCCTGTTTCGCGACTTGCCAGGGCTTAACCCGCCTTACGCGCTGAGCAATTCCGTGATCCTTGCCAGGCCTGAACATCCCTTGATGGAAGCCGCCATCCGCCAGATCGTGGCACACCATCTTGCGGGTTTTGTTGGCACCAGCTCCCTGCAAGTGACCGGTCCCCATATGCTGGGAAAGCTTCAGCAAGCCCGGCCCGAAGACCGTTCGGTTCTGATCGGCACGTCGAGGCGGATCAATCGCGACCGCCGTGGTCGCCGAAACATAGTCAAGCTACTCCCAGGTGGAGAGCTCGTCGCCCTGCGCAACAAGGGAGCCAACGCGTCCATTGGCGAATTGCTGCGGGACGCCGGAAACAGCTATCACCACATGTGGCGCGAGGGAAAAGTGTGGGCGGAGAGTGACCGCCCACATCGCTTTGCGACAAAGGCGGTGCCCCCGCTGCAGTTCGAACGCAGCCTGCGCGACAAGGTGGTGGCTTGGGCCCGCCAACAGCTGCGCTGACCCGGAGCTTGTGTCGGCAGTCCTGTCGCCAACCTCCACCCCGCCGCATCGGTGATCGCGCGGACCGAACTCGGCCGTCGCGGGGGAGGGCGCGCCTTGGCCGCAGCGACGTGCCCTTTCCCTCTTGCCCCCTTGCGCCGCCATGGCTAAATGGAGAGCGACGGAAGCGTGGCTGAGAGGCCGAAAGCACTCGGTTGCTAACTGAGCGTAGGGGGAACCCTACCGTGGGTTCGAATCCCACCGCTTCCGCCACTTGCCCTCACGAAAGCGTTCTCCCGATCCGGCTTCGGCCGGATTTTTCCGTTGTTTTCGGGGGTTATGCGGGTGGGGCTGTTAACCGACCCACGCCCCAATGGGCGCACACGCGTTCTCTCCGGGCCGACATTCTCCAGACCTGTTAACCGGACCACTTTCGGTTCAGAGCCGCAACATTTTGAAAAGCCAACAAAACCTTGTCCGACCGCGATGATGGCGTTCGCTTTGGCATCAGCTTCGAAAGCGCGACTGGCATCGGAAGTTAGCGCGACCTAGGCCAGGTAGTCCGCAGCTGCGTCGCTCTCGTACAAGGCCTTGATTGTCGGAGCCGTTGCGACGGCGGCTCGGGTGCCAGGCTCCGTCAAGTCGAGGACGCGGAATTTGTCGCCAATCTTCGCAACAGCTTCGATCCGGCGATACTGGCCACCGAAAGTCTCTGCATAGCGGGATAGCCCCTTCAACTTTGGCATCGCATCGCCGAACTGGATGCCATGCGGGTCGACTATGTCAGCAACGACTGATCCATCGGCCAGTTGACCAAGAAACACGAAGTCAGGACGAACGATCTTCGTTTCCTCGCCCTCGGCGTACACGATGCCCAGCGAGTCCTGACTGGCTCGCGAAGGATTGCGATACCATCCTATCGTCCCCGCCCGCTTCAGTTCGGCATTCACGACTTCGCCCTCCCAAGTATTGAAGTCCTCTGGGAAAAGGCCATCGTCGCCACACAAGAGGTGCCGCTCAAAGCGAGGCAGCGGCGTTTCGTTGCCGTTGGCCTCGCGGATGACAGTTGGCTGCATCCACGAAGTCGGGCGCGCGATATCAACCTCCATCGGATTGGCGCTCATTTCCCGGATCTGCCGGTAAACGTCCTGCCGTTCGTCTGACAGGCTTTTGATCTGGACTCGATACTTGGAGAGCCACTGCGTCGCGAGCTTCTCTGCCTCAGCCTCCAGCGTCTCCTTTACTTGCGGCACCAGCCCAAGCGCCGCAACAGTGACGTGAGCTTCAATCAGCGCCCCTTCCAGGTCGTCTGGATCGCCGTCGGCTTTGGCGATGAAGTCGCTGTACGTCGTTGCCAGGTCCGGGCTGATGGCACGCCCAGCCCTGCGATAGGCATCCTCGATCACCGCATAGTCTGCGACTTCGAGGAAATCATCGAAGGTCATTTCCCCGGCCTTCATATCGGTCTTCAGGCTCTTGCCCTCGACCGTCATCACCGCTTTTCGCGAGGCGGCAATCTCGTCCCTGTACCGGGCTCGCGTTCCCTCAAGGACTTTGTGCATTTCGGCATGCGCCAGCTTCCCGGCTTCGGGCAGCAGCCCGTCAGCCGCCAGTTCATGCGCCAGCGAAGTCAGGCGCTTCACCGGGCGGGCCTGGCGCTTTGGCAATGTCTGGGATGGCAACGACACCAGCTTTTCCCACACGGCTTCCGCGATAGCCGGATTTGGTTTCATCTCGGCCGGATTGATCAGAACGCGACGGCCGGGAAGGTCGTCGCCGCCATCGCCACCCGACATCAGGGCCTTGGCCACTTCGCTGACCGACTGTTCGTCGAAGAACGGCAGCAGGCAGTCGACGGCGTTCAAGCGATCATTGCCCGGGATGCGGCGCGCGAGGGGCGTGCGCACCATGCGGCCGAGCAACTGCGTGATGTGGGTCTTGTCCTTGGCGGGCCTGAACGAGACCATGACTTCTGCGCGAGGACAGTCCCAGCCCGTGCTGATGGCATCCTTGGCGATCAGGATCCGCACCCAGGTCGACTCCTGCACGCGCTCGGGCGAGATGTAGGGAACAGTGTGCCGACCGAAGGTCTGCGCGGTGTGCTCGCCAAACACATGCGCCACGGCGTCGTCTGGCAAGTCCGGCCAGCGGTCATAGATCGTGTCTAGCGCCCGGCCGATGTCGTTTGGGTCCGGGGAATTCGGCACCTGCAACACCATCAGAGGCAACACGGTGTCTGTGTCATTCTGCGCTTGCGCATAAGCCGCCCACGCCGCCGAGATGTCCTTCAGCTTGTCCGTGCCACGCCGGACCAGCACGGTGTCGAACTGACCCACCTCCTTCGGCACGTCGAGGATGATCGTGTCCTTCAACAGGCCCGAAGCTTGCACCTTGGCAGAATCCACGACCACATTAGGAAGCGTGGCGCGGCCCTGCATGTCGGTCATCGCCGCGTTGAAGCGATCCACAGTCGCGGAAATCCCCAAGACGACTGGAATGCCGGGGACTGAACCGGTTCCGTTGATCAGCCGCTTGACGATGGTGGTCTTCTCGCCCGCCCCGGTGGCTGCGCGCATCCCACGATGCGCCTCGTCCAACACCAGATACAAAGTCAGCGCCGGATCATCGATGGTGTTCTGAATGGTGTCCCAGATCGTGAACGACCGCATGTCGGGCATGATCCGCATCTGGCCATCCTTTTCGATGCCTTCATCATCGGCATCGTGGCCACGGACCAGCAGGCTCGACTTGCCCAGCTTCTGGGTATTCAGGAAATAAATCTTCCCAGCCTCCAGCGTTTCCCGCTGGAAGGTGCTTTGTACGACCACCAGGTCCGAGATCGAGATGCGGTCGGATGCCTCCAGCAGACGGAACCGGGACTGTTCGTTCAGGGAGGGATCGTCGCTGAACCAGATCACCACCGCGCCGGGATCGGGTTCGATGTCGTAGTTGTCATCCCCGTGGAACAGCGCCTCGAACACGGCCGCCGCCATCACGGTCTTGCCTGCGCCGGTTGTCGCGGTCAGTGAGAAGGCGTGCTTGTCCTTGTCCTCGCGCCAACGACGCGATGCCTTCTTGAGGTTGACCAGCACGTCCTTGACGGCTTCTTCCTGGTAGTCTTTCAGCGTGAATTTCATGGCTCAGCGGCCCATCGCAAAACGGAAATTG
>NCDS01000082.1 GCA_002280315.1 Rhodobacterales bacterium 32-66-7 | reverse complement strand
GCGACAGATCGTTGATCCCATGCGGGATCATCACCGGTGATCGGTCGCCTTGCGGGAAAAGCTTGCCCGCGTTCCACATGACCATCAGGAGGGGAGTCCGGGGGGCGACGGTGAAGACAACCTGCCCGGCCCGCTCGCCAACGGCGTGGAGCGTGCGGGCAATGTCGGTCGCAGCGTAATAGATCAGGCTGTCCATCGCGAGGACGGCATCGAAGGTCCCAAGCGCGGGGTCGGTCATGTCACCGGCATGAAAGCTGACCTGTGACAGCAGGTCTGCAGGCATCCGCGCCCGGGCGATGGCAACCAGCTTCGGCGAGATATCGGCGGCAACCACGGTGGCCCCCCGCAGCGCCAGCGCCTCGGTCATAGCACCCGTGCCGCAGCCCGCGTCCAGCACCCGCGCCCCGCGCAGATCCTGCGGCAAGCGCGACAGCATCAGCGCGCGCATCCTGTCCCGCCCCTCGCGCACCGTCTGGCGGATGCGAGAAACCGGCGCGTCCGAGGTCAACCGCAGCAGTTCAAAGATCTCGCGGTCGGGCAGCGACTCGGGGAAGCTTTCCGGCAGGCTGACCGACTTCCACAAGGCATCGGCCAGGCGGATGTATTCGGCCCGCGCCATCACGATGTCCTGCTCGTCGTCCATCGCAAACAGCGTCTTCTTCTTCAGACGGCTCCGGCGGATCGCATCGATGTCGGGCATGTGCGCCAGCCGGTTGAAGCCGACCTTCCGGCAATACCGGTCGATCTCGTCGGTGTCCTTCGAGCGGTTGGCGACGCAGCCTGCAAGCCGCACCTTGTAGTTCGACGACTTCGCCTGCACCGCCGCGATGATCCGGTTCATCGCATAGATGCTGTCGAAATCGTTCGCGGTGACGATCAGCGCCCGGTCGGCGTGTTGCAACGGCGCCGCAAAGCCACCGCAGACCACATCGCCGAGGACATCAAAGATCACCACATCGGTGTCGTCCAGCATGTGGTGCTGCTTCAACAGCTTCACCGTCTGCCCCACGACATAGCCGCCGCAGCCGGTGCCCGCAGGGGGCCCCCCCGCCTCCACGCACTTCACGCCACCATAACCGATGGTGACGAAATCCTCCGGCCGCAGCTCCTCGGCGTGGAAATCGACCTCTTTCAGGATGTCGATCACCGTCGGCTGCAGCTTGCCGGTCAATGTGAACGTTGAGTCATGTTTCGGGTCGCAACCGATCTGCAACACCCGCTTGCCCATCGTGGCAAAGGCGGCCGAAAGGTTGGAGGAGGTCGTCGACTTCCCGATCCCGCCCTTGCCATAGACCGAAAACACCTTCGCGCCCTCGATCTTCTGTGAAGGGTCAAGATGCACCTGCACCGACCCGTCGCCGTCCATGCCGCGCAGGCTTGGGATATCGTCTCTCGGGCTCATATGGTCTCCATTTCGGCAAACAAACCACTGATCAGCTTGCTCTTTTCAAAAATACTCCGGGGGTGCGGGGGCTGGCCCCCGCTCCGACAGGTCTCAAGGGTGCGCAACCGGGTCATTCCGCTGCGATCCCTTCCATCCGGTCTTCCAACTCGTCCGCCGCGCGCTGGAGGGCGGCGAGCGTCGCCGCATCCGGCGTCCAGTATTGCCGGTCCGACGCCTCCAGCAGCCGCCCCGCCATCCGGACCGAGGCTTCGGGGTTCAGATCAGCCAGCCGCTGCCGCATCGCCTCATCCAGCACAAAGGTCTCCGACAGGCGCTGGTAGACCCAAGGATCGACATGGCCGGTGGTGGCCGACCAGCCCATCGTGTTGGTCACATGGCTTTCGATCAGCCGCACCCCTTCGGCCCCGTGGCGCAGAAGGCCCTCATAGAACTTCGGGTTCAGCGTCCGCGACCGGCTTTCCAGCGCAATCTGGTCCTTCAACGTGCGGACCTGACCGCCGCCACGGGTCTGGTCGCCGATGTAGACCGGCGTCGCCTCACCCCCGCCCCCGTTCGAGACATGCGCGCGGCGCACCGCACGGGCGACCCCGCCCAGCGTGTCGAAGTAATGGTCGACCGAGGTCACCCCCAGCTCCACCGATTCCAGGTTCTGGTAGGCCAGATCCACATCGCCCAGCACCTGCTGGAGGAGCTTCGCCTGCTTCACCGGCTTGCCGTTCACCCCGTAGGCAAAGCTCTTCCGCGCCTCATAGGCATCGGCCAGCTCGTCCTCCTCGCCAAAGGCGGAGGAGCCGACGAGGGTGTTGACGTTCGAGCCGTAAGCCCCCTCGGCATTGGAAAACACCCGCAGCGCGGCGGTCTCAAGGTCCACCCCCATCGCCTTGGCGTAAGCCAGCGAATGGGCGCGGATGAAGTTCTGCGCCAGGGGTTCGTCGGCAGAGGCGGCCTTCCACGCAGCCTCGGCCAGCATCCGGGTCTGTAAAGGCAGCAGGTCGCGGAAGATGCCCGAAAGCGTCATCACAACGTCGATCCTTGGCCGGCCAAGCTCGGAAAGCGGGATCAGATCAGCCCCTGAAAGCCGGCCGTAATGGTCAAACCGGGGCGTCGCGCCCATCAGCGCCAGCGCCTGGGCGATCGGCCCGCCATCCGACTTGATGTTGTCCGACCCCCACAGGACCAGCGCCACCGAATGCGGCAGGGTCGGGTGGGCGTCCAGCAACCGCTCGGCCTGCGCCGCGCCGTCGGCAAGCGCAAAGGCGGTCGGCATCCGGAACGGATCGAAGGCATGGATATTGCGCCCCGTGGGCAGGATGGCGGGCGAGCGGATCAGATCGCCCCCCGGCACCGGTGCGATATAGCGGGCAGAAAGCGCGCGCAAAAGACCTGGGATTTCCGTATCCTGGCCCATGTGGCGCGCAGCCTCGGCCCGCGCCTCTTCGGGGATCAGCGACAGAAGTTCCGCCATCGCCGCCGGATCGGGCGTACGGCCCAGGACATGGAGGCCATCGGTGATCAGGGCGCCTTCGGTCTCCAGAAGCTTCAGCCAGAGGGTATCGAGGGTTCCGGTCAGATCGACCGCCTTCGCCTGATCAAGCGCCAGCGCCGCAAGGTCGGCGTAATCGCTTGCCTCAACCTCGGTCGCGCGCAGGCGGGTGAGGGTGTCCTTGAGGTCCACCAGACCCTTGTAAAGCCCCGCCCGCGCCAGGGGCGGCGTCAGGTGCGTTATGGTCACCGCGTTCGACCGGCGCTTGGCCAGCGTCGCCTCGGAGGGGTTGTTCGCGGCGTAAAGGTAGACGTTCGGCAGGTTGCCGATCAGCCGGTCGGGCCAGCATTGTGCGCCGACCCCGGCCTGCTTGCCCGGCATGAACTCCAAAGCGCCATGCATCCCGAAGTGGAGGAGGACATCGGCCCTGAAATCCTCGCGCAGCCAGCGGTAGAAGGTGGTGAAGGCATGCGTCGGGGCGAAACCCTTCTCGAACAGCAACCGCATCGGGTCGCCCTCATAGCCGAAGACCGGCTGGAGGCCGACGAAGACATTGCCGAACTGGTGGCCAAGGACATGCACCCCGCGCCCGTCGGTCTGGATGCGGCCGGGGGCGGGGCCCCAGGCGGCCTCGACCTCAGCCAGCCAGGGGGTCTTGGCGACAATCTCGGCGGCGGGGACGGTGGTGTGGACGTTCGCGGGCTGGCCATGGCGGGCGGCGTTGCCCTTCAGGACCGCCTCGCGCAGGGCCTCGACACTGTCGGGCGGCGTCAGATCGTAGCCATCGGCTTTCAGCGCGTGCAAGGTGTTGAACAGGCTCTCGAACACACCAAGATAGGCGGCAGTTCCGGCAGCCCCGGCGTTCGGCGGAAAGCCGTAAAGGACGATGCCGAGCTTCCGCGTCGCGGTGGCGGAGCGGTGGAGACGCGCCAGCCGCGCGACCTTGTCGGCCAAGGCCTCGATCCGCTCGGGGCAGGGCGACATGGCGCGGGTCTCAGCCGCCTCGACCGACGCCGGTTTGCACATCCGGCCGCAGCCATTGCAGCCCTCGGGGTCGTGGCGGCCGGCAAAAACCGTGGGGTTGGTCGCGCCGTCGATCTCGGGGAGTGCGATCAGCATGGTGGTTTCCACCGGGCCAAGCCCACCGGCGGCAGCCTGCCATTGGCGCAGGGACTGAAACTCCAACGGATGGGCGGCGATGTAAGGCACGTCCAGCGCGGACAGGGCCTGAACCGCCGCCGGGCTGTCATTATAGGCCGGACCGCCCACAAGCGAGAACCCGGTCAAGGACACCATCGCGTCGACGCGGCCCTTGAAATAGGCGTCGATCGCCGGGCGCCCGTCCAGACCCCCGGCAAAGGCGGGCAGAACGGCGATACCCTTCGCCTCGAACGCCTTGATCACGGCGTCATAATGCGCGGTGTCGGCGGCCAGGATGTAGCTCCGCAGCATCAGAAGGCCGACCGTGGCGGTCGCCCCCTTCGGACGCGGCAGGTCGCGGGCATCCGTGGTGATCCGCGCCGTCAGCGTCGGGTGATAAAGCCCGACATCGGGGTAGTCGACCGGAGCCGCCGCAACCGCCCCCTTCCAGCCGTGCTTCGTGGCATACCGCCCGACAAGAAAGCGGATCATCGCCTCAAGATTGTCGTCGGACGCGCCAAGCCAGTATTGCATCGACAGAAACCAGGCGCGCATGTCCTGCGCCTTGCCGGGGATCCAGCGCAGGATCTTCGGCAACCGCCGGAGAAGCGCCATCTGCTTCTGCCCCGAGCCGGAGCCGGGAGCCTTCGTGCCCCGCAGTTTCTTGAGGAATGCCATCGCGCCCGAGGCGGGCTTCGACATGTCAAGATCGCCCATCTTCGTCAGCTTGACGATCTGCGGATCGGCGATCACGCCGACAAAGGCATCAAGCCTGTCGCGAACCGTCAGAAGGTCGGGCAGGATCGCGTTGATATGTTCCTCGATGAACAGAAGGTTCGCCACGACGATATCGGCCCCGGCCACGGCAGCCTTGGCCCGGGCAAGCGATGCCGGGTTCTCGGCCCATTCGGCAGCCGCATGGACCGACACCTGCAACCCCGGAAAGTCCCTGGCAAGGCGCGGCGCGATGCGGGCGGCGGGACCTGCGGCATGCGCATCCAGCGTCAGGATGACGAAACGGTACCCCTTCGCCTTCGGCGGAAGGGCGGCCTCTTCGGCCCTGATGGGACGATCATCGCGCATAATGGGCCTTTGCTTCGTAAAGCGTATCGACGCTGATCGCGGTCACACCCTTGTCGGCGGCGAACTTCTCGGTGTTGCGCTTGGCCTTGCCGCGCACGAAGAACGGAATCTTCTTCAATTCGCGCTCGGCATCCGCCAGCCAGATGACCTCACCCGTCACGGGCTCTGCGGTCATCCTTTCTGGCATCCTTTCTGGCATCCTTTCTGGAAAAATATCCCCGCCGGAGGCACCCGCCATCGCCACCAGAGGCTCTGGTCGGGCGCTTGCCTTGGCCCCGTGGTGGCTGGGGCCGGCGGCGTCGTGAAACTCGAAATCCTCACGGAACATGGTCAGAAGGTGCTCTTCAAGGCCCATCACCAGCGGATGGACCCAGGTGTCGAAGATCACATTCGCGCCCTCATAGCCCATCTGGGGCGAGTAGCGGGCGGGGAAGTCCTGGACGTGGACGGGGGCCGAGATCACCGCGCAGGGGATGCCAAGACGCTTGGCGATGTGACGCTCCATCTGCGTGCCGAGGATGAGTTCGGGTTGCAGGCGGGCAATCTCGGCCTCGACCTCCAGATAGTCGTCGGTGATCAGGGGCTCGACGCCAAGGGCCTTCGCCGCGGCGCGGAGGGAGCGGGCCTGTTCGCGGTTGTAAGCCCCAAGGCCGACAACCTCGAACCCGATCTCCTTGGCGGCGATGCGGGCGGCGGCGATGGCATGGGTGCCGTCGCCGAAGATGTAGACGCGCTTGCCGGTGAGGTAGGTCGAATCGACCGAAGCCGCATACCAGGGCTGGCGAAGGCCGGTCTCGGGCGGCAGGGCCAAGCCGGTGATCGTGGCCACCTCGGCCAGGAAATCGCGGGTGGCGTGGGTGCCGATCGGCACGACCCTGGTGAAGGGCTGGCCCAGGGTCTTTTCCAGATGCCGCGCGGCGGTCTCGGCGGTTTCGGGATACATCAGCACGTTGAAATGCGCCGCCCCCAGACGGGCGATGTCGGCCGGGGTGGCATCGAGCGGCGCGCAGACGTTGACCGCGATCCCCATCGTGGCCAGAAGGCGGGTCAGTTCGGTCACGTCGTCGCGGTGCCGGAACCCAAGTGCTGTCGGGCCGATCAGGTTGCAGGTGACGGCCTCGCTGCGGGGCAGGGGCTTTGCCAGAACCTTCACGATCTGAAAGAACGTCTCATCCGCGCCGAAGTTTTCCTTGCGGCTGTAAGAGGGCAGGTCGAGCGGGATGACCGGACAGGGCAGGTTCAGCGCCTCGGCCAGACCGCCCGGATCGTCCTGGATCAGTTCCGCCGTGCAGGACGCGCCGACGATCATCGCCTGCGGCTGGAAGCGTGTGAACGCATCCCGGGCGGCGTCCTTGAAAAGGTTCGCGGTGTCAGCGCCAAGGTCGCGGGCCTGGAAGGTGGTGTAGGTGACCGGCGGGCGGTGATTGCGCCGCTCGATCATCGTGAAGAGAAGGTCGGCATAGGTGTCGCCCTGCGGGGCGTGAAGGACATAGTGGAGGCCCTTCATCGCGGTCGCGACACGCATCGCGCCGACATGCGGCGGGCCTTCGTAGGTCCAGAGGGTCAGCTTCATGGCTGGCACCCGGGGCGCTGCCCCGGACCCCGGGATATTTGAGCAGAAAGGATGACAGGGATCATTCCGCAGCCTCCGGCGTCAGGAGGGCGTGGCGGCGAAGCGGCCTTGCGAAGAGGCCGGCAAGGTCGGCGGCCTGTTCGTAGAAATGGACCGGGGTGAACACGAGTTCGATCGCCCATTTGGTGGTCAGGCCTTCCGCCTCCAGCGGATTGGCAAGGCCAAGGCCGCAGACGGTCAGGTCGGCACGGGCGGCGCGGGCGCGGTCAAGCTGGAGTTCCACGTCCTGGCCTTCGGAAATGGTCGGGCCATGCGGCAGAAGCGCAAGTTCGGGGGCCATCAACTCGCGGTGGAGATAGGGGGTCCCAACCTCGACCGGGATCATGCCGCATTCCCGCGCGAGG
This sequence comes from Rhodobacterales bacterium 32-66-7, assembly GCA_002280315.1. Classification (GTDB taxonomy): domain Bacteria; phylum Pseudomonadota; class Alphaproteobacteria; order Rhodobacterales; family Rhodobacteraceae; genus Tabrizicola. Next base: position 6,049 of record NCDS01000082.1, on the reverse strand, counting down.
AAGCGGGCGAGCGGAATCTCCAGCTGGCTGTCGGGAAAGAAGAAGACCCGCTTGCCGCGCAGGGTTTCGGCGACAGCGGCCACGGACTTCTGCGCACGGGCGCGCGGGGCGGCGAGGGTGGCGTCAACCTTTGCCCGGTCAAGGCCGAGGGCATCGGCCACGGCGTGGAACCAGAGGGTGGAGCCTTCCGCGCCGAACGGGAACGGGGCCGGGATCGGGACAGCGCCGCGCTTGATCAGGGCGGCATGGGTGGCGCCGAGGAACGGCTGCACCAGGATGAAGCGGGTGTTCGCACCGACAGCGGGCAGGTCGGTGGAGCGGCGGGCGGGCAGGGTGCGGACCGGGCCCGCCCCCATCGCGGCGAGGAGCGCCAGCATCTGGTCTTCGACCACATCCGGCAAGGCACCGACCACAAGGAGTTCGGCTGCATCGGTTGCGGGCAGGGCGGGGACCATCGCCGCAAGACAGGCGTCTTCGCCTTCGGTGAAGGTCGTCTCGATCCCCGAGCCGGAGAAGTTCAGGACCCGCACGTTCGGGGCATGAATCCCGTCCAGCCGTTCGGCCGCGCGGGCAAGGTCGATCTTGATGACCTCGGACGGGCAGGAGCCGACGAGGAACAGCTGCCTGATATCCGGACGGCGCGACAGAAGCCGCGCAACCTCACGGTCAAGCTCTGTGTTGGCATCGGCGAGACCGGCGAGGTCCTTCTCTTCGAGAATCGCCGTCCCGAAGCGCGGTTCGGCGAAGATCATCACCCCGGCGGCCGCCTGCAGAAGGTGGGCGCAGGTGCGTGACCCGACGACGAGGAAGAACGCATCCTGCATCTTCCGGTGGAGCCAGATGATCCCGGTCAGACCGCAGAACACCTCACGCTGGCCACGCTCTTTCAGGACGGGGGTGTCGGTGCAGCTTCGGAACGGGGTGTCAAGGCTCATGCCGCCACCCCTGAGTGTCGGCTCGCATCGAGCCGCGCCTGCCGCAGTTTCCACAGGAACTGCCCGGCGTTGATCACATAGGTGGCATAGGCCGCCAGGGCTATCAGCATCAGCTCGGCCGGGGCGAAGGCCCCGGACCAGAGCCCGTAAAGATAAAGCGTATGCAAGGCGATGACGGCGAAACTGAACACATCCTCCCAGAAGAAGGCGGGGGCGAAGAGGTACTGGCCGAAAACCTCCTTCTCCCAGAGGGCGCCGGTGATCATGATCAGGTACAGGAAGCCGGTCTTTACCAGGATCGACACGGTGGCGGCCATGTAGCCCTCACCGGTCCAGAGAAACCGCAGCACCAGGATCAGCGACACCGCAAAGGCCAGGAACTGCGCCGGGGCCAGCACGCCCTGGACGACCGTCCAGGCGTGTAAAGCCCCGGGCCCGGGCGCGCGCTTGTGGCGGGCATCGGCATCAAGGTGGTGGAGGGTGCGGTCTGGTTCATGGCTCAAAGCCTACCCACCTTGCCGAAGGTGTCAACTAAAACTTACAGAGCGCCGATTGCCTTCGCTGCGGCCATTTGCGACCAGAGCCAGCGGCATCATCGGGCAACCGACCTGATTTGCTTAATTTTTCGCCCGAATAGGCGGAAGGACGCAGGGTCCGGGGGTCAGGGTGTCAATTTGCTTTGACATTGCTGACCGGTTGGCGGAAACTTTGACCACGCCGGGTTGTCATCGCGCCCGTGCGGTCCTGCGCCCGTGCCGGTAATCCCATCGGCGGGCGCAGTGGGAGTGGCGGGATGCGCAACGGCCAACAGAACGAACCCGGCCAGCGCTGCGGCATGGACATGTCGGCGGTCGCGTTGAGCGTGGTTGCCCAACTGGCCGCGCGCAGCCCGCGTCAAGCCTCGGAAGCCGCACTCGTGCAGGCGATGAAGGATGCCGTGATCTCGACCGACCCTGCCGCGTTCGACACCCTGCGCCGCGACCTGCGCCGCGCGCGTATCACCGAAATCGATCTCGTCGATGGCTACTTCCCGGCCGTGGCGCGCGCGCTTGGCTGCGACTGGGTGGGTGACAGCGCGGGCTTTGCCGCGGTGACGATCGGCATGGCGCGGCTGCAGACCTTGCTGCACCGGATCGTCCGCACCTCGCCGGTTGAGCTTCCAGTCGACAGCCTTTCCATCCTGGTGGTGCTGCCCCTGGGCGAGCAGCACAGTTTCGGCGTCCAGGTTCTGGCCGAACAGTTGCGGCGCCGGGGGGCCTTTGCCCATGTGCTGATCACGCCTGCGATGGACCGGCTGCAGGACCTTGTCTGCTCGGGGCGCTACGACGGGGCGATGGTCTCGGTCGGCTGCGACCAGGGGGTGGAGCCTGCGGCGCGGGTCGTGCGGTCGATCAGGCAGGCCTCGCAGGGCAGGCTTTGGGTGGCGGCGGGCGGCTCCATGCTGGAGCGTATGCCCGACATGCAGGCAAAGCTAGGGGCCGATATCGCGACACAGGACCCCGATCTCGCCATGGTCGGCATGCTGACCGCCAAGGCCGCCCGAGCGGTGGCGGAAGCGCGGGGTACCGAAGGCGCGTTGCAACGTCTGGAAACCGCGTGACGACCGACGGCCGCCATCTTCTGACCTCTGGCAAGCTGCCGATGCTGCCGCCCGAGTTGATGACCGAGATTCTGGTCTCGGCGGCGGACCTGACGCTGATGGTCGCGCCGAACCGCAAGGTGCTGTCGGTGCTGGTCAGCCCGTCGCATCCATCCTTCGGCCAGCTTGCCGACTGGGAGGGGATGCCGCTCCATGACATCCTGACCGAAGAAAGCCGCCGCAAGTTCGACCTGCGGATGGCCGACCTGCAGGACCGACCCAAGGACGGGCGGAAGGGCATCTTTGTCGAGTTGAACCACCTTGGCCAGCAGGGGTGGGAATTTCCGATGCGCTATGCGGTGCATGCGGTGGGGGGCGATGGCTCCATCCTGATGCTGGGGCGCGACCTCAGACCGCTGGCCGAGGTGCAGCAGCAACTGGTCGCGGCGCAACTGGCGCTGGAGCGGGACTATGAGGCGCAGCGCGAAGCCGACACCCGCTACCGCGTGCTGATGGAGGTGACGCGCGACCCGGTGATGCTGGTGTCGATCTCGACCGCGCGGATCACCGACCTCAACGCGGCGGCGGCATTGATGCTGGGCGGCACAAGGGCCGAACTGATCGGCGCGCAGGTGGCGCAGGAGTTTGACGGCCGGCGGCGGGGCGAGTTCCTTGATGCGCTGTCCAATGTCGCTGCCGTCGATGCCGCAACCCCGGTGGAGGTGACCGCGCGCCGCTCACAACGCCGGGTGCTGGTGACGCCAAAGCTCTTTCGCGCGGCGGGGGAGAAGGTGCTTTTGTGCCTGATCGACCCGGCCGAAAAGCTGGCCCAATCCGCGGATGAGCTGGGCGAAAATCTGGCGCGGCTTTATCATGAGGGCGTCGACGGCATCGTCTTCGCCGATGCGGACGGCGTGATCCGCGCCGCGAACGAGGCGTTCCTGAACCTCACCGATGCCAGCAGCATCGCCACGGTGCGGGGCCGGTCGCTGGCCGATTACCTCGTCCGCGGCTCGGTCGATCTGCGGATGCTGCTCGACAACGTTCGTCACACCGGGCAATTGCGGCTGTATGCGACCCGGCTGACCACCGATTTCTCGGGCCAGATCGCGGTCGAACTGTCGGCAAGCTGGCTGAACGACCGGCCGAACCCGGTCCTGGTGCTCGTCATCCGCGACGCGAGCCGGGCCGAGACGTTGCGCCGCGCCGGGGGCGGGGTGCCGGACGATGGTGCGCGCTCGGTGATGGAGCTTGTCGGGTCCTCGACCTTGCGCGACATCGTGGCCGAAACCACCGATGTGATCGAGAAGATGTGTATCGAGACCGCGTTGGAGTTGACGCGCAACAACCGGGTCGCAGCGGCCGACATGCTGGGCCTGTCGCGCCAGTCGCTTTATGTGAAGCTGCGGAAATACGGCATCCTGAACCGCGACGGCGAGTAGCCTTAGGGTCATCTCCCGCTCATCCCCCCGCTCATCCCCCCGCTCATCGTCGCCTGCGGCGCTCTTCGCTGTCAACTCAGTCCGCGAGGGCCGGACGAGCGGCCTCGTTCATCCCGCCTCATTTCGTCCCCGCCAATTTCGTCCTGCGACGAAAGCAACGCTTGCCTGACGGCAAAGTGTAATGTTTAATTGACACATGACCGTCAGCGACCTGATCCACCCCCGGACCCTGCCCGAACCCCGCGCCATGCTGCGGCTGATCAAGCCGATCACCTGGTTCCCGCCGGTCTGGGCGTTTCTGTGTGGTGCGGTGTCCTCGGGCGTGCCGCTGGGTGCCAACTGGCAAACGGTGAGCCTTGGCATGGTGCTTGCCGGTCCCATCGTCTGCGGGATGAGCCAGGCCGCCAACGACTGGTGCGACCGGCATGTCGATGCGGTGAACGAACCCGACCGGCCAATCCCCTCGGGCCGAATTCCCGGGCGCTGGGGCCTGTGGATCGCGCTCGCCATGACGGTCCTGTCGCTGGCCGTGGGTTGGCTGCTTGGCCCATGGGGTTTCGGCGCGACGGTGGTCGGTGTCATCGCCGCCTGGGCCTATAGCGCCGAGCCGGTGCGCCTGAAACGCTCCGGCTGGTGGGGGCCGGGGCTGGTGGGCCTCAGCTACGAGGGCCTGCCCTGGTTCACCGGGGCCGCCGTCCTTCTGGCCGGACCGCCGGGGTTCGAGATCATCACGATTGCGCTTCTTTACGCTTTCGGCGCGCATGGCATCATGACGCTGAACGATTTCAAGGCGCTGGAGGGGGACCGCCAGCATGGTGTCCGCTCTCTCCCCGTCGTGTTGGGGCCTGAGGTTGCGGCGCGGATCGCCTGCACCGTGATGGGGCTGGCGCAGGCGCTGGTGGTCGCGCTTCTGGTGCTGTTCGGCAAACCCTGGCACGGCCTCGCGGTCCTTGCGGTGCTTGTCCTGCAACTGGCGGCGATGCGGGTCCTGTTCCGCGATCCGAAGGGCAAGGCCCCCTGGTACAACGGCACCGGGGTGGTGCTTTACGTGACCGGCATGATGATTTCCGCCTTTGCGCTCAGGGGGTTGTGATGGGGTTGAGCTGGCCGAACATCCTTCGCCTCGGGCTGTCGGTCTACTATGCCACGCAATTCCTGCGTCCGCATTTCGGCCATGGCGCGGATCAAGGGGGTCGGCGGGTGCCGTGGATCATCGGGGGCGTGGTCGCCCTTGCGCTGGGAGCGGTCGGGGCGGCGCTGTCGGTCGGGCTGATGGGCTTGCACCTTGGTTGGGGGATCGGGGCGGCGGTGCCGTCCTTCATCCTGATCGGGCTTGGCATTGGCGCTGCGGGCACCAACCTTCTGGCTCTTCTGGCCGCAAAGGTTGAGCCTTCGCGCCAGGCCGCTGCCGGAAGTGCGGTCTGGATCATGATGATCGCGGGCCTTGCGCTGACCGGGATCACGGCGGGGCAGCTTTTGGACCCCTACACCCCGGCGCGGCTGGTCTGGGTGACGCTGGGGGTCGCGGGCGTGGCGGTCGGCCTGACGCTGATCGGCGTCTGGGGCCAGGATGGCGGGGGTGAGCGACGCACGCCTTCGCGCCCTGTCCCCTTCGCCGCCGTCGCGCGCGAGATCTGGACCGACCCGCGCACCCGGATGTTCACGATCTTTGTCTTCGCCTCGATGCTGGCCTACAACCTGCAGGACCTGATCCTGGAGCCGTTTGCGGGCCATGTCTTCGGCATGACCGTCGGCGAAAGCACCGCCCTGGGTGGGCAGCACCATGCCGGGGCGCTGGCGGGGATGCTGATCGTCCTTGCCTCGGGCACGGCCTTGGCGCGGCGGATCGCGGTGCCGATCCGGGTCTGGATCACCGGGGGTTGCGTGCTGTCGGGTGCCGCATTGGTGGCGCTGGCGCTTGGCGCGCAGACCGGGCCGGGCTGGCCCATCGGGGTGAATGTCTTTGCGCTGGGCCTTGCCAACGGCGTCTTTGCCGTTGCGGCCATCGGCGCGATGATGGGCCTTGCCCGGGACGGCACCGAGGCCCGTGAAGGGGCACGGATGGGCGTCTTCGGTGCGGCACAGGCCATCGG